>NZ_JAUFQG010000004.1:672500-1008750 GCF_030409605.1 Simiduia curdlanivorans
GATTACTTCAAAAATACCGCGCTCATGAATGTCGATCGCGGTCGCCTAGGCACGGCGGATCAAACGGCGAATGGTGGCTTCGATTACCGCTCTTCCCGGGGTTACCCTGGCAACTTCACCGTCGACGGAGTCATTACTATCGATCCGGGTTGTCCAGCCGGCAGCAACTTTGATCCAACCTGCGTCTACGATTACGGCCCTTGGGCTGTGTTAACACCCGCGGCGGAACGCGCGGGAATCATAGTTAGCGGGCACCGAAACCTGACCGATGAGATAGAATTTTTTACCGAAATTGCAGTTCAGCACAACACTTCATCGGCGTTTGGCGCACCTACCCCACTCGATGAGGGCGCTGGCCTCACAGTACCCGTATCTCATCCAAACAATCCCTTTACCGGCGCCACCACTATCAGCATAAATCGTTACCGCACAGTAGATGCCGGGGCGCGCGCTTGGGACATTGAAACCGATAACGTGCGCGGTGTGTTTGGTTTGCGCGGCAAAGTTGCCGATTGGGATTGGGAGCTGGCCGCACAGCGAGCCCGCAGCGAATCCACGCAAACGGGCGATCGCTCACAGGGTTGGGTAAGAACAGATTTACTGCAGCAAGAAATCGACGCTGGCCGCTACAACCCCTTTGGTGGCGTCACCAATCCCGACAGCGTTATCGATGCCATTACCACCAGCCTCGTGCGCAGCGGCTCGTCACAACTTTCAAGTGTCGAGTTCAACGTGGATGGCGAGCTATTCGCGCTATCCGGTGGCAACGCCGCCATGGCCGCCGGTCTTGAGTATCGAGAAGAGAGCGCCACAGATACGCCCGATGATCAATTTCAACGCGGTTTAATCTTCGGTACCGAATCCGTGTCGGCTTCTGCCAACCGCGATATTTCTTCGGCCTATGTCGAATTTGCGTTACCGGTGACAGACGCCATAAATATTAGCCTAGCCGGGCGGCACGACAGCTATAGCGATTTTGGTTCGACCACCAACCCTATGGCCAATATTCGCTGGGCTCCGAATGAAACAATTGCCTTACGCGCTTCTTGGGGCACAGGCTTTCGGGCACCGTCCTTAGCACAAGTTGGCTTAGGTCCTTCGCAAGAGTCTCTGTTTCTAACCGATGACTATGGCTGTGCAGTTAACATCGCCTATTGTGCTAAAACAGACTATACGGTGGTGTTTGCTGGCAATCCCGACCTAGAGGCAGAAGAGTCGGAAAGTGCAAATATAGGTGTTGTTTACAACCCAACGGACTCTTTAACCCTGTCGCTGGACTATTGGAATATTAAACAGGAAGGCAAGATTGATAAGGAGCCAATAGAATATTTACTGGCGCAGTTTTGTGGCGATCAAAATAGCGATATTTGCATAAGATCTACACCCCTACCTGGCGACACCCTTGGCGGGATTCAATCAATCAACAGTAGTTTTATTAATATCGGCGAGCAAAATGTTACCGGCATCGACTTTAGCTTACTCTGGGCTGACTTAGACGCTATGGGGGGCACTGTTAACCTCCGCTTAGATTATGCTTATTTAATCGAGTTCGAACGGGTTGAACTTGATTCAAGCGGCGATGGCTTTACCTCTATTGACTTGGCCGGGAAGTATAAATATCCGAAACATCGCTGGAATGCCACCGGCGATTGGGACTTCGAAAACTTTGGCCTCTCTGCAACGCTTAACTACATCGGCTCTTTCGACGACTTAGATGGCGGCACTAACTATTACATTGATGCCACCAGAACCGTCGATGCCATGGCAACGGTTAACTTGCAGGCGCGCTATACCGGCCTGCAAAATACCTTGCTAAGCATCGGCGTCAATAACTTACTCGATGAAGACGTGCCCTTTGCCAGCGGCGACGGCGACTCGGACTTGTACGGTTATGTTTCGAGCCAACACGACCCACGCGGCCAGTATTTTTACGGCAAAGTGACTTACAGCTTTTAACTAAGCTCCGAAACATCAAGCCGCGCCCAGCGCGGCTTTTTTACACCACCAATTCAGCCGAACCACTCATCGCTCACAAATACATTTTTACTTTTACTTTTACTTTTACTTTTACTCAGTCTAAACCAGCGACCCACACACCAACTTACCCCCAAAGCCGCTCTTGTCCGTCCTGTAAACTGTAAACTTCTTCGCCTGTCTACTTCCCCTTTGTGGGGTCCGGCCATCCGGCTTGCGGCTAAGAAATTCGAACATAAAAAAACCGACCCAAAGGCCGGTTTTTTTATAACGGAAAACCAACTTACAACGCAAGCTGCCTTTCCCGCTCTTTCTCACTCTTGGCGAACTCGATCCACTGCAATGCGAATTTCGCAGAGCGCTTATCTTCCTTCGCTTTTTCAAAGGCTTTAATCGCAGAGTCGTATTTCTTCTGGCTAACAAAGGCCATACCAAGAACAATTTGCAATTGATCTTCGCGCTTAATGCCCTTGCGCTTCAGAGCCACTTCACCGGCATCGATAGCTTTGTTGTACATGTCATTGTCGAGGTAAATACCCGCAAGACGTGCATACAAGTCACCGGTATCGGATTTAGCCGCAGCCTTCTCCATCTCTGGCAAAGACTTCTTAATTTCCTGCGATAGGCGCCAGGAAACCGCCAAGGTCTCTAAGTTTTTGGAGGTTGGCTCGATACGCTTGTCTTTAATACCCTTATCGATAATTTTGGCTGCCTTATAAGGCGCTTCTTCACCGAGGAATAGGTAAGCAATGTTGAGCAGTTCTTTCTCGTTAGTCACCGCGCCCATGATGTAGGCGGCTTCAGACGCATGGAGCTGGTCTTTCTCGCGGTTCACCGAGCCGTACATACCTGCTAGCTGACGCCAGTAGGAGGCTTTCGGGTAGTGACGCACTAACTTTTCGAGAATCTTAATAACAGTTTTGTTATCGCCTTTCTCGTAATAAATTGCGCGCTGTAGAGCGAACCAGTTTTCCTTCGGAACCTTACCCTTGCCTTCGTAATCGTTTACCGCCCAATTGATGTCCGGTAACGCCTTATTGAAGTCATTCAGCGAGTAGTAAGCCTGACCGCGAAGTACATAGGCATCGGCACCAACAATCGGTGACGCGGCCATCCAGCGAGTCAAGATATCCACAGCTTTGCGGTAATCTTCCTGAATGAAGTAGAGCTGCGCCATGGTATACAAGGTGGCCGTCTCTAGACCTTCTGGAATGTCATCGGGGTTAGACACAACGCGCTCGTAGGCCTTCAACGCATCGGGGTAACGCTCTAATGAGTAGTAGACGAAACCGTAGTAGTTCCACAGTTGCGCCAACTCATAGCCATTCCACTTAGCGGTGTCGCCTTTTAGCTCGTCCAGCTCTTTTAACGCTGCTTTCCAGTCACCAGCGTCGGCGAATACTTGAACCTCGGCGAGCTTCTTGTAAACGTTTTCACGCAGGGCTGGGGTTTTGCGGGTTTTGTGTTGCGGCTTGGCATCGTCTTGCGCATAGGCAACACTGCTGCTCACCAAACCACTTAATACCGTGCCGTCTAAGGCAACACTTGCAAGCGCAGGTGCCAACAAAAGCGGGGCGGCAAAAAGCGTGCTTTTTACAATACGGGTAACTGCTGTCTTAATAGTCATAATCACTCCAGTCAGTTACTTCGCAATCGCGAAGCTGATTTTGTTGCGAACACCGGGAACCTCAATGGCCTCACCGTCCACCACGCGGGGCTTGTATTTGAATTTTAGCGCAGCTTTGGTGGCCGCACTGTCAAATATGCCTTCGGGATCTGCTTCAACAACAACAGGGTCGCGCACGGAACCGTTCTTGGTAACCACAAACTCGACAATTACGTAACCTTCAATGCCACGCTGGAGGGCGCGACGTGGGTACACGGGCTGGACTTTAACGATAGGCAAGTACTCGCCATCACTGGAAAAGCCGCCAATGCCGCCAACTTGTAAGTTTGCCGCTAATTTCGGCGCTCCCATGTTGATGGCGTTCGGGTTGAGATCGGGCGTGTCAAAATCCATTTCCGGCATTTCTGGCGGTGGATTCAACGGGTCATCAGGCTTTACAGCTTGATCGGTTTCGTACTGGGTTTTGATTTCACGGTCGGGCATGTGGATATCCACAACCTTGGTATCTTCAACGTCCTTTGGCTCAGTCACGTTCATCGCGATGAGGAAGTGCATTAAAAATATCAAACCTGCCGTGGTAGCTGCCGCCAGAGCCGCTGCTACACCAATTTTTAAGATGTTCATAGCGAGTTATTTCTCAGTGGCGACAGACACATCGAGAACTGACACTTCGCGCGCCGCCTCGATAACCTTTTGGATGAATTCGATTTTAGCATCGTTATCAGCCTGAATTACCAAAGCACCCTTGGGGTTCTCTGCATGCAAACGCTCGATGTGCGACTTGATATCGCGCTCATCGACCTGCTGCTTAGCAATCCAGATCTCGTTATTGGCGTTAATCGCGACCAGAATATTAGCGTTCTTTTTCAAGAGGCTAGTTGTTGCGTCTGGGCGGTTAACTTCAATACCCGCTTCTTTAATGAACGATGCGGTCACGATGAAGAAGATCAACATGATAAATACCACGTCGAGCATCGGTGTTAAATCGATTGCACCGGCTTCCTCTTCTTGGCTTGGTCTTTTACTCATGACGGTTCTCGTTGTAACTGGTTAACGGGCGGTAGGCCTAAAGACCTACCGCGTCGCCTCGCCGAGGCGATTAATGGTCCATCGTCAGATGGTCAGCCAGCAACTGGGCTTCGTTGGCAGCAGTTTGGGTTAGGAAGGTGTTAGCAAATACGCCCGAGAGCGCTGCTACCATGCCTGCCATGGTCGGAATTGTGGCTTGTGAAACACCACTCGCCATGGACTTAGCATCACCACCGCCCGTCACTGCCAAGATGTTGAATACTTCAATCATCCCCGTCACAGTTCCGAGTAGACCGAGCAGAGGGCAGAGCGCAACCATGGTCGCGATCATATCCATATTGCTGTTGATCTTCTCGGAGATGCGTGAAACTAGCGCATACCTTACCTGATGAGCGCCCCAGGATTTACGCTCTTTGCGCGCTTCCCAGGTATCAAGTACTGACTGCACATCGCCTTTCAGACTACCTTTGAAATACCAAACTCGTTCGAAAATCAGAGTCCACATCACAAAGGTGAGGATGGCGATCCACTTAAGGATAGGGCCACCCGAGTCCATAAAGGCGTTAATGGCTGCAAGAGCGTCCATCAATGCCAACATGGTTTATCTCCTACTTCTTTTCGGCGTTTTCAGCAATGATACCAGCGCTTTGCTCATCTAGAATATGAACAACACGCTTGGCCTTGGTGTTAACCAGGGTGTGCATCAAGACTGTTGGAATCGCTACGATTAGACCCAGTACGGTAGTTACCAAGGCACCAGAAATACCGCCGGCCATAGCCTTTGGATCGCCCGCACCGAAGATGGTAATGGCCTGGAAGGTCACGATCATACCGGTAACGGTACCGAGTAGACCCAACAGCGGCGCAACCATCGCAATGATTTTCAACAGCTGTAAGCCGCTTTCAATCTGGGGGCGCTCTTTCAGCACAGCTTCTTCAAGCTTCAGCTCAAGGGTTTCAGTGTCCACTTTTGGATTGTCTTCAGCGACTTTCAATACACGACCCAGTGGGTTGTTGGTATTGGCTTTCTGCTGCTTAAGCTGGGCGTTAACCTTGCCTGAAATACCCATCAGCACGATGAAGCGCCACAGAGCTAACAGCGCTGCAAAGGCACCCACTGCAGAGATGATGTAGCCAACAGTACCACCTTGATGCCAACGCTCTTCCAAAGAAGGGGTGTTGATCAGCGCAGCCAGTAATGAACCACCTGATGGACCGGTAGGATCGATACCAACTTTGGTGAAGCCGCTGGTTGCCTCTTGTACCGCCGCCGCACCGCTCAAGAAGCTATCGGGCTGACGAACCAGCTCTTCGATCTTGCCATCTTTCGGTGAGTAGGTGAGGTATTTGCCGTCAGACAACAAGTTGAAGTTACCGACGCGAACAATAGTCTGCGCAGCCTTCTCGCCGTTGGGCTTGATGACGGTGCCAGTGAAGGTAGTCACTTTCGCGCCTTCAATGGTTTCACGCTGCAATTCGTACCACAGACGCTCAATTTCATCGATCTTTGGCAGCTTGGTGGCCGAGTTCATCTTGTCGATGAGAGCGTCCAAGAATGCGGTGCGATCGCCATATTGAGCAGATACAACGGAGGTATTGATGTTAGAGCGCAAGTCGCCAGCGGTTGACGTCAAGTGACCGAACAATTCTTTCAGAGAACCCAAGCGCTCTTGAAGCTGCTTACGCTTCGCGGCCACTTGAATTTCTTGTGCCTTGTATTTGGCTTCCAACTGCTCAGAGCGACGCTCTTCGGCAGCTTTTTCAGCCTTGGCTTTGTTCAGCAGAGACTGCTGGTTAGCTTTGTCGCGCAAGAATTCAGCTTCGCGCTGCTTGTGCTCGCGGGTTTCAGACACTTTAGAGTCTTGAACCATTTTCAACAGCTGCTCTAAAGAAGCGGCTTTGTCGTCTTGGGCAAAGGCAGCACTAGCGCCAAAAATACCCGCTACAGCTACGATTAAGCAGCGCTTTACGAAGGTCAGTTTCATTATTTAGCCTCCGGAGCCAAGATGGGTAAGCCCATGATATCGTTGGTCGCTTGTTTCTTCGCGATTTTGATACCCTGTAAAATAGATGTGCGGTATTCGCCAGAATCTAACTCGACGTATGCCTTTTGACGCGCATCCCAAGCACCAGACAAACGCGTGTCAGTGGTTTGGTACATCAAGGCAACACGGCCAACGCGCAGAATGTTCACTTCGCGATCCTGACCACCGATGTTCAATGTATCTTTATACGTGTCGATTTTACGACCGTACTCAGATTCAATTTTGTAGGCTTCGAGTACTTGACGGAATTTTTCAGCAACCGAAATATCCGCGCGCTCTTGGTTGGCGCGAAGTTGTTCGATGCGATCGCGACGCTCGGTCAAGTGGAAAGGTACGTCCAGCTCAACGAACTGCTCCAAACCATCCAACATGCGAAGGATCAACGGCTGGATTTGACGCTCCATCACCGTTACCTGGTCGATTGACTCTTCCAGATCAGTCAATACAACGAGCTGGTTAGCAATCTGCTTTTCCTGCTGTGCGTTGTATACCTTCAAGCCTTCAATCTGCTTATTAACAGTTTTGAATTCCTGCAACAGAGAGTTAGTGTCGTCGGCGATCTTGTCGATTCGCTTCTGAGACTGCATAGCTGCTGTGGTTTTAGCCTGACCTGTCTGCAGAATCGCATTCAGGGTTTGGTCTGCTTGAGCCACACTGCCAATCAGTGCGCCAGCAGAAAGCATTGTGGACAGAGCCACCGCTTTCATTCGTTGCTTCTTCATAGTTCCCCCAACTCGGGTGCTTTTTGTGCAATCAACTTTGCGCGTCAGTTTAATTTCACTGCCACACACGCTTAATTCCGCGTTGCTCCGGCGACAGAGAAGGGTGGCATTGTAATGACCCCCTCCGCCAAGATTCAACGACTAGACGAATATCCAAAAACAGTTTGTGCCGTTAAGTAACACAAAGGTAACAGATTGGTAACAACTCTCGGAAAGTACATCCAACAGCGGTAACACCAGCCCAAAAAACGTACAACTGCATGGTGAATCGTTATGAAGCTTGCCAAATTTGCGACAACTTTCACATTCGATCCAGCACTATAAACGAATAGTCATAAGGATTGGAACCTCCTGAGCTATGCCTTTCTTCGCTTATTTGTTGCCAATGCTGCTGTTCAAGACGCGGGAATTGTGCATCGCCCTCGACAACTGCATGAACCTTAGTCAAATACAGACGGTTTGCCAGAGGCAAGGCCTGCCGATAGATTTCGCCGCCGCCGATAACCATCATTTCATTCACACCCAGATCAGCCAGCAGGCTCTGTGCCAGCTCAACAGCCTGATCCAGCGAGTTACAGACAGTAACACCGTCGGCCTGCCAGCCGCTCTGGCGGGTTATCACAATATTGGGCCGGCCTGGTAGCGGGCGACCGATAGAGTCAAAGGTTTTGCGCCCCATTATCACCGGCTTTCCGAGGGTGGTGCGCTTGAAATAGCCGAGATCGCCAGGCAGGTGCCAGGGCAATTGGTTGTCTTTGCCGATGACGTGATTTTCCGCCATGGCGACGATGAGTGCGAGCCCTGCCATTAGATCGCCACCGGCGCGGGTATGTGCGGGTCTGGGTTGTAGTTCAACAACTCGAAGTCCTCAAACTTGAATGCCAAGATGTCCTTCACCGCTGGGTTAATTTTCATGGTGGGCAGGGCTTTGGGCGTGCGCGCCAACTGCAGCTCAACCTGCTCGGCGTGGTTGCTGTACAAGTGCGCATCGCCGAAGGTGTGAACAAAGTCGCCCAGCGCCAAATCACACACCTGCGCCAACATCATGGTGAACAGCGCATAAGAGGCAATATTGAAGGGCACGCCGAGGAAAATATCGGCGCTGCGCTGGTACAGCTGACAGGACAATTTGCCCTCGGCCACATAGAACTGAAACAGCGTATGGCAGGGCGCCAAGGCCATCCGGCCCTGGGCCACATTGTCTTGCGGCGACAGGGTTTCATCTGGTAACGCCGTGGGGTTCCAGGCAGAGATCAACAATCGGCGCGAGTTGGGCTTGGTTTTTATCATCTGCACCAGGTCTTTGATCTGGTCCACTACCACGCCATTGGGGCCCTCCCACGAGCGCCACTGGTGGCCATAGACAGGGCCGAGATCGCCGCTTGGCGTGGCCCACTCATCCCATATTTTGACGCCATTTTGCTTCAGGTACGCGGTATTGGTATCGCCCTGCAGGAACCACAGCAATTCGTGAATAATGGACTTCAAGTGGCATTTTTTCGTGGTGATGAGCGGGAAGCCTTCGGCTAAGTCGAAGCGCATCTGGTAGCCGAATACACTTTTCGTGCCGGTGCCGGTGCGGTCGCCTTTTTGCACGCCGTTATCGCGAACGTGGCGCATTAAGTCTAAATACTGTTTCACGATGATTTCACCCCACTCGCATCACGTCTCTTGTAGGCCCAAACGAAAAAGATCAGCCCGAGCAAAAACATAGGTGCCGACAACACTTGGCCGCGGGTCACCCAACCAAAAAAATCAAAGCTGATGTGGTTATCCGGCTCGCGCACAAACTCCACCATGAAGCGGAACAAGCCGTAACCCATCATAAACAGACCACTCACGGCCATGCGCGGGCGCGGCTTGGCGGAAAACCAAAATAAGATAATGAACAACAACAAGCCCTCGAGGCAGGCTTGATACAGCTGCGACGGGTGTCGTGCCAGCGCTTCCGGATCGCGCGGGAACACCATGGCCCAGGGTAGATCTGTGGGCCTACCCCAAAGCTCTTGGCCGATAAAGTTACCCAGCCGCCCGAAGGCCAAGCCCAAGGGCACCATGGGCGCAATGAAGTCGGTAATGGCAAAAAACGGCTGCTTGATCTTGCGCCCGTAGAGCCAGAGCGCTATCAGCACCCCGAGCAAGCCGCCATGGAAAGACATGCCGCCCTCCCAAATTTTCATCAGCCAAACCGGGTCTTCGAGGAAGCGATCAAAGTTATAAAACAACACATAGCCCATGCGTCCGCCCAGGATGACGCCAAAGGCGCCGTACATGATCAGGTCTTCTACCTGAGCTCTGGTGACGGGGCTATCGGCGCGCGCGGCGCGGCGCGCGGCCAGGAAACCGGTGCCGAGAAACGCGGCCAAGTACATCAAACCATACCAGTGCACCGCGAGTGGCCCGAGGCTGTAACCGGCTATCTCAAAGGGGCCGAAAGCAAAGGCGATAGGGTCTATTTCTGGGTATTTCAACATGAACAATTCCAATCTGTGGAGTATCAGGCGTTGATCCAACGCACATCAGGCGGGCATTATGCTTTCTTCACTCGCTCACTGCCACAGCTGCCATGTGTTTACTCTTTATCGGCCATCAAGCTCACGCCCACTGGCCACTTATTCTGGCCAGTAATCGCGACGAATTTCACCAGCGTCCCACAGCGGCGGCACACTTCTGGCCGGAGCAACCGCAATGGCTGGGAGGCAAAGATCTCGAGGCGGGGGGCAGCTGGCTGCTACTCAATCAACGCGGCCGGTTTGGCGCGCTCACCAATGTGCGCAATGGCCAACAGACAACCGGCAAACTGAGCCGCGGCGAACTGGTCAAGCGCGCGGCTGCTATAGATCATGCGGGCGCCATAGACGGGCGCGAATTCGGCGCTTTTAACCTGGTCACGGGTGCGCTCAGGGGTGGGCACTGGCAGCTAGAGGTGAGGTCGAATCAAAGCTGGCCCATGCCGAGCTCAACACTCAACGCGGGCGTTCACGGATTGAGCAATGCCAGCATCAATACGCCCTGGCCGAAGGTGGCATCCGGCCGGCGAGAATTGCGCCAATTACTGAGCAGCTCGGGCAGTGAAGCTGAACTGGAATTAGGTCTCTGGCAGCTGCTCGGCAATCGCGACCCAGCACCAGTGACCGAACTACCCAACACCGGCATAGACCGAGACATGGAACTGCTGCTGTCGAGCCGATTCATCGTCAACCAGCGCTATGGCACACGCGCCAGCACCCTGCTACTAGTCGACCGGCAGCAGCGGGCGCTATTCATTGAGCGCAGCTTTGATGCAACGGGAACACAAGTAGGCGAAACCCGAGAGCGCTTTAGCTTTCAACTTTAATTGGTGAAGACCAACCTTAGCCGGTTGGCTGCGGCGGCGGTTGACGCTACAAGCTACAAGCTACAAGACGGATGGTCTGGTTCGACACATCAACCCCCTACAGGCTACAAATTTTGATGAAAGATCATGCCCGTAAGGGCTTTCTTGTTTAATTCCGGCGCCATTGCTCGGCTTGCAGCTTGCAGCTAAAATTTTGCTTCAAACATTAGGCCGATACAGCCGCTTAATACCCATATCCTGCAAGCGCGTGTTCAAGGTCGCCTCTATGGCCTCGGCGGTGTGTAAACACATCACCTCGGCCAATAGGGCACAGGCCTGATCTTTCGAGATAGCGCGCAGCACCGACTTCACTTTCGGCAAGTTAGTGGCACTCATCGATAGCACGTCGTAACCCATGGCCATGAGCAGCACCGCAGCGCCTGGGTCACCGGCTAGCTCGCCGCAAATACTGACATCAACGTTTTCCGCGTGACCTGCTTCTACCACTTCCTGCAAAGCGCTGAGCACGGCGGGGTGCATGCTCTGATACAAGTCCGCGACCCGGGCGTTGTTGCGGTCCACGGCCAACAGGTACTGAGTTAAATCGTTCGAACCCACCGAGAGAAAATCGGCGCGCGCCGCCAGTTCTTTGGCTTGGTACACAGCTGCCGGCACTTCCACCATCACTCCCACGGGCGGGTAAACCACGCGATGACCCTCTTCCATCACCTCGTTAAAGGCGCGCAATATCAGCGCATTGGCGGCATCCAGCTCGGGAATGTTGGTGATCATAGGCAGCATGATGCGCAAATTGTCCAAGCCTTCGCTGGCCTTGAGCATGGCGCGCACCTGCACCAAAAAGATCTCTGGGTGATCTAGCGTGACCCGAATGCCGCGCCAACCGAGGAAGGGGTTGTCTTCCTCTATGGGGAAATAGGGCAGGGCTTTATCGCCACCTACATCGAGGGTGCGCATGGTGACTTGGCGCGGCGCGAAGGCCTCGAGCTGCTCGCGGTAAATTTTGGTTTGCTCTTCCTCGCCCGGAAAGCGGTCGCGCAACAGGAAGGGCACTTCGGTGCGGTACAGGCCCACACCTTCGGCGCCGCGGTCGAGCGAGCGCATTACGTCCGCCATCAAGCCGGTATTCACCCATAGGTTAAGCCGGTGGCCGTCGGTGGTTTCACAGGGCTTGTCCTTGAGCGTTTCTAGATCCTTTTGCAGCGCCTGCTCTTCTTTGAAGATCGCCTTGTAATGGGATTTAAGAACCTTGGACGGGTCCAGATAGACAATGCCGTTGTAGCCGTCGACGATGAGTTTGCGCTGATCTAACTTGGTGTAGGGCAGGTCGATCACCCCCATCACCGTGGGAATATCCATGGCCCGCGCCAAGATAGCCACATGGGAGTTGCGCGAACCTTCAACCGACACCAGGCCGGCGAGCTTGTCGGCCGGCACCTCGCCCAACATAGAGGCGGTCAATTCCTCGCCCACCAGAATGGTATTGTCTGGGTAGACCCGGCACATCTGCGCCGACTCCTGCAAATAGGCCAGCACCCGGCGCCCCAGATCGCGCACGTCGGCGGCGCGATCGCGCAGGTAGGGGTCGCTCATGGAATTGAAATTGCGCTCGTGCTCGAGTATCACATCGGCCCAGGCGTAGGGGGCGCAAACGCCGCCGCGAATGCGCTCGGTCACTTCGCCGCCCAGGGAGGCGTCGTCGAGCATGGCTAAATAGGCATCAAACAGCGCCTGCTCTTCGCGCGACAAACGGCTTCTCAGTTCGTCGCTCATGCGGCCAATATCGTTGCGCACGGCGGCCAAACAACGGTAGAAGAAGGCAATCTCTTCCTCGATATCCGACACCACTTGATAGGGCACGGAATTTAAGTCGGCCGGCGGTGAAATCACCACCGCCTCGCCGATGGCGACACCCGAGCAACCAGAGACACCAATAAATTTGGCCTCGCCCTTGCCTTGCCCCACGGCCACCACCACACCGGTAGCCTCGGCATGGGCAATAACCCCCGCGAGCTGGGCCGACAAGGTTACCAGGAAAGCTTCATCGCCTTCGTCAAAGCGCCGGCGATCGACCTGCTGTACCACCAATACGCCCAAGACTTCGCGGTGGTGAATGATGGGCACGCCTAAAAAGGAGCTAAAGCGCTCTTCGCCGGTTTCGGGAAAGTATTGATAACTGGGGTGGGTCTCGGCGTGCTCGAGGTTGAGCGGCTCTTCGCGGCTCACCACGCGGCCGACCAAGCCTTCTTCGGCCCGCAGGCTGACTTTTCCCACCGCTTTTGGGTTGAGCCCGTCGGTAGCCATTAGCACGTAGTTTTTCTTACCATCGCGCAAGTAAACCGAGCACACTTGGGTGTGCATAGACTCTTTAATCCGCGCCACAATGATATTCAGCGCCGATTGAAGGTCGCGAGCGGCGTTAACTTCTTGCACGATGTTACGCAGCGAATTGAGCATGCTCGCGGCCAAATTTACGCTCCCTTGTGACCCAGTTGTTGACGCTGATGACGACAGTGTAGCGGCGAAAGCTCGCGCAGAGCCTTGCGGTACACATCGCGTTTAAAAGACACCACTTTACCCAAAGGATACCAATAGCTTACCCAGCGCCAATGATCAAACTCATCTTTTTTCTGGGTGTGCAAATTAATCTTCGACTCATCGGCCTTCAGGCGCAGTAAAAACCAGCGCTGCTTCTGGCCTATGCACAGGGGGCTGGAGCCCTTGCGCAGTAATTTCTTGGGCAGTAAATAGCGTAGCCAGCCCTTGGTACTGGCCAATATCTCTACGTCGTCCGGGCCTAGGCCCACTTCTTCGTACAGTTCCCGATACAGGGCTTGTTCGGCGGTTTCCTTGGGGTTGATACCGCCCTGTGGGAATTGCCAAGCGTCTTGGCCGCCTATGCGTCTCGCCCACAGCACCTGCCCGTGATCATTGGTTACGATGATGCCCACATTGGGCCTAAAACCATCATTGTCTATCACGGCGTTTTCCTTAGTATTCTTACACCTTGTTATGCCGGCTATTGTTCCATAATTGCTGTGTATTCAGCAATTTACCTTCCCCAGTGGAGTTTCCATTGAGAACCCACGGGCGAGTCGCTATCCTTGCAGGCCTTTCACCCATAATGCAGGAACTTGTCGTGGCCGTCGCTATATTTGATCTAGATAACACGTTGATCGCCGGCGATTCAGACCACAGTTGGGGCGAGTTTTTAGTGCAAAAGCAGCTGGTAGATGTGGCCAGCTACCGCCGCAGCAACGATCAATTCTACGAAGACTACAAGCGCGGCGAGCTAGACATTCGTGCCTATCAGCGCTTCGTGCTCAAACAGGTCGCTCAATTTAGCCAGGCCGAGCAAAGCGCCCTGCTAACAGAGTTTATGCAGTGCAAGATTGAGCCCTTGTGGCTACCTAAAGCCGTCGCTCTGATCGAACAGCATCGCCAGCAGGGCGACTACCTGCTGATCATCACCGCCACCAACCGGTTCATCACCGCACCCATCGCCGCGGCCTTAAAAGTCGATGAACTCATCGCCACTGAGCCCGAAGTTATCGATGGCATCTACACCGGCGAAATCATCGACCCACCCTGCTACCAAGAGGGCAAAGTGGCGCGCTGGCAGGCTTGGTTGGCGCAACAGGGGCGCGAAAATGAGACCTGCTACTTTTACAGCGACTCAATCAATGACTTACCCTTGCTCTCTGCCGTGCAACAACCGATAGTGGTAGACCCCTGTGAGCAATTGCGCCTAGCGGCCAATGCCAAGGACTGGCCCATCATTAGCTTGCGATAATGTTCAGGAAAGAACCCATGCGCGCCGTCATTCTGCCCTTCACCCTATTCGCCTTGGCCCTAGCTGCCTGCCAAGATAGAGAAGCCACGCCCAAGGTGCCAGATGCACCGGCTGTGCCGACGGCAAACAATCAAAAAATCGAGCCAGCGGTGGATCAGCAGAGCCTCGCGGTCTGGCACCGGGGCGGGGCGGCGCTTGCACGCAGCCAGGCTGAACTCAATGCGCTTAGGGATTCGGTTCAGGCGCTGCTGCAAAATCCCACCCAAGCGACACTCAATCAGGCGCGCGAACAGTGGCATAGCGCCCACAACAGCGGCCAGGCTTTCAGCTTATTTTTCGCCATGGGTGCAGCCCACCCCGGGCTTTTTGTGCAGCTCGAAACCCTACACGACCAACTCGATGGCTGGCCTATCCAACCCGGCTTTCTAGATTATTTCGACGTCTACACCCACTCGGGCCTGGTCAACGATATCGCTATTCCGGTCACGGCTAAGGCGCTAAAAGAAGCCCACCAGCAGTTTGACCCAGCCGATCGCGCCCTAGGTTTGCACCCAATTGCCTACCTGTTATGGGGCGACAAAGGCCAGCGGCCGGCGACAGATTTTGTCAAACAGGCGCTCAAGGCAACCGGCGAAGATGAGCCAAATGTGGAGGATTTAGCCAACAATCGGCGCCGTGCGCTGCTTGGCCTGATGGTCGAATTAGCGATCGACAGCCTCGATAAACTGGCCGCGCGCTGGCAAGAGACCGGCGTTTACAGCAAGGTCTATACCGGGTTATCCGCACAACAACGCTCGGAAATACTGCGTACCTCAAGCATTTACTTGATTGAAGAACAGTTGATAAACAAGCAATTGCAACCGCAATTAGATGCCATTAGCCAAACTCACCTCGATGTTTCAAACCACAACCAGTACAGCGGTGGCAGCAAGCGCTTGCTCTCGGCCCAACTCAATGGTTTAGCGCTCTTGATCGAACAAAACCAGAGCTCGGCGCTGGTGGCACACTGGAGTCAAGGCGCGAGCAAAAGTTGGCTCGAGCAATTGGCCGCGGCAAATCGGGTGCTGGATAAACTGCCCGAGGAAGGCGCCGCCACCGAGACCCAATGGGTTGCGGCGATCGCAGCGCTGCAGCAATTAACTCTGCCCCTAAAAGCCGAGGTCGAAACACTCTAAGGTCGACGTCAGGCGCTTGCACAACAGCTAATCAACGCTCAGCGGAAAACCAAAGTTGAACATATAGGCGCGAATATTATTGCCCGCCGCCACCGACATCCCCACACGCTGCACGGAGAAGCCCAAGAAATCTTTGGGCCTGTCCCAACCGAGGGTAAAGCCAAGGTTATACAGTGATTGCGCGCCAACCGGTTCGCCGCTGGCCGCCTTAATGCCGGTGTTCTCAATAAAGTATTGGCCGTAGAAGAAGGTGCTAAATAGCAGCGGCTCACCCATAAACTCGGTGTTTAACCGACGTTCCCAATCGAGCCCGCTCTCCAACAACAAGAAGCCTTGACGCCTATCGTTAGTGGGGTGATTCTGCCCGGCCAATCTAATCCGGTTGCCGAAGGTCCAGCGATCTTGCCCGTGCATCCACCAATTGGTACTGCGCAGGGCAGCGGTATATAAGCCACGGGTAGTCTCTAAGGTGACGTCTCGGGCGAAGCCCAGCTGCAGCGACGGCGCAATTTCCCACTGCTCGTTCATGGCATAACGCCTTGCAACCCCCGGTAGAAAGGAAAAGTTCAGCAGCGAGCCATCCAACACTTCGCCCACAATATCTTCCAACTCGGTATAGCGAACACCGGCGGACACGGGCAACAGCCAATACCATTCATCCCGCTCAGACTGCTCCAACACCCAGCTGTTGATATCAACTTTAAGCACCGCCGCCTCCTCGGCGCCGGCGCGATAAAAGCCGGTGCCAAAGATTGGCGCGTAGACATAGGACAAATCCAATTCTTCAATGGATTTTGGCGTCGCGCTTTGCGCCAGCAAAAACGGGCAATAGCTCAGCAACAGCAACATCCGTGTCATAGTGCCAAACCTCATGCGTGATAGACCCGGTAAAACAGTGCCTTCAAGTATTCAGTTTCTTCAATGCAGCTGTGCACTGGGTGATCTGGCCCTTGGCTTCCGCGCGCAATGAGCTGCGCCTGCCGATCTAGGTGTCGCGCTGCGCCGGTGATGGCCTCCTCCAGCTCCTTGGTCGCTAAGTGCATGGAGCAAGAGCCCGACACCAGCACACCGTCGCGGCCCAATAAGCGCATACCCAACTCGTTGATATGGCGATAGGCGGCCAAACCGGCCTTGTGGTCTTTGCGCTTTTTAATAAAGGCAGGCGGATCTAACACCACGATATCGAAGTGTTCGCCGCGCTCTATCATCGCCTTCATCACCTGGATGGCCTTGCCGTGCTCGACGCTGACCCGATCGGCAAAACCGTTTAGCTCAGCATTGGTCACCACGCCGGCCAGGGCCGACTCGGACGCGTCCACGCAAACCACCTCTGTGGCGCCAGCCTGCGCCGCCGCTAAACCCCAACCGCCAATGTAGGAAAACACATCCAACACCCGCTTGCCCTTGGCAAATTGTTGCAGCCGAGCGCGATTTAATCGGTGATCGTAAAACCACCCGGTCTTTTGCCCAGTGCGCACCGGCGCCATAAAGCGGGTGTGATTTTCTATTAGCTCGACCTGTTCTGGCACCTCGCCATGCACCACCTCGGTGTAGAGCGGCAAACTTTCGAGTTCGCGCGCGCTGTGCTCATTGGCCATGAGGATGCCAGCCGGCTTAAGTACCTGCACCAAGGCTGCCACTATCTCGGCGCGTAACGCCTCCATCCCAGCGCTGGCAATTTGCACTACCAGCACAGCGCCGAAACGATCGATGACTAAGCCAGGCAGTAAATCGCTATCGCCATACACGAGCCGGTAATAAGGCGCCTCGAAAAAGCTATCGCGTAAACTCAGAGCCTGCTTGAAGCGGTGCACGAACAGCGACTTATCCAAGGGATAACGGCTATCGCGGCTGACTAGGCGAGCGCAAATGAGATTGTTGGGGTTAACCAACGCCACGCCCAGGGATTTGCCGCCGGCCGATGTCACCTCCACCTGCTGGCCCAAACTGAAGCCTTTGAGTGGTGTCGCGGCCACGTCCACCTCATTGCTGTAAATCCACAAGTGGCCCTTGCGAAGGCGCCGATCGGCCTGGGATTTCAATTGCAAGTGGGGCAGGGACATAGGGCAAACCTTTGCGAAATAAGAAGACGAAAACAACGGCGAATAAGATGGCGCGCAGTATAGCGGCCAGCGCTGAGAAATTCAGGCGCGATTAGCACCCCGAATAGATCTGCCTGATCTAAACTCAACACTTAAGCCCAAGGAAGTAGGTCGCATGTCGGCACCCGTGATAGAAATTACCGCCGAACAAGTCAATGCCATATTAAAGGGCATATCTATCCCGCCTCAGCCGCAGATCATGGTAGACCTACAAATGGAGCAATTTGACCCCAACTGCTCTATCGATCACATCGCCAAACTCATCAGCCAAGACGTGGGGCTGTCGGGCTGCATTCTAAAGACAGTTAACTCGCCATTCTTTGGCCTGAGCAACAAAATCACCTCCATCAAACAAGCGGTAAACCTACTCGGCATCAAAACCGTCATCAATCTAGTGAATGCCCAATCCATCAAAGGTGCGCTGTCAGACGAACAAATTGTGGCCTTGGGGAAATTCTGGGACAGCGCCATCGATATTGCCCAGGTCTCAACCCACATCGCCAAACAAATTGGCTTCGATGCGCCGGATGAAGCCTACAGCCTAGGGCTGTTTCACAACTGCGGCATTCCGCTGCTGATGATGCGCTTTGCCAACTATGCCGAGGTGATGGAGCGCTCTTACACCAGTTCAGACAAATCCGTAACCGATGTGGAAAATGAATTTCTCGCCACCAACCACAGCGTTGTGGGCTACTACGTGGCCAAGAGCTGGAAGTTGCCTATTCACCTGTGCGAAGCCATTCATCAACACCATCAAGTGAATAAAATTCTCAGCGAAGAAAAAGCAGACAACCGCAAGAAAACCTTGTTGGCCATTCTAAAAATGGCTGAAACTATTTGTAAAAACTACAAGACCTTGGGCAATCAAGATACCGACTACGAATGGCAGCGGATTTCCGACAACATCCTCGTCTATGTGGGCCTTAGCCAGTACGATTTTGAAACCCTGTGCCAGCACATCTACGACATGGGTCTTGGCGGGCAATAGGCATTGGCCGGCTACAGGGTACAAACTACAAGACGGATGGCCTGGTTCGACACATCGACCCCCTACAGGCTACAAAAATCAGGATAAACTGACTGCCTTATCATTTTTTCTGCGCAGCCAAATAACTATCCAAGCCAAGTTTAGAGGCCTGAACCGCCTCTAGCGGCGACATGCCATTGGGGTACTCTTCCTGCTCCACCACTAACCACTCGGTGCCACCCACCGTCTTATTCGCGGCGATAAGTTTCAACCAATCAATAGTGTCCTTACCAATAATTGGCAACTTGCCCTGCGCGCCCTCGGGTAGTTTAACCTTGTAATGGGTGGTGAGTGTGCGCCCTGGGTAGCGCTCTACATAAGCCACAGGATCTTGACCGGCATAAGTTGTCCAACCGACATCTTGTTGCAATATAACGCTCTCGGGCGTATGGGTAGCAATGTAATCCCAAAAAGTAGTGCCATTAAACGCATTGAATTCATGGTCGTGATTGTGAAAGCCAATACGCATACCCTTTTTTTCTAACAGCGGCGCCAAACGACTCAACTCGTTAGCCACCCATACCACGCCCTCTGGGTGCCAGGCCCGCTCATCCCAACCTACGATCAAATTTTTACATCCGAGCGCCTGATAAAACGCTACCGTTCTGTCAAAATTTTTCGCATCGAGGCTTTCAAAACTTACATGTGCGCCACTAACCGCTAAACCCAGCACATTTAACTTTTTGACCAAAGCAGGTGCGTTATCTTGATAGCGGCCAAACTCCTGAGCAAATTCAACCGCATCAAAATCCATGGCGGCAATCGTTTCCAAGGTAGCGTCAATACTTGCCTTTACATCTTCTTTTACAGACCAAAGCTGAACACTCACTTTTGGGTTCGTCGGCTCAGCCAGTACACTAGACATAGCAATAGGCATAAGTAATACCGCAATGGCGACCTGAATAAAATACTTCATCTTGGACCTCATTTATCTGTGTTTATAATCTTTTTTCTTTTAATTCTCGGACTGCATAATCTACAGCGCGAACCGTCAACGCCATAAACGTGAGCGAAGGGTTTTGCACGGAAGAAGAGCAAAAAGCGCTGCCATCGGTCACAAATAAATTGGGCACATCGTGACACTGATTAAATCCATTCAAAACCGATTGCTTGGGATCGCGACCCATCCTAGCAGTACCCACTTCATGAATCGCTAAGCCGGGTGCTCTATCGTGCACCGAAACTTCGCTTTTGACATTTTTTAGACCGACTGTTTCAAGCATTTGGTGGGCAGTTTCTCGCGCATCTTCCATCATGGCAATTTCATTATCAGACCAGCGACAGTTAATATGAAGCTGAGGCATGCCCCATTTATCCTTATTACTTGCATGCAGTGAAACTTGGTTTTCGTAACGCGGTAGCATTTCGCCCATCGCATATAATCCAAAGTTCCAAGCGCCGGGTTGCGATAATTTTTCCTTAAACGAAACACCCAAACCCTGACCATTGGCATTTCCGCGCCAATCCACCCGCGAGGCTTCGCCACCGAAGGCATATCCACGAATATAATTTTTCTTGTAACGGCTGGGTTCAAACTGAAAGTTGGGGATATAAATACCTGTTGGCCTGCGACCGGAATAGTATTCTGTTTCAAAACCCTCAACCTCGCCGCTGGCTCGTGCATTGTAGTTGTGGTCCATTAAATAATGGCCAAGCACGCCCGAACTATTCGCAATGCCATTGGGAAATTTCTTCGAGATTGAGTTCAACATGATATGGGTAGTGCCAAGCGTAGAAGCACACAGAAAAACAATTTTTGCGAAATATTCTCGCTCACTTAGATTTTCGTTATCGATGACCCGAATGCCTTTAGCGCGATTTGTTTTTTCGTCATAGATAACACTGTGCACAACGCTATTGGCGGCAATGCTCAAATTGCCGGTTTTGGCCGCCGCGGGCAAGGTTGAACTTTGGGTCGAAAAATAGGCCCCGAAAGAACAGCCCTTTTGACATTCATCCCGGGCTTGGCATTGCACCCTGCCCTGCGATAAATGCAACTGTGTTGGCTTAGACAAATGCGCGGTTCGTCCCATGATCATGGGACGGTCTGGAAAATGTTTTCTAAACGCTTCTTGCATCGCAAGTTCGGGCGAGGTCATTTCAAACGCAGGCAAAAATTCGCTGTCTGGTAATTGCGCTAAGCCTTCAGCGTGGCCGCTAATACCCGCATGCTTCTCAACATGACTATACCAAGGCACCAAATCCTTGTAGCGGATCGGCCAATCGATGCCATGCCCATCTCGACTATTGGCTTCGAAATCGTAGTCACTGAGTCGATAGCTTTGCCTATGCCACAACAAAGACTTGCCGCCTAGTTGGTTGGCCCGAATCCAATTAAATTGTGTGCCCTTTTCCGTGCTATAGGGTAGATCTCTGTCGTTGCCAAAAAAATGTTTCGTGGCATCGTTAAAGGCATAACACAGCTTTTGAACGTAGTATTGCTGCTCTACTAAAATGTTATCTACACGGGTTCGCAACGGGAAGTGCCACGCAGGTTTACCTTCTGTTATGTAATCCTTGCGATGTTCAACCAAGCGACCGCGCTCTACCATAAGAACGCGCAGTCCACGCTCACAAAATTCTTTCGCAGCCCAACCGCCGGAAATTCCGGAACCTACAACAATAACGTCATACTCTTCTTGCGACTCTTGAACATAGGTTGGCGTTGTCATTATTTTTTACTCTTATCTTTTATTCTTTTCTTTTGCTCGAGTTAAATCCAAAGGGTAGGCGCCCACGACGCCTCACCTTGACGGTAGGGGATAGACCCTTTAAACCCACCTGGAATCGCTTGATAGCGCAAGGCTTTAGTGGCACCCACTTCGCTGGTAAAAAAGCCAAACACAATGAGGCTCTTTAAAAAGCGAAAGCTATCTTTGCTCGCTGCATTAAAAGGCTGTTTGCCCACGTCTAATGCGTTTAACAGCGCTAGCTTTTGCTGCTCTGTGCAGTCGTAAAAATCGATTTGGTAATTTCTATTTGCATACTCATTTATTTGCGCAAGCAATGCCTGTATCTGCTGCTGTTGCTCAATGGCAAAACAATGCTGCAATTGATTATCGATAAAGCCATGCACATCCACGTCCGCTGCACTGGGCGTTGCTGTGGCGGGAATCACCAGCTCGCAAATGCGAGCCAATGTCGTCATCTCTTTTAAATCAAATAGCTTTCCTGCATTGATGCCAGCCTGCAGCTGGCGCGAGTAGCCGAGCGCAATGGTCAAACCCGCGCCAGATATCAAGCGCGAGGTGTAAGCCGCGCCTACTGCTCCCGCTAGACGTTTAAACAGCGCTCGTCGACTCGCAACATGAAACGCTGCGGGATTGTTGTTGTTTTTGGTTCTGTTAGCGTCCATAAGCGGCCTCAAGAAAGTGCCAGTTGTGCAGCATTCTTTTGTCGACGTAAAACCAAGGTTAGCGCCCCGAAAGCGATTACTAATACCGCCGGAAAAGCGGCTAGGTGCAACAAGGCCGCTTGCCCGGCGGCTAGCTCAGCCGCCGCACCGGTCAATTGTTGTGCCTCCGCTTCCATGCGCGCCGAATCGATCCAGTGACCGATGACCGGATTCCATAAGCTAACCGCAAACATGCCAGCGCCACCAAGTAGCGACATTCCCAGAGCGCCGGTTTGCGGCGTGTATTCGGCAACGAAACCCACCATCGTGGGCCAGTAATAGGTAACGCCCAAGGCAAAAATAATGGCTCCAACATACACCGTCGCGCCGGTCGCGATGCTCAAGGTATAAAGCCCGGCAACGGCGGCAATTGACGAGCCAAGTAACACACCTACCGGGTTAAACCGATGCACCAGTGGCCCGGCAAAATAGCGGCCCACGGCCATTAGGCCCGTCATCATCGCCATGATTAACATAGGCGAGGCACCGCTAGCACCTAAGATTCTTTCAATCCATTGCTGCGTGCCCAGCTCCGTGGTAGCGGTGAGCGTCATGCACAGCACTAAAAATAAATACAAGGGCGACAGCAAGCCGCGCAAATTGGTGCGGGTATCGGTTTCAATATGATTCGACGCCGGCAGCGGCTGGCGCAACAACAGATAACCGTAAACTAAGGTCGGTAAAATCATGACGGCTATTTGCAACTGCCAAGCCATACCCCAACGGGTCATAAAGTAAGAGGTTAAGGCGCCAATTAGAATGCCACCAGGAAACCAAACGTGAAAACGATTGAGCATGGTCGTTTTATTTTTATGGTAGATATCGGCAATCATTGGGTTGCACGCCGCTTCCACGGAGCCGTTGGCAAAGCCGATTAAAAACTCGAGCTCAATAGCAACCAAAAGCCATCGGCGCTAATGGTTAGCACTAACCCCACTAGATGACCGACAAAGGCCATCAGCATCAAGCGCTTGGCGCCGAGCAAGTTATACAGCAAACCACCCGTCATGGTAGCAATGGGAAAGCCGAGAAACGCCATGCCATTTATCCAGCCTAGCTCGGTATCCGATAAACCCAATTCGCGATTGAGCTGGCTTAAAATACCTGCCCGTATCGCCAGCGTCATGGCGGTGACCACTAAGGCTAAACTGCAGCCGATAAAGAGGCGCTGGGGATTCATTTTTTGCATGGCGTTGCCCTATTGTTATGGTTATATGCCTAATATTTTTCGATTCATTGCATCATCTTTTGGCACCGACGCAAAATCATCGAAGGCGCGATCGGCTTGGCGAATTAAATGCTGGGCAATAAAAGGGGCTCCCTCTCTGGCGCCATCCTCGGGATGCTTGATGCAGCATTCCCACTCCAACACGGCCCAGCCCTGATAGCCATATTGGGTTAGCTTGCTGAAAATTTGCTTAAAATCTATTTGGCCATCGCCGAGTGAGCGAAACCGCCCAGGCCTATCGATCCAATGCTGATAGCCGCCGTAAACCCCCGAACGACCATTGGGCCGAAACTCCGCATCTTTTACATGAAACGCTTTTATGCGCTCGTGATAAATATCGATAAAGGCGAGGTAATCTAATTGCTGCAACACAAAGTGACTGGGGTCGTACAGAATATTCGCGCGCGGGTGTTGATCGACGGCGGCAAGAAATCGCTCGAAGGTTACGCCATCGTGCAAGTCTTCACCTGGGTGTAACTCGAAGCAAAGGTCGCAGCCCTGCTGATCAAAAGCCTGCAATAGCGGCAACCAGCGCTTGGCCAATTCAGCAAAACCTGCCTCGACTAAACCCGCCGGCCGCTGCGGCCAAGGATAGGCCATTTGCCACAACAGAGCGCCGGAAAAAGTGGCATGCGCCTTCAAATTAAAATGACCGCTTACCCTAGCCGCCATCAACAGTTGCTCCATGGCCCACTCGCTTCGCGCACTCGCCTTACCCCGAACCGACTCGGGCGCGAAGCCGTCAAACATCGCATCGTAAGCTGGGTGCACGGCGATAAGCTGACCCTGTAAATGGGTTGATAGCTCGCTGATAACTAAACCGGCATCGGCAACCTGGCCCTGCACCTCATCGCGATAAGTGGCACTTTCTGCAGCGAGGGCGAGGTTGAACACGCGCGCATCCCAGGTGGGAATTTGCACGCCCTTGTAACCCATAGCGGCGACCCAACGACAGAGGTCGGGCAAGTTGTTATAGGGTGCCTCGTCTTGGCAGAACTGTGCCAGAAAAATACCTGGCCCCTGAATAGCGCTCATGACACCACTCCCTGTTCGATGTGCGACTGAGTATTTTTTGACGCCGCCAGCCGATGCCATTTTTGTGGCGACTTGCTGGCCTGCACCACGGCTTCAATAAACGCCATGCCGCTCAACGCATCGGTAATATCCGGCACATCGCGCTCGCTATCGGACGCATTTCGGTGACTTAAGTTGGCGCGAATTTGACCGGCAAAATTGCGGTAGTGGTTGGCAAAGGCTTCGATATAACCTTCGGGGTGGCCGCTGGGTGTGCGCAAATTTGCCTGCGCTAGCGCCGATAACTCACCCACACCGGCGCGCACGCGTTGCGCCGGCGCGTCGGCAAATTTTAACCACAAACTATTGGGCTCTTGCTGGCGCCACTCGAGCGACGCCTTGTCGCCATAGACACGCAGACGCAACTCATTTTCCTCACCAACACATACTTGGCTGGCAATCAAAACCCCGTTCGTGCCTTTTGCCGTGTTGAATAGAACCGTGCCCTCGTCATCCAATAATCTATCTGGCAGGGACGCCGTCAAATGCGCGCAAATTGTTTGCAATCTATCGGTGCAAACATATTCCACGAGATTGGCCGCGTGTACACCGATATCGCCCATGCAGCAGCTGAGGCCAGCCCGAGCTGGATCTAAGCGCCAAGCCGCTTGTTTATTCTCGACACTGGCGGGCGCCGCCAACCAGCCCTGACTGTACTCCACCACCACTTTCTGCACCGCGCCCAAGCGACCAACAGCGACTAGCGCGCGCGCCTCTTTAACCAAGGGATAGCCCGTATAGGTATGGGTTAAGCCGTACAGACGCCCAGTTTTCTCAACGGTGGCCGCGAGGTAGCGACACTCCTCCAGCGACAGGGTGGCCGGTTTATCTGACATCACATCAAAACCGCTTTCCAGTGCCATGCACGCCACCGGTAGATGCAAATGGTTCGGCGTGACAATGGCGACGAAGTCCATGCGCTGGCCCAGCGGCAACTGGGCTTCAGCGGTAAACAGGGTTTGGTAATCGGGATAACAGCGCTGGGGGTCTAGAAAAAGGGCGCGGCCAGAGCGTAGAGATCGCTGCGGGTCGGCGCTGAAGGCGCCGCACACCAACTCGATCTGGCCATCTAAGGCTGCCGCCATGCGATGAATAGCGCCGATAAACGCGCCCTCACCCCCACCGACCATGCCCATCCGAATCTTTCGCATCTGTATTCCTTGCCAACCCTTTGGCCAAACACAGGTTGGCACTAGGGATATTGTTATGATGACAAGAATACTATGCCAATGGCTCGGTCGGGCTGTAGTATGATTTCGGATACTTATGCAACAAAATCGGCGTTGTTGATATTTTCAGCAACTGGAAATAACCCCAATGAGAGCACGCAGAGGCGAGCGCAATGCAGGAACCATTGCTAGAAAACGGTAATCTACTCGACCTTCTTGGCGCTCGGCAGCTGGCAGACCTGTTTAGCCTGCTGCCCGATATACTTTTTTGGATAAAGCGCCGCAATGGACAAATTGCCTATGGCAACGCTGAGTTTCTCGCCTTAATTGGGGTCGATAATTTGCAAGATGCCATCGGCCTCACCGACTTCGACTTCGCGCCGCGCTACTTAGCGAGGCAATATATCGCCGACGATGAAAGGGTGATGAGCGGCCAGAATGTCACCGATCGGCTCGAGCTCAACCACGCGGCGAAGGGCGGCCTGGCGTGGTTTTCCACCACCAAGCGCTGCCTAAAAGCGAGTGATGGCGAAGTGCTAGGCACCTATGGCGTATCCCGCCATTTGGAAAAAACCTCGGTGGCACTCAATGCCATGCAGGCGCTAAAAACCCCGGTGGATTTTATTCAGCAACACTTTAGTCAAGACATCTGTCTGGCTGAATTAGCGGCGAGTACACACCTATCCATCAGCGCCCTCGAGCGGCGCTTTAAAAAATATCTCAATAAAACGCCGAAACAATATATTCACCAAGTGCGGCTCGAACACGCGCGCAAACTCTTAGCGGAAACCACACTGCCCATTGCACAGGTCGCGAGCGAATCTGGCTTTACCGATCACAGCTATTTCTCGCGCCTGTTTTATCGGCAGTTCCAGGAACTGCCCTCAGTATTTCGCATCAACCATCAACTTACCGAAGCTCAGCCGCAAGCTTTGGTGTAAGCTCGCACCACCAAGGCGATCCCCTATGGGGAGTCAATATAGCCACCGCCTCGCCCATCATAGGGGTCGTCACTGTCACACCTTGGTCGGTGGCGGCCTGTAAAACCCGTTCAAATGGCTCGGTCCAGGCGTGCATGGCGAGATCAAAGGTGCCGTTGTGAATGGGCATCATCCAGCGCCCGCCTAAATCTAAATGGGCTTGCACAGACTGCTCCGGCAGCATATGAATATCGGCCCAGCGCGGGTCGTAGGCACCGGTTTCCACAAAGGTCACATCAAAGGGGCCATAGCGCTCACCGATACGTTTAAAACCCTCGAAGTAGCCAGTGTCACCGCTAAAAAATAGCGAAACTGCCGGTGTTTTAATGACCCACGACGCCCACAAACGCGCATTTTTGTCGGTCAAGCTACGCCCTGAAAAATGTTGTGCCGGCGTAGCGGTAAGCCGCACGCCCTCAATCTCGCGGGATTCATGCCAATCCAATTCAACCACTTGCGAAGCCGCAACACCCCAGGCTTGCAGCAGCTCGCCAACACCCAAGGGCACGATAAAGTGCTTGGTTTTTGGCGCCAATGCAGCGATAGCGGCTTTATCCAAATGGTCGTAGTGGTCGTGTGAAATAATCACCGCCTCAATCTCAGGCAAGTCGTTTAGCTCAATCGGGCTGGCGTGAAAGCGCTTGGGCCCAGCCCAACTTATGGGCGAGACCCGCTCGGCAAACACCGGGTCTGTTAGCCAAAACCGCTGGTTGAGTTTGAACAAAAGTGTCGAGTGCCCCAAGCGCACAAATTGGTTATCCGGCAGGGCTAACAAGGCATCTCGGGTTAAGGACAATACCCTAGGCGAGGTCGAAGGCGCCGCATCTTTTGGCTTATTGAAGGTAAAATCCCAAAAAATGTTAAGCGCAGCCCAGAGCCCACCCACCTGACTTTCTGGCTGCTCGGGATTGAAAAAGTGCGCTGCCGCAAAATGGTCAGAGTCCGGATACTCGGGTTTACTTACCGGGGTACAGGCGGTGCAAACGAATGCCACTGTAATAGCTCCAATCAACGTAAGATTAAAAAACATAGAATTAACTCAATCAAAACCAGCCAAAAGTAAACTGACCAGTGTAACTTTTGCCAAGACTATCCCCGCCAATGGAAAAAGTAAACTCCTAAGTGTAATATTTGTTCTTTTCTACAGCGACGCCACCATGCCTCAGCCCAAAAAGCTCACGGAACAGAAACACGACGCCATTATCAACGCCGCCGTGCAGATCTTTCAGCAACAGGGTTTCGCCCACAGCAGCATGGATAAAATCGCTGCTGCAGCTGGGGTATCCAAGCGCACGGTGTACAACCACTTTGCCAGCAAGGAATTGCTGTTCGATGAAATTCTGCGACAGCTGTGGGAGAGAAGCGATCAAGAGATCGACTATAGCTACTATCCAGATCGGCCTATCAAGGCTCAGTTAACGGCAATACTGGCGGCTAAAACAGCGCTACTTGCCGATAAAAACTATCAAAATCTAGCCCGTGTGGTATTGGCCGAAATGATCCATTCACCGCAGCTTGCGCAAAGCGTGGTGCAAACTATTGCCAACAAGGAAACCCATTTGAATAAATGGCTTGAGCAAGCCAATCTCGACCGCCGTATTGCCTGTAGCGATATTGCGTTTGCGGCAAATCAACTGCATGGTCTCATAAAAGGTTTTTGCTTTTGGCCACAAATTACCATTGGCCTAGCATCGCCATCTAGCGCAGAAACCACACACATTATCGAGCAAACAGTGACGATGTTTTTGCTCCGCTACGGCACCGATAACCAGTAAGCCTTAACTCTTCTTGGCTTGAATGCCGCTCAACATGCTCACCGATTCAAGCGCCTCTTCGGCCATGGCGCGGCCGTCGAGAGATTCCACCACGCGATGCTTACTGCCATCGGTTAATTTGGCATTAATCACAAAGTGTTGAGTGGTTTTTTTGCCCACCTGCGAGGAGCCTCGGCTTTCAATTTCTAAATGCCGAATTTTTTCCGGTGCAATGAAACGTTTGCCGACAATCACACCACACAGTTTTCGAACCGTAAAAATACCACGCTTGCCAATTTTCACCTGATAGGCATTGAACAAACCGTACAAACACGCCAGCGCAATTAGGCCACCCACTAACATAAAGCACACAGCCATAAAGGTGGGCGCATCGGTGGGCCACATGAAAACGCCGCCAGCGAAAAACCCCGAGCCGAAAATAGCGCCAATCGCCTTGCCTAGAGCGCCGCGAAAATACCCGTAATTCAGCTCCACTCCATCGGGTAATTGCCGCGCATTTAGCAAAGCCTCCAGTTTTTTACCCCGCTCGACACTGGCGATGGGATGCTGGCTGGCATCGGTGAGCGCAAGGGATGATTGGGCCGTGCCAGGAAATACCGGAATTTCGTAATCGCGATCAAAATCGGCGCCGGGTAAATCGGCGTGTAAAGACAGGCGCCAAAAATAATAGCTGTCGTCACTTAATTGCGACGCCGGAAGCTTACTCGGCACGTCAAAACAAAAGGCGACCTTAGTGCCTTGGCTACTGGCACTGACCTGCGCGAAGCCATCTTTTTGCCACTGCACAGACTCGCGCCGCGAGCGATCTTTGCCCGAGCCAGAATAATAACTGTGCACGCAAGCCAAGGTAACTGCCACGGCCATGCTGGCATCGTAGGGCAAGCGCATATCCACCTCGCCCCCTACCTGCCCGCCGATGGCGCCGGGGTATGGATTGAGAAGGAGCGGGCTGGGGCCAAAGCGCTGCCACTGGCGCGTGGCGCTAATGGCCCAAATTAATAAGCCGATGCCAACAATGGGAAATAGCAAACCAATTAAGGCAGGATAGTTGCCCTTGGCCAACTCCTCTGGCAACACGAAGGGAATGGGCGAAGACACGGCATTCCAAAAAATGGCGAAAATCCAGGCACCCCATAGGCCCGCCTTGGCGTTAGAACGAATAGGATTGTGCCAATCTTCGTTGGCCAACCATGGCTCATCGGTGGCCGTTAAATTCGGTGCAATTTTATTGCGCTGATAGAAACTAAAAAATATCAAGCCAACGCCAACACCGCCAAATACAACTACAAAAATAAGCTTAAAACCGAGCATACCCCAGCGCAGTTCTCGGTAAACAACGGCTTGGTCGGGCTTATCGGGATCGACATAAACTGAAATGCTTCCGCCCTTCGCCAAGGCGCGCTTTAACTCATAGGCTTTGTCTTCCTGCCAACTGCCAATGTTATCCGAGCCGCTCATAATTCCCACCCGATCACTCTCATAGGCGGTGCCGCGAAAATAGTAGCGGTAGGACGCCAAGGCTTGATAGGTGGTGCTGTCATCGCCGTGATTGGTTTGCAGCTTGGCACTTAACAGCTGAGCATCCACTGGCTGCCACTGGTGCATTTGCTGCCACTCGTAGAGCGAAGGAATAATGCTAAAAAATAAAAAACCCACACCCACACCGGCGAAGGGCAGGGCAAACAAAATCAGAAATAATGGCGATGCCTGCTTGGTTTTTTTATCAACGGCCATGTTGTTCAGCTCCTCGTGGGGTTGGGGCTCGAATACCCTGTAGCTGGCTAAAGCAATGATCTCTGGCCAGCTGGATAAAACTTTTGGCGAAGGGCAGGGCGGCGGTGTCTTCTCTGAGTGCCAATTGCACTTTAGCCCATAAGCCCTCACCGAGTGGCAAGGCTACTAGCTGCCCTTGGGCGGCATATTCTGCCAAGACCCAATTGGGCAAACAACACACGCCGCGTCCCGACGCCACCATTTGTACCATCATCAAAGTCAGTTCTGCGCTGCGCACGCCGGCGGGCTCGACGCCCGCGGGCGATAAAAATTTGGTAAATATATCGAGCCGGTTGCGCTCCACTGGGTAGGTGATCAACTGCTCCTGGGCCAAATCCTGCGGCTGAATATGTTTGCGTTGCGCCAAGGGGTGCCGGGGCGAAACCGCCAACAGCATTTCGCATTCGAACAATGGCTCGTACAGCAAACCTTTGAGCGCCACGGGATCGGTGGTCACCACCAAATCCACCTCGCCGCGCACCAGAGCCGGCAAGGGCTCGAAGGTAAAGCCGCCGGAGAAATCCAATTCCACTTGCGGCCACAAAGATCGATAGGCATCGAGCGTGGGCATCAACCAGTTGAAGCAGCTGTGGCACTCAATGGCCATGAACAGCCGGCCGGCCTCGCCGTGCACCAGCTTTTGTATATCGCGCTCGGCGCTGGCCATAGCTTGAAGTACCTCGCGCGCCAAGATCAGCAAGCGCTCACCTGGCTCGGTAAAGCGGATAGGGCGGCTCTTGCGCACGAACACCGATTCGCCGATTTGCGCCTCCAGCTCCTTAATCTGATGGGACAAGGCCGACTGGGTTAGACACAAACGGTCGGCAGCGGCCACCAAGGTGCCGGTTTCTTTTAGGGTCAACAGGGTTTTGAGTTGGCGCAGGTCGATGTTCATGGTGGTCATTTAGCTACTTGGCATCATTTGTATTAATTATTTTAATAGTTATATCAAGGTTAATCAGTTTGATTCACCTTAACAGGGCAACCAGAATAGCGCCATCATCACATCGACCCCGTAAAGGATTTCACATGGCACTGATTCACAACCTCGGCTTTCCGCGCATTGGTAAACAGCGCGAGCTAAAATTTGCCCTCGAAGGCTACTGGGCCGGCAAGCTGTCTCGAGCCGAGCTGGAAAGCTGCGGCAAAACACTGCGCGCCCAGCACTGGCAGGCTCAACAAGATTTGGACTTGGTACCCGTAGGCGATTTTGCCTGGTACGACCAAGTGCTCACCCTGTCGGCAACCCTAGGCGTTATTCCCGCCCGGCACCGCCAGGGCGATATCGAACTCGACACTCTGTTTCGCACTGCCCGCGGCAGATCCAGCCAATCGAGTGAAGCCAATGGCTGCTGCGCCCATCAAAGTGAGAGCGCCGCCAGTGAAATGACCAAATGGTTCGATACCAACTATCACTACCTAGTGCCGGAATTTGAGCTAGAGCAAAACTTTGCCCTTGGCTACCATCAGCTGGTCGAGGAGATAACCGAAGCGCTGGCGCTCGGCGTTAAGGCCAAGCCGGTACTTATTGGCCCGCTCACCTATTTATGGCTAGGAAAATTTACCCAGCCCGAGCACAACACCACCGAACATAAACTGGCACTGTTAGAAAAATTACTGCCGGTTTATCGGCAACTCCTCAACGCAATTGCCAAAACTGGCGTCACTTGGGTGCAAATAGACGAGCCCATTTTAGCCCTCGATTTGCCCGCGGCGTGGCAGCAAGCGTTTGAATCGACCTACCATCAGCTGCAAATCCGCGAGCTGAATATTTTACTGGCCAATTACTTTGGCCCGCTCGGCGCCAACCTCAGCACGGCCATTCAATTACCCGTGGCAGGCCTGCATATCGACGCGGTGCGCGGCGCCGAAGAACTACCCCGGCTACTCGATCGCCTTAGCCCGCACAAAGTGTTATCGGTGGGCATTATTGATGGGCGCAATATCTGGGCCACCGATTGCGATAAAGCGCTCGCCACGCTGGCGCCCGCGCTTGAACAATTGGGCGAGCGGCTTTGGCTGGCACCGTCTTGCTCGCTGTTGCACGTGCCCTATGACCTTGCGTTAGAAAAAAATATCGCCGCCGACGTGCAACCTTGGCTGGCCTTTGCCACGCAAAAATTACAGGAACTCACGCTGCTGCGCGCTGCGCTGCAGCAACCGAACGCAGCGCTAATCAAGGAAAAGCTCGCCCATGGGCGCCGCATTCAAACAGCACGCGTAGAATCATCGCGCGTGCACAACCCAGCTGTGCAAGCGCGCCTAAAAAATCTTACCCCGGCAGCGGCAGCGCGCCAATCGCCCTTCGCAACGCGCATTTCGGCGCAACAACAGCGGCTCAAACTGCCCCTGTTGCCCACCACCAGTATCGGCTCCTTTCCTCAGACCAGCGAAATTCGAAATGCCCGAAAGCTGTATAAACAAGGCAAGCTAACGAGCAAGGAATACACCCAGTTGATGCAGTCGGAAATTCGCAAGGCCATTCACATCCAAGAAGAAATTGATCTCGATGTATTGGTACACGGCGAAGCCGAGCGCAATGACATGGTGGAATATTTTGGCGAGCAGCTAGAAGGCTTTATTTTTAGCCAATACGGCTGGGTGCAAAGTTATGGCTCGCGCTGCGTTAAACCACCCATTATTGTGGGCGATATTTCTCGGCCTAAAGCCATGACGGTAGATTGGGCCTGCTATGCACAATCGCTAAGCAAGAAGCCAGTAAAAGGCATGCTCACCGGGCCAATTACCATGTTGTGTTGGTCTTTCGTACGCGACGATCAACCGCGCTCGGCAACCGCCTTACAATTGGCGCTGGCTATTCGCGATGAAGTGTCCGATCTCGAAACGGCGGGCATTCATATCATTCAAATTGACGAGCCGGCCTTGCGCGAAGGTTTGCCACTGTTGAAAAAAGATTGGCCGGCTTATTTAGACTGGGCAACTCATGCGTTTCGGGTTAGCTCGTCTTCAGTGGCCGATAGCACACAAATTCACACCCACATGTGCTACGCCGAGTTTAACGATATTATCGAAGCCATTAGTGCTCTCGATGCCGATGTCATCACCCTTGAAACCTCGCGCTCCAATATGGAACTGCTGAATGCCTTCGAACACTTCGCCTACCCGAATCAAATTGGCCCTGGCGTTTACGATATTCACTCGCCCAATCAACCAGATCAACAATGGGTCAGCAACCTGATCGAAAAAGCCGCGCGCAAAATTCCACTCAACAACCTCTGGGTGAATCCAGATTGCGGCTTAAAGACGCGCACCTGGGATGAAACAAAAGCGGCACTTGCCACCATGGTATTGGCCACCAAGCAACTCAGGGCCCAACTGGGCTAGGGGTTAGGCTGGTCAACGAATGTGGTGCTGCGCCGTTGAACTTGCGACTTCGCGCTGTTCAGCGGCTTGCACTCATCAACTCGGCGCCACCACATCGCGCATAACATCTGCGTGCATCGCGGCCAGCTTTTCCAGCAGAGCGTTTTGCGCAGACACCTCCACATCGGCTTGTTCCATGGCGCTGATAAAGGCATTTACCACCGCGTCAAAATGACGATTGTTCATCGCCAATCCGGCGTGCACTTCGGTCATCTCATCACCGGAATAACGGCACGGGCCACCGCTTATTTCGCATAATTGTTCGCTCAGCTTTTCGTGAAAGCGCTCTATATCCGTGTGCACAAACAGCGGACGCAAGACATCGCTTTCGCCTATTTGATAGAGAAAATTATCAACAATGGTGGCGATTCCCGGCGCGCCACCGAGTCGTTGATATAAACTTTGTTCGCGCGATTGCTCTGTTAGATGACTGCAGCTGGCCAGCATAAAAACCAACAACAGCCATGTAATGGAAGTTCTAACGCTATTCATAGCAGACTCTTTAATGATTAATTTGTACCGATAAATACCAACCGCGTTGCTTATCCCAGAGCGCAATATTTCCTAGATCGGCATAGGCTGCCACCAGGGTAAAGCGCTGACTAGGAAACCAGGCCACGAAAGCATCGGCCCAAGCGTCTTCCTCGACGCTATTCAACAGGTTTGGTTTTTGCCTGTATTCAACACCGGTGGCCCAATGGCGATTGAATAACAATGCCGCTGAAAACTCGCCCACCAGAGCGGCAGATTTATCGCCACCGAAACCCAGCAAGCCAAGTTGATTGGCATCGGTATAGCGCACTGTTGCATTGAGTAATAGATTGCGCCCAGCCAAAGCGTTGAGATACAGCTTTGAGGCAGACACATAAATATCCGTTCCGCTATCGGACTCAGCCCCTAACACCTGGGTGGCTAAATCGGCATTGTGATTTATTTTATACTGCCCCCCCAGACTCACTTGGGGTAAGTCACCATAAATTAGATCGCCCGCCAATCTAACTTTTGCGCCAAATACATCTTGCTCGACCGTAAGATAAGGATAAGCGCCGGCGCTTGCGGCGCTAAGTTCACCCGCCGCCGTATCACCTAAACGCAGAGTTTGGTGTGCATAACTCAACTCAAACCGATTGTTAACTCCCACAAGCAATGCCGCATTGGTTAACGAAAAATCTTGCACAGCCACCTTAGTCAGTGCCGCCGATGCACCCCACTCACCTTCATTGGCATAGCTGCCAATGACCGCCCAGGGCACCAAACCACCACCAGCGGCGCCTTCAACTTGCATAGCGCCCGGGGTCGCGAGAATGCGGCTCTGTGCCAACACTGGCGCTGTGACCAGCGCTAACAACGCAACAAAGCTTAAGACTAATGCAGACACTATGCTGGGTAATATGCGCAGCAACATCTAATCAACCTCCTTCATTCGTGACACCGGCGTTAACATCAACACCGGTAAAATTGGGCAGCCAGGACATCAAGCTGTCCAGCGGCATGGGGCGCGCCAAAAAATAACCCTGCACTAGGTCGCAGTGAAACGATTGTAAAAGCTTGAGTGCGGCTAAATCTTCAACACCTTCAGCCACAACGTTTAATCCAAGTGCGTGCGCCATTTGAATGGTCGCTGCAACAATCTTTTGATCTTCGACATTGCCGGCCAGTTTCAGCACAAAGGACTTATCGATTTTCAGAATATCAATGGGCAGTATTTTTAACTGCGATAACGATGAAAAACCGGTGCCAAAATCATCCATCGCTAGCGATATGCCGGCGGCCTGTAATTTTGTTAAATTCTCAATCGCTAGCTCGGCATCTTCCACTAAGGCTGTTTCCGTGACTTCATAACCCAGCTGGATATGTCGCAACTGGTTGCTGTTATGATCGTCGATAAAGCCTTCGATCAACTCGCCGGACAGGATATCTTTAGCCGACAGGTTAACGCCGATTTTTAACCCAGCTGCCACCGAATCCAGCAACTCGGCATCGGCTTTGACTTTATTCACCACCCAGCGGGTGATATGAGAAATATTGCCAGACTCCTCGGCCAGCGGAATAAATTCGTCGGGAAACACTCTGCCCAACTCGTCGTCGGTCCAGCGAATGAGCGCTTCGACCCCGGCAATTTTTCCAGTGCCAAGGTGCAGCTGCGGTTGATAGAGTAGCTCGAAGCCACCCGCCTCTATGGCCCGCTGCAGTCGATTTGAAAGGGTTAGTTTACGCAGGTGACGCTCATCAGCACCGGCTTGATAGTGATGGTGATCTAGACCTTTTTCTCTCGCCTCGGTTAGGGCAATGTTTACCCGCCGAATCATATCCTCGTAGTTATTGGCCTGTGCCACGCATTCAATACTGCCCATTATGACTTCCAGACTAATCTGAACGCCCGCACGCTCTAAACTTTCGCTGAAGGCGCGCTGAATTTTTTCCCGCGCTTGAGTTAATTTATCGACTCCCGCTATGGCCATTAAAAATGTGCCGCTATCCAAGCGTGCCAGTCGATCCAAGGCGCCATTTGTCGCCGACAGACGCTGGGCAATTTCCGGCAGAAATTGTTGAATGTAAGACACACCATAGAGGTCGCCCAAGCGCTGCATATTTTCAATGCTCAACAGAATAACGGCGAAATCAGATTCTTGATGAAACCAAATGTCGAGCTGACGGCGCATTAAATCCCGATTCATTAAGCCGGTTTCTAGATCGTGTCCTGCCTGGTAGCTAATTTTTTCTTCGCGCTCTTTAATCGCCGTTTGCATCGCATTCAAACTGGTAGCTAACACACCAAACTCATCTTTGCTGTGCAGAGCAATGGGCTCTGAATAATCACCCTTGGTCATCCGCGCCGCAGACCTTGCCAATTGACCAATGGGTTTAGTGATACCCATAGAAATATAAAATATGGCGCCTAATACCAGCACCAGGGCGATGGCCGCAATCGTCAGCATGCGAGCTTCAAGCTGATCAAAGCTCGCGGTTAATTGATCGGAGGAGACAGACAGCAAAAACTGAATGTTGGCATCACTGGCATCGGTTAGCCTAACCCAGCGGTTGAGCCAGCCCTGCACGGATAACAAGGCCACGTATTCAGATAATCGATTTTCAGCCTTTCCGCTAAGCCGATCGTTAACAAACTCAATGTGAAACAAGGGCAGGGTAGTTGCGAGAATTTGGTGGTTTACTCCAGCGAATAGGCTGACATTCGCCTTGGCGATATCCTTCAAGCCGGTGAGTAATTTTTCATCCACAATAAAACCCAAACCCACCCAGGCAATTAAATTGGGCGCGCGAACGGGCACCAGCGCCAACTGAAACACTTGATCTTCTGCCAGCAACATGGTGCTAAAAGCGTCTTGGCTGGCGGCGATACGCGCACCCAGCTCTGCTTCCTCATTGGCAATATTGTGGCTGCTGAGTTGCACTTTACCTTCATTGTCAATCAACATTACGAGACCGGCGCCTATGCGATCGCCGTGATTGGCCAAGGCTGATACCAAGGTTTCTTGTTCGTTAGTTGCGACCGCTTGGCGAAAGCCATAGTCGTCGGCTAACAACGTCGCGCGCTCAATTAATTGGCGCCGATTTTCCAACATTAATTTTGCCAGAACCCGCTCGCCCACATCGAGTTCACTGTTGGCATAGCGCACAGCCGTATCTTGAGTTGACCTAAGCACGGCCCAACTCACCGCCGATAATGTCAACACCATCAGCAAAGCAAAGGTTAATAACAGCTTGCTACTAAATTTAGTCATGGTGTTTTTTGAACTGCTGCAATCGCTCTTTCAGGGAGGAGGGTTTAGCTGTGCCGCGATCGGGTAAATTGAAGTTTAGGCGCAATGGCCCAGTTGAATCATAGGGGTAGCTAACGGCGCCCTTAGCACCCATAAGCGGGTGCCAAATTAATAGTGTTTGGTTGGTTACTAGGGGGCTGTTTAATGGTAGATCGAGCCTGCCATCGGCGTCGGAAACGGCCTGCACCGGGGCATTACTAAGGTAGATATAACCCTTCATGCTGTCGTGAATATTGCAGCCTAACTCCACCACACCCTCGCGTTGAAACACCACCGGCGGGGCATCCTTTTCGCGGTAGAGCTTGAGCTCAAAATTGTTTGGCTCGGAAAAAGAATAGACATGGTGGCGGGTTTTATCGCTGTTTGGAAAATACACCGGCTTGCCCGTGGGCACCAAACTGACGTGAGGCACGAACTCGAGATTAATCTGATCGATGGAATAATTTATCGCCTCGCTACGCCCCTCAGCAGGCTCTGCCTGCGAGGGTACAATCACAACCGTATTGGGCGCTGGCTGGCCGCGGGCATCTAAAATTTGGAGCGATAGAGTGCCGCTAGGCTCGGCTAGCGTCACATGGCCATAACTAACCCCGCAGAGTGCAGCCACACAAAATAGGCAGTGCCGAATCCAATTTTGCCTGAGAGTAACGAAACAATGCATGAGCTTGCCTTTGCTAAAAGATTACCCTCAACTATAGGCCTTAGCAGTGACTTATGCCGACAAAAGACAGCTTCAGCAACTTAGGCTAACAGCAGGCTAGCGGCACCAGCCAACGCACTGGCGAAAATTACCGGCACGACACCTAGATTCCATCGCCACATGGCAACAAAGGCGCCCAGCGCAATCAGTAACGAGAGCCCATCAAAATCAGCCGCCATGCCCTGGGGCCAAAATACGTGCATGGCGAAGAAAGCTGCTAGATTGACGATAACGCCCACCACGGCGGCGCTAATACCGGTGAGCGGCGCGGTAAACGCCACCTCGTCGCGGCTTGCCTCTACCGCTGGGCCGCCCAGAAGAATGAATAAAAAGGACGGTAAAAAGGTAAAAAAAGTCACCACGCCGGCCGCCACTAGGCCTGCTAAGGGCAGCAGTGCTGCGCCAAAAATGGCCTTGGTCCAACCGCCCACAAAGCCGACAAAGGCCACCACCATAATCAATGGCCCAGGCGTGGTTTCACCCAGCGCCAGGCCATCCATCATTTGCGCAGTGGTTAACCAAGCGTAAGTTTCTACGCCACCCTGGTGCACATAGGGCAAAACGGCATAAGCGCCACCGAAGGTGACAAATGCCGCTTTGGTAAAGAAGCTTGCCATGTCTACCAAAACGCTGTCTGCACCCTGCCACGCGATTAAAGCGGCCAGTGCAATACACCAAAGCGCTAGGCTAGAGAGCAATATCAACACCGCTTTGCGCAATTTAAATACGGCATGGCCCGGTATCGGCGTGTCATCGTCAATTAGGGCGGCGCCAAGTGGCTGCAGGGTTGCGACTCTAGCAGCGCCCAAGCGAAATGTTTCCGGTGCCAATTTTCCGCCAAGAAAGCCGATAATACCGGCGCCAATCACGATGTAGGGAAACGGCAAGTTGAAAAAAAATAAAGCCATAAACGCCAGCAACGCCATTAGCCGCAAGGCGTTATTTTTTAACGCGCGCACGCCGATGCGATAAGCGGCGAAGACAACAATGGCGGTAACGGCCGGTTTAACGCCGTAGAGAATGGCCGCCACCCAGGCGAGATCGCCATAGGCTAAATACACCCAGGTTAACGCCACCAACATGAAGAAGGACGGCAACACAAACAGAACGCCGGCTAAGATGCCGCCCCAAACACCGTGCATTAACCAGCCAATATAGGTAGCCAGCTGCTGCGCCTCTGGGCCGGGTAACACCATGGTGTAGTTGAGTGCATGTAAAAAGCGATGCTCAGAAATCCAGCGGCGTTTTTCCACCAGCTCTTGGTGCATCATGCTAATTTGCCCGGCCGGCCCGCCGAAACTTATAAAGCCCAACTTTAGCCAATAATAGAAAGCCTCTAAGCGGGATACCGATTCAGCCCTGGCTGGGGTTTGGTCTATCATTTGCTAATTACCAGTTCGCTCAAGGTATAGAGGTGAGCAGGTTAACGAATTTAGACGAAGAATTAATGACTTAACGGCGTAATCGCTTCTAAGCAATAACACATTTATTAATAGCCTTTTTTGTTCTGCCGCGATTGTTTCTGCACCCTGCCAATCATTTTTCCAAAAGCTTTATCTTTCGATCGTTTCTCGGCTAGGCTTGCGGCGTTAAGCGCCTGTTCGCGCATTAATTTTTTATAGCTATCTAATCGGCGCTGGGCCACTGCGCCCGCCGCTATTGCCTTTTGTACGGCACAACCCGGTTCCTGTTCGTGCTGACAATCGGAAAACCGACAGTGCTCGGCCAACTCGACAATCTCGCTAAACGTATCGCTCACGCCCTGTTCGCACTCACTCAGCTGTAGCTCTCGCATACCCGGCGTATCCATCAATAAACCGCCACTGGGCAGCCATTTTAACGCCCGAGCCGTTGTGGTGTGACGGCCTTTGCCATCGTCAGCGCGAATGCTGTTGGTTTGCTGTAGCTCGAGCCCCATCAAACCGTTAACCAAAGTGGATTTGCCCACGCCGGATGAACCCAATAACGCCAAGGTGCTACCGCGTTGGCAATAACTCGCCAGCAGATCGAGATCTGTCGCGTCGAGCGCATTTATGGCGTGTACCATCAAACGCGGATCTAGAGCCTGAACCTGCTGATATTTATCATCCACATCAGCAGCCAAATCGGCTTTAGTTAACACCACAATCGGCTCCACTTCGGCTTCTTTAGCCAGCGCCAAATAGCGTTCGATACGGCTCAAATTAAAATCTTGATTGAGCGAGCACACTACAAACAAGCGGTCTACATTCGCGGCAATAAGTTGCGCATCGACTTTTGAACCAGGTGCTTTGCGTTTAAACAGCGACTGAGATTCAAGGCAGCGGTGCAAACGCAGCGCTGCATCAATTAAAACCCAATCGCCGACGCAAACAGCATCGCTCTGTGGCGGCACCAGAACATTAACCGGCCCCTGCTCGCCCAACACCACAATATGGCTGCGGTGATGTTCAACTATTCGACCAATACTAAACTCAGTGAGCTCATCCAAACTTAATTGCTGCTGGAAGAAAGGGCGCCAACCGAGATCCGCTAAGGTTGGTTGCACATCATCCATAATGGTCTCCAAAATTTACAGGAAAAAAATGTTTATCATCAAAGGAGAAAGCATCGCCGCATGCTAAATACTGCCCGCCTTTTCAACCACTAAAATTCTCGCCTCGCCAAGGGGGTGTGCCACATGTTCGGTGCCCACACTGGCGAAAAAAATATCGCCCGTGTGCAGTACCACGCTGCGCTCGATTTTTTCGTCGCCCAGACACTCGCGATAATACATTTCGACCCTGCCGTCTAACACCACGAAAACCTCTTCGCCGTCATTGATATGCCATTTATAGGGTTGATCGGTCCAATGCAGGCGCGTTGTCACGCCATTCATGTTTGCAACAGTTTTGGCGCCCCAAGCGCGCTCGGCGGTAAACTCTTTTGCTCGTATGACGTCCATAAAACCCTCAGACATTAACCCTAAAAAACAATCTATAACGGTGTATAGCGCGGTATAGATTATCTAGTCTCGCGCTTAGGTTGCAGTAACCACACCTGCTCTAAGGCCTCGCATTTGCCTTTCAAGCCGCCTTCTAAGGCGGAGCTAGCTAGGCGCTGCAACTGATAGCGACCTGAATACAAACGCTTAAGCTCAGCTTCAGGTACAGAAAAAGGTGGCCCTGGCATGGCCGCTTGTCGATAGTCAAAACTCACCAATAGCTGTGGTGGGCAGCGGCTAATATCCGCTAGATGCTTTGCATAGCGGCCACGCATGTCCGGCGGCAATGCCACCAGCGCTGCTCTATCGTATATGCCGTCCACTGCACCTATATCGGCGGCCCTTAGCTCAAAGATATCGGCGACCAGAATAATTAAGTTCTCGGCACTGAATATTTTACAGTGAGGCTTTTGTTCAAGGCTTGGCGTTAAATTTAGCTCGGCAAATAATTGCGTTACCGCCAGCTCGGAAAGCTCGACACCCAACACAGCAAAACCTTCGCTCAACAGCCAAGCGATATCGCGAGATTTTCCGCACAAGGGCAACAGAAGCCGGGATGACGAAGGTAAACTCAGGCGCGGCAGATATTCTACCAGCAGTGGGTTGACATCATTATTGTGAAAGCCAATTTCGTTGTTATGCCAGCGGCTTAACCAAAAGTCTTTTTGCACAGTTTCTCACCTTGAAACATTGAAACATTGAAGCGTCAAACGTTAAAGCTTTACGATAGCGCGAGCCAAATTATCACGCGCATTACGCTCAAACTTATCTCGAAAATAGTCCGTTTGAAAAATGCTTGCACGATTTAAAAAACCCACCAACAGTTGTTTACGCTTGCGCCGATAAATCGGCCTAGGCACCCAACGATATTCCCTGCGCACATCCTGCTCGAACTGTGCGTAAATCTGCTCCGGTGCACCGAGTATGCTCAGATCGATATCCACTAACAGTATTTGATCAAACTCTGCCACCGGGGCAGTGTGCAAGGTTGCCATAATCAACGTGTGGACATTGCTACAGCGCCTATCATCGGCACCATTTTTTTGTAAAAACTCGACGGCGAGATTAGCGCTATCTAATTCATTACTGCTGGAAAACGGTTTGTAGATACAGTCGTGAAACCAGATCGCAACTTCAACCTCTTCAGGCTGATGCGCTTGCGCGCGAACGGCGTCGTAGTGGGTTAATAAGGCGTCAATGTGTTGACCGGTGTGGTAGTGACGATGGGACTCTGAATAAGCGTCGTGCAGCCTTTGAAATACAGCGTCATTCGGTCCAAAGCCTAAGCGCGCCATCAGATCTCGCCAGCGCTCAATAGCCATTACTAGGTCTCAACGAGGCGTCCCTAGGCCACCCATCGGCAAGATCATCAACACAGGATTCACCCTGATACTTGGGATAAGTTAAGACATAACAGAGTGGCATCAGCACTGTTTGTAGCGTAACAAGCAGGCGCCGGCCACCGCTGCTTAATTTAATAGACGTGTTGCCAGCAGCTGGATTCATAAGCCTTACTCAATCAGAGACTGCAAAAGGGTAAGCGCAGCGGCCTACCCTTGCAAGCAGATTGAGACAAGCCCCTCACTGTGTCGTGTGGCGGTTGCTAACCCTATCCTTCAGGCAAACGCCCATTTGCTTTCATTGCACGTGTGCCATTTATTTCGCCAACAGCACTTTCTGCCCGGATGGACTGGCCATCATGCGCTTGGCGTAATCGTGTAATGTTGATTCAGCTGGCACCAGACTCACGCCAGCGGGCAGGCCAGTGGCATAGCAAACAATCGGTGCCGCAATGGCATCGGCAAGGGTGGGCTGGTCGCCAAATAAAAACGGCTGCGCCGCTAATTTTTCCTCGACAATGTTTAACGCCGCTACGGCAGCCGGCTTGCCCGCGGCCAACACATCGACGCGCGGCTTGCCATCTTCGCCCTTCGGGAAGACCAATTCCAATAGGTAATCGCGCACTACCGCCTTATCGATGTAAATACTCAAGAGTTGACACCAAGAATCCACTTCGGCTTTTTGCCATGGGTCTGCCGGTGTGAGACTAGTGCCAGGAAAATTGTCGTCGAGATAGCGGCAAATAGCCGAGGTTTCACCCAGTGCGCAGCCGTTGTGAATTAACACCGGAATTTTGCTATAGGGGTGCCACTGGCCGTGCTGCGGCCCGCGAAACTCCACCGCTTTACCATCGGGCTCGAAGCCTAAGGTGTAAGCAATGCCCTTTTCCTCGCACACCCACTGAACGCTGCGCACAAAATTACTGAATTGTGGGCCATAGATATGAACACTCATGGTCGAACTCCTTGACTGATGATTGGCTGAACGGTTTGGCAAAGCCTAACCAGTGTGGGAATATGTTCAAGAACATATTTTGAGGAATCAACAGTGGCCTGGTCTCCTAACCATAAGAAACAGACGCGGGAAAAAATTTTACACAGTGCCGCGCGATTATTTACCCAACGGGGTTTTGACCATGTGGGCATCGACGATGTGATGACGGAGGCCGGGCTCACCCGGGGCGCTTTCTACGCACACTTCAAGTCAAAATCTGAACTCTATGCCGAGGCCATAGTGACCGCCGCACTAGCGGCACAATCGACCTTGCTCGCGGCCTTACCCGAACGACCATCGAGACAGCAAGTTATCAACGCCTACCTGAGCAATGCCCATAGGCGCGGCGATAGCGCCAGTTGCCCCTTGGCCTTTTTAACCACGGACATTAGCCAGCGCGACCCCCTGATTCGAGCCGCCTACACCCAAGTGTTTAAGGGCTTTCTGAACGAGCTAGAGCCGAACAGCCAGGCGCGGGAAAATGCCCTGCGAAGCGCCGTATTAATGATCGGCGGCATGGCCATTGCGCGGGCGCTGGATGACGAAGACTTAGTTGGCGAGTTATTTAGTGCCTGCCAAGCAGGGGCAAGTCGTTAGTTGCCTCACGACACCGGCATTTAAACACTACAGCGACGGCAAATTGAAACACAAGCACCCAATAAAAAACCCGCAACAGGGTGCGGGCTTTTTTTAAACGGCGATGACTAAAAATCTATTCGTCTTCGCAGGCGGCGGCATAGCCATCCGCGTCTAGGGCATCGTCCAGCTCAGACAGGTCGGCGGGCTTTACCTTGTAAAACCAGCCGTCATCATAGGGCGAGCTGTTCACGGTTTCAGGTGCATCTTCTAACGCTTCGTTAACGGCAATCACTTCGCCGGTAACCGGTGAGTAGATGTCGGACGCGGCTTTCACTGATTCAACCACACCGGCTTCTTCGCCCGCGTTTACGGTAGAGCCCACTTCTGGCGTTTCTACATAAACCACATCGCCGAGCGCTTCTTGTGCGTGATCAGAAATACCGATGGTGACAGTGCCGTCGTCTTCAAGGCGCACCCACTCGTGGCTGGCCATGTACTTTAGTTCTTTGCGAATTTCGCTCATTGGAGGTTCCTCGTCGCGGTGAGCCGCTCAGTTTTCAGTCAGTTAGGGAAGCTTGGAAAAACGTTTTGCGGCTAAGGCCCGGCTAGGCAAATGTGGCCGAAAAGGCGCAGTTTACAGTGTGTAAATGCACATTTTAACCACAAATTTAACCGAGCCAGATTCAGCAAGGGTGTTTTTCAAAGATTCCTTAGAATATTTTTTTGCCGTTGCGGACAAAGCTAGGCTTAACCACTTTAACGGGCACATGCTTATTGCGCATTTCTACCAGACAAGTGTCACCCACTTCAACCGGTACACGCGCCAGAGCGATAGAATAGCCCAAGGTTGGCGAGAAGGTGCCACTGGTGATTTCGCCGGTTTCAGCCGCGCCTTCCACAAGCACTTTCTGATGCCCGCGCAACACGCCTTTCTCTTCTAGTACTAGGCCCACCAGCTTGCGCTTAACACCAGCGGCTTTTTGCGCCGTTAACGCGGCGCGGCCGATGAAATCTCGCTCGGCTGGCTCCCAGGCGATAGTCCAGGCCATGTTAGCCTCTAGCGGTGATATGGTTTCGTCCATGTCGCTACCGTACAAATTCATACCCGCCTCTAAGCGCAGAGTATCGCGTGCACCTAAGCCGCAGGGCTGAACGCCGGCATCGGCTAGGGCCTGCCAAAACGCCACAACTTCAGACTCTGGCACCATGATCTCAAGACCATCTTCACCGGTGTAGCCAGTGCGAGCGATAAACCAATCGCCAAACTCGGCTCCCTGGAACACTTTCAGCGCCGCCAGAATATCGGCGGCTTTAGGCAACACAGCTTGTGCCTTTGCAATGGCGTTCGGCCCCTGTACCGCGACCATTGCCAACTGCGGGCGCTCGGTGAGGCTCACATCAAAGTCAGCGGCGATTTTTGTCATCCAGGCCAAATCTTTTTCCCGGGTCGAGCAGTTCACTACGGTGCGATACCAGTCGCCCATGTAGTAAACAATCAAATCGTCAATCACGCCGCCATCGGCGTTGAGCATGCCGGTGTACATGGCTTTGCCGAGGGCCGACTCTATCTTGGCCACATCGTTAGCCAACAGCTTTTGCAGGTAGGCCTTGGCCGCAGGACCCGTGACATCGACAATGGTCATGTGGGAAACGTCGAACATGCCGGCATCAGTGCGCACCTTATGGTGCTCTTCTACCTGCGAGCCGTAATTGACGGGCATGTCCCAGCCACCGAAATCCACTACGCGACCGGCCATGGCCTTGTGGGTTTCATAAAGAGGAGTTTTGTTTCCCATAGTGATCACCTGTTTCCTATAGTGGAAAAACGCGCATTCTAGCCCCATTCGCCGTGGGAGAAAACAATTTAGACAAAAAAATTCAGCCCTGCCGAGTTTAGTGGGCAAGCCTAGCGGTGCATCATTGTTCTATCGTGACAGTAGGTTACACTGCGCCCAAATCGGACCGTCTTGGAGGCTATCGTGCTACGTGCATTGAAAATTTTGCTGGTGCTTATTTTACTGCTTGTGGCGGCGCTGGTAGTACTGGTGCTCACCTTTGACCCGAACCAATACAAGCCGCAAATTATCGACGCCGCGGCGCGCCATAACGTCAGCCTGAAAATAGACGGCGACCTAGGCTGGCAGCTCTGGCCGCGCTTGGCCATACAGGCCGAGAAAGTCTCCGTTGCCGCGCCGCAAAAGCCCGATGCCGTGATCGCCAGCATCGATAGCTTTGCACTAGCGCTACAAATTAAACCCCTGCTCAATCAAAACGTGGTGATCGACGGCATTCGCCTCACCGGTGCTAAGGTCAACTTGCGGGTCGATAGCGCCGGCAAGGGCAACTGGCAAAGCTTGGGTCAGATAGCAAGTGCAGATGCAACGCCCCAGCTACGTTTTGCCGTTGCCCGCAGCACCGATCACATGGGCGCCAAAACCGTGAGCGAAAGGCCGCCTTTCGATCTAGAGAAAAATCTGCAACTCGATCAGCTCGCCTTGGTGGACAGCCAGTTGAGTTATTACACGGCCGAAGGTTTGCAATTAGATCTCACTGAATTGAATGCCGAGTTGTCGCAACTCAAATTAAACGGTGATGCCTTCCCGGTGAATTTGAGCAGCCAATTTAATCTGGTGCGGCCCGAAGCGGCCACGCTAAAAGGTAACACCCGCGCCACACTGGATCTAAAAGTGCCGGCCAAACTCGATCAAATTATTATCGAAAAGCTCAAAGCACCCACGCAATTGGTTCAGGGCGGCAGCAGTGCCGAGGTGGAACTGGAACTCAACAGCAAAATCCTCTTGGGCCGCGCCAGTGACTCCGGCTTGAGCTATAGCGGTGATCTGGCACTCGCACCCACGAACCTGCAGAAGTTAATGATTGCCCTCGGCACACCACTGCCGCCCATGGCGGACGCCGAGGCACTGCACCATGTCGCACTCAGCTCGCCCTTTCAAGGCACGGATAAGGCCATCACCTTTGAACCGCTTACGCTGCAAGTGGATAGCTCGGCAATCAAAGGCAAAGTTGCCATTACCGACTTCGCCGCGCTCGCGCTCAACATCGACGTGCAGGGCGACAGCATTAACTTAGATCATTATTTGGCGCCGCCAGAAGCTACCGCACAGGGCAGCAGCGGCAAAACCAAAACCGCGCCCCGAGGCGCTAACGCAGCAGCCGATGACGCCCTGCCGCTCGAAACGCTGCGCGCTTTGAATCTGAACTTACTCGCGGGCTTCAATAAGCTGTCGGTTAAAGGCCTTGACCTGACCCAAGTTAAAGCCAGGGTTGCCGCCAAAGACGGGTTGATTAACCTGAGCGCTTTTGACGCGCTGTTGCACGATGGCCCGCTCAATGCCAGCGCTGTATTTGATGCCCGACCCTCAGTGGCAAGCCTCAACTTTAAAGCCACGGGCAGTAAAATGCCGCTGGAAAAATTGTTGGCCGACTTCGACGTCGAGCAGTTAGTCTCGGGCATTGGCGGGGTTCAGGTTACCGGCATGGCAAGCGGGCGCACCAGTACCGCGTTAACAGAAAGCATGAAAGCCGACATTCAATTAACCAGCCAGCAAATGCTGCTGCACAACATGAACCTCGAAAAAAGTCTGTGTGAGTTGGCGATGTTGGCGCAGCGGCAAGAGATGCCACAAATTGCCTGGACCGATTCAACAAAGTTAAAAACATTAACCTCCAGCATGCAATTCGCCAATCAAAAACTCACCATCAATAGCTTAAACTCCGGCGTGGAATCCATGGTATTAGCCGGGCTGGGTATGGTCGACCTCAACAAAGGCGCGCTGGATTTTAAATTTAATCTACGCGTAGACGAGGCCGCCAATAAATTATTGAACTGCCCGATTGCCAACAAAAAATTGTTGAACATGGACATTCCCATTCGCTGCAAAGACAGTTTCGCCAAATTAAATGCGCGCTCTTGCGCGCCGGACATGGCGGTTTTAGAGAAGCTGTATGGCGACGAAGTGAAATCCAAACTCAATAAAGAACTGGATAAACAACTCAAAGATAACCCCGAGTTAAATAATTTGCTCAAGGGTTTACTCGGCGGCAATAAAAAGAAAACCGATGACAAAAACTAAACCGGCGGTTTTCGCCAACACCGTGCTGACCTGGTTTGATCAGCACGGTCGCAAGCATTTACCCTGGCAAAAAAATATCAACGCCTACCGCGTATGGGTGTCTGAAATTATGTTGCAACAAACCCAAGTTAGCACCGTGATTCCCTATTTCGAGCGCTTTATGGCCCGTTTTCCCACGGTGCGCGAGCTAGCGCTAGCGCCTATCGATGAGGTGCTGCATTTGTGGACCGGGCTGGGCTACTACGCGCGCGCGCGCAATTTGCACAAGGCAGCAAAGCATGTGGTGCAACAACATAATGGCGAATTTCCGCGCAGTGTCGAGGCCTTAACCGAACTGTCGGGCGTCGGCCGCTCCACGGCCGGCGCCATAAGCTCCATCGCCTTTGGCGATCGCGCCGCCATTTTAGATGGCAACGTAAAACGCGTGCTGGCGCGCTACCACGGCGTGGACGGCTGGCCGGGCCAAACCCAAACCCTGAACGCTTTATGGGCGCTGGCGGAAGCGGCCACACCAAACGAGCGCAACGCCGATTACACCCAAGCCATGATGGATTTAGGGGCGACCCTCTGCACCCGCAGTAAACCCGCCTGCGAAACCTGCCCACTCATGGGCGGCTGCGTCGCCTTCGGCACCGGTCGCACCGCCGAACTACCGGGCAAAAAGCCACGCAAAACCCTGCCAGAAAAGCAGGTTCAGCTAATCATGCTACGCAACCCCCAGGGTGAAATATTGCTAGAGCAGCGCCCCGCTAGCGGCATCTGGGGCGGGCTCTGGAGCTTTCCCGAATTATCCATAGCGGCGTGCGCAAGAGATTTTGCCCAGAGCCGCTATGCTTGTGCAGGTACACCGGTCACTTGGGATAGCTGGCGCCACACTTTTAGCCACTATCACCTAGACATCAACCCGGTGCTGATTGAGCTGGCCCACATGCCAACGGGCGTCCAAGAATCCGGCCAGCGCTGGGTTAACCCGGCCCATCCCGGCAGCTTGGGTTTAGCCGCACCGGTTAAAAAACTGTTACAACAACTTGTGGATGCGACACCGCTTTGTTAAATATTTTTTACCTTCTTTTCGCACTTGCTTGGTCATTGTCTTGCCAAGCGCAGGCACTCACGCAACCGAGTGCTCCGATTAATTTTTCGCTGATGACCATTCCCGTGTACATCGAAGAAAACAAAACCGGCCCTATGTACGAGGCGCACCAGGAAATTATTGAAGCACTTAGCGCTACATTCGAAAGCGCAATTAATACAACGATTTCGCCACCCTTACGCGCACAGCAGAATTTTATTGCCGGCAGGGCGCAAGCCCTGATGCCTGATTTTTGCGATGCCAATGTCGGCGTGCCCAATCTTCACTCGGTGCCCTTTGCCAGAGTTATTCGCTATATTTTAACGCCGCCCAACTCGCCCAGTATCAGCGACTACGCGGCGCTAAAGGGCAAAAAAGTCGGCTTAGTGCGCGGCTACGCCTACGACATAGAGGGTAAGGCCGGCGAGGGCATGGAACTGATCTGGACCACCAGCCAACGGCAAACCGTGCGTATGCTCAATAGCGGTCGGTTAGATGCCATTGTGGCAAACTTGGAAGAAGTGGCTCAAATTGTGAAGTCGGAAGGCGGGCCGATGCCCAGTGTCGACATCAGTCACCCCGTATTGGATAGATCACTCTGTTATGTGTTTCACGATAACCAGCTGGGCCGGCATCTCGCGCTCGAGGTGAGCCGCCAAATCATCGAACTGCGGCGGCAGGGCAAGTTGGCTGCGTATATAGGCCAAAACCACATCCCAGACTTTCACCCCGGCCAAGCCGAAGTACGTTAAAATAGCCGCCATTGATTCAGCAAGGAAATCGCCATGGCGCGTCAGGTATTTTGTCGGAAGTATAAAAAAGAAATGGAAGGCCTCGATCAGCCACCCTATCCCGGTGCCAAAGGCCAAGACCTGTACAGCAATATCTCAAAGCAAGCGTGGCAGGAGTGGCTCAAACATCAAACCATGCTCATCAATGAAAAGCATTTGAGCCTGATGGATTTAACCGCCCGCGCCTATTTAACCGAGCAGATGGATAAATTCCTCTCCGGTGAAGACTACGATGCCGCCGAAGGCTACGTGCCCCCGGAAAGTAACTAGGCGGAAAGCGAGCTTCAGCCAGCCTTGCTGAATTTCTCGGCGAAGCTGGCGCGTAAGCGCAAGTACTCCGGCGTTAAGCCCACGTCCTCAAACATCGGATCGCCCATTTCGTCGTGCCCAACCACTTTTGGCCCCTCAATATAGGGCATGGTGGATTCAATCTCTTCCAAGGCCGCGTGCAGCAGCTGGTTAATCAGAGTTTGCTTGTCCACCGCCGGGTAGAGCGCCGCCAAAGCCTCCAACCGCGCCGCATCCTTCAGGGGTAATTTTAGGGTGTAACTCACCTCGCCATTCCAGCGCTCGGTGGTTGATGACCATTCTGTTAGCAGCTCGCGTACCTTCATAATTCGGCTCCAATTCGTTAACTCACCGGTGTCACTTATATGAGACGTTTCAAGGTCGCAAATACCTGAATTAAAACCAAAAAAAGCCCCGCCAAGGTCTTGACTCACCCCCGCCTAGCGGGTTTAATACGCGCCTCCTGCGAAAGCGGGGTTGCCCAGATAGCTCAGTCGGTAGAGCAGCGGATTGAAAATCCGCGTGTCGGTGGTTCGATTCCGCCTCTGGGCACCATATACAAAAGCCTCGTCCTCGGACGGGGCTTTTTTATTTGGTGCCCAGAGGCGGATGAGAAGCACCGCCTGGTTCGACAAAATGCGTCCAGCATTTTAAACAAGCGCCAGCGCAGCCCCAAAGGGGTCAAAACAGCCCCTAGGCTGCTTTGATTCTTCCGCCACTTCAAACACCACCCATTACTCTCAACTCCCACTCCATCCGACGGGGCTTTTTATATGGCGATCTGATGCGGATGAAAAAACGCCAAGGAAGGCGTTAGTGCACCCCCCAAGGGGTCAAAACAGCCCCTAGGCTGCTTTGATATTGATTCGCAACGTCCTCGTTGCTCACCCCTACGGGGCAGAATAGCTGTCCAAATTAATTATCCTATCAATTAGTCCGCCCCTGACTGCCCAAATTCACTACCACTCCTCTTCACCCATCCCGCTAAATACATCGGCAGTGAACCCATCACTGACTTGAAATTTCAAAAAACCAGCAAACGATGAACTTGATAGTCGCACTAGATACCACCAAGACATTTCACATCCCGCGAACTCGCAACAATTCAACCCAAATCGCACGGCCAACCCACCCCACTATTTCACCGCTCAATCAATGCTTCCCTGCATTGACTCGCTAGCGCCACTTCCCTGTGGCTTGTGAAATAGCGGGGTGAGCTGGCTCATAAGTTACGTGCGAAATTCCGCGCAAAGTCCCGCGTATCACAGGGGTATTTAAACAGAACCAAAAATTTATACATCCAGGGAAATATGGATCAAAGCCGTGATTTTTGCGGCTGGAGAAGTTGTAGTGTGATAACTTACTGACTTTATTGGCAACAATCAGAATGGGACATTAGTTCCAAGCTGGATATGTAGATTGACACTCTTAAAAGTCAGGATATTGACCAATAGAGTTTTACATAGGTAAACTCAGTCAAGAATTTACATATATGCGCTACGAGGGCGCATACGGGCGTCATGGAGGACGGACATCTGTCATAATGGGGGCAGCCGTGACTCTTAAAGACCACCTTTCTTTTGCAATTTTTGTTGTTTTCCTTTTTAGCCTTCTATGCCTTGTATCAGCACTTTGGTTAAGCTGGTTTGGTAAATCCAACGCGCCATATTTTCTTGCAGCAGCAATAGCGCTTTCATTGCTTGGTTCTGTCTTGTGTAGTCAAAAAGGTATTTCTCTATCAGAGGCCATATCAATTATTAAACTGGTACTTCGCAAGTGAAAACTTTTAACAAGGCCAAGCGCTATCAAACGCATTGCACTGGACGGCCTACACTACGCTTCGTTCGCCCTCATTGGCTGCGTTATTGAGCCTTACCCTTTTTCTACCGTAATTGGTTAAGGACTTGAATTCCAAAGTGTGCCACCAAATCGGCATGCCGGTATCAAGGAACCCGAAGCAATAAATGTATAGCGCAACTCAGTTTGAAAGTCGATTCAAGAACTTAGTAAGCAGCGCTTAAAAACTTAAACAAGCCTATTAGAAACTGGGGCATCAACGCACACCTAACCTAGTCATTTTTCGATTGCTGAATTAAGCTGCAGAAAACCCCTCTGTACGTCTCGGCTGCCATTGACAGGTTTTCCTATTATTTGAATTTGCCATTTTTAGGGCCTAATAACTTTTTCAATAATTCCTGCAACACCGTCACTCAGCTTGATATTCAAATTGCAGACCAAAAAGCGCCGACGTCAGATGTGGATACTTAGCGTGGATGTCGCTGCGATACTACGGTCAATTAGTCCGCTTTTTAGAATGGGAAAGACGAAGTGATATTCATAGCGACTTTATAGCACATCTTAGTTTGCATGATATCAAAGGAAGCCTAAAACGCTGCGTGACCTAAGGGTGCATTATATTTGCATCAAAACTGAACTTCATCATTCGCGCAATATCATCTCGATACGATCCAACACCGATTTCTTTGTTACCGACAATCGAACTCTTAGGATCAACCTTATCATTACATAAGCGGCCCATTAGCAAACGTACCTCTGGGGACAGCTCGCCGTAGGGCAGCGCAACTGGATAACCAGAGCCCTGCCTCGCTAATGTCGGGCTTACCAGCTGAGCCGTCAAAACAATCGCCGCTAACGCCAAAACTCCCACAATAGTTCGCATATCCTTTGCCTCGATGAAAGAAGAGTCGCCAATCTGGATCAATAACGCTAGAAGCCGCGTTGGGTCTATTGATTTAGGTTGAGTTTAAGATCAGCGCCTAGGATGCCCTTATCGGCCGGCGGTTTGGCTGGGTAATCGGCCAGATGTGGCGAAACATCGGCATATGACGCGGCCGTTTACATTCGCTAATAAAGCATGAGGCTGATTGTCGATGGTAGAGCAAGTTTGTAACGAATAAGTGCCAAGAAGGTCTAGCTTGGGTTGCAAGAAACGGCATGATCATCCCTGACCTTGCGTTTAGTTAAGGAAAGAAACTCGTGGCAGTTCTTAGCTCAAGCCTTAGCTTTTTCTTACGCTTATCACAAAGGCCGCAACATCGGCCAATAGCAGGGTGACGGCGGCACCGAGTTGGGCGAGTTTTGCACCATAACTGCCGCCGGCGGTGGCAATCATTAGCGCCAAGGATGCCAAGAATTGCACAACGGCAACGGCTTTTTCAAATCGCGACATGGCGCTGAAGAAAGTCGTGACGAGAACTCGCAAGTTTGCAGTGCCGCGCAGGCTCGATAGAATCCGCTGAATCAAAAGCCAGTTGTCACCGGCCTTCTTTAAACGCTCTAACTCCCTAACATTTTTTGCATTAAATAGCGTGGCGATGAATCGTTTTAACGGGCTTTTAAGGCTTTTTGCTATCTTTGATTTATTGACATGGACATTAATGCTGGCGATAGCAGCGGCTATGCAGAAGCAATCGATGACGATAAAAATCGCATTAAGCGCGGCCTCGCCATTACTTGATGCCTTCTGGGCTGAATCGACTGACAGCGGAATCTCCAGCGCCACCTCACCGTCGACATAGTGAACCAGGGAATCATTCTCTGAAACCACTTTATAGTCAACGCGCAAATTCTGATTAAGTTGCTTTTGCATTGACGCAGGTAGTGCTTTTGACAGGTTCGATTGAAACTCAGATAGGCCTTTTTCTTTCGTATAGCTCGCATGCTTTAACGCTTCGGACAGCTCTGGATCACTGGCCACTTCATCCCAGGCAGCGGTAAATGCGGTCGCTTCACTTACCTCAACACCGGCTAGCTGAGCCGCTAGGTCTAGGTCCACTGAAGCGGGCATTTTAGCAACTTCTGCGCTCGGCTTGAGCAGCAGACCGATGATGTCTTCGTCAAAAAAATCACTTGAATATTTAACACCTTGGTGCGAGTGCAACTTCATTTGATTATCCCCACTGTGCCTGCTGTCGGCCATACTTAGATTCCGCCGCACAATGGTATGCGACCTTAGACAAATCTTCCTACCTAGCGAAATCAGCGTATAACAACTGCCAACACGATAACACCAAGCAAAAGACTTAAAATTATGGCTTAAGAAGTCATAACTAGCGCAAAATCGATAGCGAAGGCGAAATTGTACTTCTAATGTAGCCTCTGTACGGCTACAAAAAGTTTTATATCACATAGGTTTCAGCTGCCTAAAGATGGCTATTACAATATAGAATCGACAATTTAGCAGTTTAATAATATTAGTACGCTGACCCTTATGACGACTAACGACCTAGGCTATGACCTCATAGAAAACTTCATTTTCCAAAGCGAATTAACCGCCATTTTGGAAGAGACAAAGGCGGCACTGCTCAGCGAAAAAGGCGGCGGCATCAGAAATGCTGAGAAGAAATTCAGAACGATTCTGGCATTTGCTCAGTCAAGTAGAGTAATTAAGTGCGCCGAAAGATTTCTTTCCGGACAACCGCAGCTAGCTAGAGCCATCCTTTTTAATAAGCGGCCGGGGAAAAACTGGCTTGTCACTTGGCATCAAGATAAAACAATTGCGCTATCATCTAGATTTAACAAGTCTGGCTGGGGACCCTGGAGCTTAAAAGACGGCGCACATTGCGTACAACCACCCTCCCACGTGCTCGATAATATGATCGCCCTTAGAGTTCATCTCGATGAATCTACGGCAGCAAACGGAGCTTTAAAGCTGATTCCGGGGAGTCACAACCGTGGCATACTTAACCAAGAGCAAATTGATCAGTTCCTGGCAACGCGCGATGCCATAACTATCGAGGCTCCGAGAGCTTCAGCATTGGCGATGCGACCACTTATTTTGCACGCATCCAGTAAGGCGCATATTCCAACAACCCGACGTGTTTTGCATTTGGAATACAGCGCCGCGGAATTACCGGCAGGCGTAACTTGGGCTTAGCGATTTCTGTTACGAGGTACATATGGACCACTCGGGAAAACTCATTTCTTGGAATTTAACCAAAGGTTTTGGCTTCGTTCAGCCGAAGTACGGTGGCAAAGATATTTTTGTGCATATTTCTGATTTCTTGGATGCAAGCAATACGCCACAAGCAGGTCAGGCTGTCACTTTCACCTTATCGACAGATGGCGCGGGCCGCCCCTGTGGTAAAAATGTTGCTCGGCTGAACGATAGGAAGCCTACAGCCCACTCTCATTTTTCCGGCAATCTTTCCGTGGCATTGGCCATTCTATTTACCTTTGCGGTGTCTTACTCAGCCCTCCGCCTGAAAATGCCCATTGCCATACTCTGGCTTTACCTCGCCATTAATTGTTTAACCTTTACGCTGTATATCACCGATAAGGCGGCGGCCAAAAGTGGCGCATGGAGAACACAGGAGCGGTCACTACACATGCTCGCGCTGTTAGGTGGTTGGCCCGGAGCCGCCTTTGCGCAACAGATATTTCAGCACAAGACTAAGAAGCTCGGCTTTAGATTCGTTTATTGGCTAACGGTTTTATTAAACATTGCGGGTTTCTGGTGGCTGCTCACGCCGAATGGACAAGCGTTTCTTGCTTGGCTCGTCGGCGCCATCGGTTAATAATCATGGCCGAGCATCGCTGCAAGAATGTTAGGTTCAAAAGCGGTTTTTTCGTATAACTACCAGAGATAACGCCCATGTTGCTACTTGCCAATATCCTTGTCGCCTTTGTCGCCCTACTGCATCTGTACTTTTTAGCACTGGAAATGTTTTTTTGGGATAAGCCCCTAGGGCTCAAGGTTTTCGGACAATCCAAAGCGCAAGCCACTACAACGAAAGTACTTGCCGCCAACCAAGGCCTGTACAACGGTTTTTTGGCCGCCGGATTAATTCTTGGATTGCTACAAGGCAGCAATGGCACAGACTTTAAACTTTTTTTCCTCAGCTGTATTGTAGTGGCTGGGCTCCATGGCGCTATGAGTGTGAGCCGGAAAATATTTTTCATTCAGGCGCTGCCAGCAATTTGTGCCCTATGCCTACTTGCCCTCGTGGAGCTATCCTAATACCATCCGGTCCCACTACACAAAAAACATTCTGCGGCCTGCTAATAAGCCTTGGCCTGCCGAATTTTAATTCATTGTGAATCCATGGACTGCTTTACTTAAGGACGATAGATATGGGCCAACAATTCAACGCGCTTTCAGACAAACATATCAACTTCATTGCCGCGCAAAAGGTATTTTTTGTTGGCACGGCGACTGAAAACAGTAAGGTTAATATTTCACCCAAGGGCATGGATTCCATCCGTATCCTTGGGTCAAACCGCGCTATTTGGCTTAACGTGACCGGCAGCGGCAACGAAACCGCCGCCCATGTGCAAACCTGCCCGCGCATGACCATTATGTTTATGGCCTTCGAAGGTAACCCGATGATTTTACGCCTGTATGGTACAGCCCGGGTCATCCACCAAGGCGATCCAGAGTGGCCAGAGCTCTACAGCTTATTCAAACCCCTACCCGGGGCCCGACAAATTTTTGATCTTTCCATAGAGCTGGTGCAAACCTCTTGCGGTATGGCTGTACCCTTTTACGATTATGTTGGCGATAGAGAACTTCTCTCAGACTGGGCGAGCAAACAAGGGGACGAGGGAATAAAAAACTACTGGGAGAAAAAGAATCAGGTAAGTCTGGATGGCGAAGCCACCCATATTTTATTAAAAAGCTCGGCACCACAGTAAAAATCTAACGTTTACATAAGTAAAACTTAGACGCTTATAAAACCCTAAGCGATTGCTATTTAACCACTTAGGGTTTTTAATTTCACGAGTGCCTAAACGCGGTGCGGCTGACTATGCTGAGCCACCCAATCGATTTACTCTATCAACATCGCCACCGGCCCACACCATCACCTTTGGGTCCATGATTCTACGCCAGAGTGGCGGTATATAAGCCAGAATGTACATACCAAAATAGCCGCTCGGCAATTGCGGTGCTGAGTCAAAGGTTCTCAAACTTTGATAGGCGCGAGTCGGATTTGCGTGGTGATCTGAGTGACGCTGTAAGTGAAACAACAACCAATTAGAGACCTTGTGATTACTGTTCCACGAATGCTTGGGCTGCACCGGTTCGTAACGACCTGTTTGGTTTTTCTGGCGCAGTAAACCGTAGTGCTCAATGTAGTTTGCCGAGGTCAATTGGAAGGCGCTAAAACTTATGACCACGGCGAGGTAAACCAGCATTATCGAACCAAAGGCGATGAGCAGACTGGCATATAGCACTACGGAGATTAAGGCGCATTGAATAATCTCATTGGCTAAGCTCCAGGGTCTATGACCTTTCTTCGCGATGCGTTTTGTTTCTAAATGCCACGCACGCAAAAAGCATTGGGGTATCTCCCGCTGTACAAATTGGTATATTGATTCACCCATTCGCGCCGATGCAGGGTCTTCCTTAGTTGCAGCAAAACGATGATGGCCCCGGTTATGCTCGATAGTAAAATGCCCATAAGCACTGAGGGCTAACACGGTTTTGGCTAAGTTGCTGCTGAGCCAATGGGTCTTATGCCCCATTTCATGGGCTAGGTTAATGCCGAAGCCACATATTAGCCCAGAGGATAACGACACCATCAAAACCTCAAACCAGCGCAGATCTTGGCTGCCAATAAACCAGGCGGAGAACAAAAATGAAACCCAAATCACTGGCACCAACGCGATAGTGATGGCTCGATAATAGGGGTCTGATTCCAACTGAGGTACAACAGATTCCGGCGGGTTCGAATCATCCTCGCCTACCCAGTAATCGAGCAAGGGTACGCATCCGTAAAAAATCAGAAAGGGTAAAGCGAGCAACCAAGTGTTTGGCTCAATGAGGTAGAGCAAAGGGCCGAGTACGGTGACCAGAGGTACAAACAATGATGCCAGCCACCAATGGCGTTTGTGGTCTATATAGTAGCGTGGTTCTGTTTCCGCGGCGGCGGTCGTTGGAATAAAGTATTTCATACAAGCAGCCTGTGTGTCATAGATTAAAATCTCGATGACGCCTAATCTAACTGGATTAACGCCAGCCAGACACCGCACACACAGCCAACAATTCGTCATTTGGTGTCACTTTGAGTAAACTCGATTTTTATGGATATAAATAGACATCGACTTTCGGTACACAGCCTCTACATTAAAATTCTTTGCAATGAGCTGTTGCAAGAAGGCATTGTCGTTGAGGAGTCATTAAAAGCGGCACAGTTGCCGTTGACCTTTATGAACCAAGGCGACGATTTAGTATCGATTTTTGCCTTTCAAAGGCTTATCGATTTTGCCCGCGCGCGCACCGGCAAGCAGTGGCTGGGGTTGGCACTAGGCGCCAAAATTGCCTCGACCCATCACGGCCCCCTAGGCTATTTAATGGCTTCCAGTGCCAATTTTTCTACGGCGCTGAATGCGCTAGTAAAATATATACCCCTAAGAACCCAGTTACTGCGCTTACAGCTCTGCCAAGACGGTAAAGAAGTTCGGCTCTTGGTGCAGGAAGAGGGCGACATAGCGCTTATTCGCGAAGTGTTTCTCGAAGCTTTTATGGTGATTACGCTTGGCATATTGCGGCTTATATTCGCTCGGCCTATCACCGGGCTGCGCTTGGAATTAGCCTATAGCGCGCCAGCTTACGCCGACCGCTATGCTCAACACTTTGATTGTCCCGTTCAATTTTCATGCAAGCAAAGCGCTATTATTTTTTCTATCGAGGCTTTATCGACCAACAATATAATGGCCGACGCAAAAGCCTACCGTTTAGCCGACATTGAATGCCAGAACCTTTTAGAGCGACAAATACATCATCAAGGGTTTATTACAAAGATCGAGCGTATTATTCTCGACCCCTCACACCCCTTTCCCACTTTAGATGCGGTAGCGGTGCAATTGTGCGTGTCAAAAAGTACGCTGATTCGAAAGCTGGCCAAGGAAAACACTAGCTACACGCGCCTCATCGAAGATATTCGTCAAACCTTAGCCAGTTATTATTTAATAGAAACAGACCTATCTATTGAGCAAGTTGCGGAAAAATTAGGCTATGAAGACACCTCTAATTTTTCCCGCACCTTCCAACGCTGGACCAGCACCACGCCCTCTCGATTTCGCGCAGGCTACAGGCCAACACTGAAGAAATCACCTTGAAAGCATTTTTTCGCTCATACACTCAGCCGAATCTTGCCCAGAAAACGCAGCTAAAATTTAGCGCACAGCGAACAGGTCGAGTGAGACGGTGGTCAGCACAGATGTTTGGTGCTAATCTCAAGGCTGACTAATGCTTTTGGCTTAAACGTGCGCCATCTACTAATCACATTACTCGTCGTGCACTCCCTCGCCCGCGCCGATGTCATTGACTCGACGGACGACACTCTCGGCGTGTCTTCGGCAACGCAACAGCCGTTGCGCGGCATTGTGGCTGAAGCCGTTGCCACTAACAGCGCCGCAGTAAAGCCGCTTTTTTGGCTATCAATTTTACCCGTGCAAGACCCGTTGCTAGCTCAGCAGTCACTCCCTGCTTCCGCAAACCCGCTGCCGCTTTCCAGCCAATATTGGCAACCAACTGAATCACAAGTGCCTTGGCCGCTGCCAGAGCCCGGCACACTCTTATTATTTGGCGCAGGCATCTTACTGGTATTCGTAGCGCGTCACGTGCGCTTTGCCAATCAACGCAGAAAGTCGCGCCGACAGACTAGAACTGACTAAAACCTACAGCTGGCAGCGTATCCACTAGCACTTGAAAGCTGGAGGGCCTAGTAGTGCTCAGACCTCAATGGCGCAGCAAAGTATTCGGCCCTAGTGCGCTATATAGCGTTGACACCAACTCACTATTACAGGCCAGCGATGGGCCGGTGAATCAAAACTGCGAGGCCTTAGGCGTTAACCTCGCAGCATCAAACTGCTAGTGCCCAACAGGCGTAGAGACCCTAAGCGCGCATATATACGTCGTCGTTAGTTCGGGGTTTTGCACCTCGATGGCTGCATGGCAGGTTCATCACCGGCCTTGGCGCGACGATTTTTTTGCGCCAGCGCGTATTTACAGGCAAAGGTGACGCACAGGGTTATTTTATTGTCCGCTCTAAATGGCGGCTCAGCAATGAATGCACCTCGGCGCTAGCGCGCTCGGCGGCCTCTAACGCACCTTCCATATAGCCGTACCATTCGGTCGCCATTTCAGTTCCAGCCCAATGTACATTCAACTCAGGGCTGCGCAGTTTATCGCCGCCACCAGTCCAGGCGCCTGGAGTCATGTGTGCGGCATAACAACCGCGAATGTAGGGTTCTTCGGACCAATTTTTTTCAACAAACTCCGCGGGATTTTTTGCATTTTCGCCAAAGAAACGCACAAAACAGGCGAGTACTTGTTCTTGCCGCCACTGGGCTGATTTAGCCGACCAAGCGCGCGCCGTGTCGCCATCGACAAAGCCCATGAGCAGGCCCGCATCTTTGCCTTTTTCACCATTATCAAACACCACGTGAACGGGGCCATTGGTGCTGGCCACTTGGCCCGACAATTGTTCATCTCGCCAGAATGCGTGCTCGTAGCGAGCAACATATTTTATGCAACTGCCAGAGGGCATGCGCTGAAACAATTGATCGCGCCAAGCCGGTAAAGGTGGGTTAAAACTGATGCGATTTATCTGGTTCGGTGGTATTGCCATAATAATTTTGCGCGCCGACACGCAGGCCATCACACCATTTTGTTCATAACATAGGCTAACGCCATCGGCGTGTTGATCGATTTTTTTTACCGCCGCATCGAGTAGGCAGCGTTCACCTAGCTGCTGCGCCATTTCATAACAGATGGACCAAGTGCCGCCGTGAACACGATCTTGTTGCGCACCACCGGTGACGCTTAAAAGGTGCTCCATACTTTCGCCGCTCGACGCATAAAAAAGTGCGTGTAGTAGCGACATATCGCGCGCTTCACCGGCAAAAACGGCACCAATACCGATGTTAAAAACCTGCCGCGCGGTTTTAGTCAAACTGTTGCGCTGCACCCAAGAGTGTAGGGTTTGAGAATCCCAGCGCTGAGCTTTTGGGTGAGCCCAGGGTCGCTGCGGGTCTATTTGCCGCGCCATGCCTTCAAATCGCGCCAACAACTGGCCGAGATCGGCTAATGCCACCGGGCCTATTTTTGGAATGGTGCCTTGGTAGCGAGTTTTCTTGGTGCCAAGTAAAAACAAATTGTCGCCGCGGTTATACAAGGGAAAGATGCTGCGTTTCGCTTCGCCCGCCAGCTTGTACATGCGATCTTGGCCTGGACCCAGCCACTGGCCACCGATGTCCACCACATCGCCATTGGCAAACTGGTGGTTGCGCACCCGGCCACCCACTTGCTCGCTCGCCTCTAAAAGCAAGATTGAGTATTTACGCGCTAAGATACGAGCAGCATATAGCCCAGAAAAACCAGCGCCAACAATAACGACGTCGTAATGACACAAGGGTTGTGGCGAATCGAAAGGTTTTGACATGCTGATTCTTGCCTAGGGAACAATTGTATGGCCTTATTAGAAAAATATAGCAGTTCTGGTAACTATCAGCGAATGCCGCACGTTCTTCGATATGCAATTCCTCTACTATTTATTGCCAATCTGCAGGCGCAAACAGCTGGATTGCAACCCTTTACCAGCGACGGCTGCAGCATGTTTCCCAACGGCTCGACCCATCAAGAGGAGCTTTGGCTGGATTGCTGCCAAGCACATGATGCAGCTTACTGGGCAGGAGGCACTCTTGATCAGCGCGACAATGCCGATCAAACCCTGCGGGCGTGCGTGGCGAGCAAAGGTGAAACCACAATAAGTTGGTTGATGCTGGCGGGGGTAAATCTTGGCGGCTCTCCCTTCTGGCCTACAAGCTTCCGCTGGGGCTTTGGCTGGCCCTATTTACGGGGTTACCAAGAACTGAGCGCCACAGAAATACGAGACATACAAAAAGGTTGGCCTACAAACATCGACTTGCCTGCTTACCTACAACCAACTCAAGAGCCAACACCCTAAACGCGTTTGGTTTTACTCTTCCTAGCGCTCGCGTTTTTTAACGCAACTATTACACCTACTGGCAACCTAACGCGCGCACTTGTTGCCTTCTGTTAGCAATTAGTGAGCGGGCCATGAAATACCAGCTCGGCTTGATATCATGCGATAGACTTCGAATACAACTACATTTCACAGGCGCAATATGCGAAACAAAAGGCAATACTTAGGGCTATACGTCATCTTATCCAGCGCGCTGTTTGCCTACGCTGCGTTTGCACAATCCCCGAGTTCATCCGTTAACCCTGTGCACGACGAACACAACACGACGGCCGTGCACGGCATGGTTCTGTTTGGTACGCAACAGCTCTACATTTCCCATCTAGGGTTATACCACCCCCCCTCATGATCGCCAAATTGTTGCCGCTGTAGAAATTCTTCATTCCGACCACAAACGCCATTTCGACAAATTAAGAGAAAACTACAAGGGCTTAATCACTATCGCACCTAAGGCTTTCCCACTTGCGAATCTAGCACCTGGCTCGTCGAGCTTTCAATCCGAGATAATAGCGGATGTTTATAAAGGGCACTTCGAAAGAGGTGGTAAAAAGGCACTATCGGATGTTGCCCTCAGCGTACAAAAACCTATCATTTACCAGCCACTGGACGCGAAACAAGCGCTGCGTAAACAGGCCCAATTTTGGCAGCTAGGTCAAGGCGACAGCGCCTTCATTATCTATAAAATTAGCGCCGCACCGGATCAAGACTATATAGCAAAAGTTGATAGCCCACTCATCTGCGAAAGCCTTTGTGAAATATCCTATAGTGAAAGGCACAAGGGTCCAGATTTAAGATTCCCCAGCCAACAAGCGCAGGTTTTTATGGCCGACGGTAAAACTGTTGCAATTGTTATTGAAAGAAATATTTATTATGAAACACAAGATTTCATACAATAGTCTCGCGCCAACTCTGTGCGATTCGCGCACAGAGGTTGAGCGACAACTTAATTGAGTTAACGAATAAACGCAGCCAAATCAGATTTTAGTTTTTTCAAATCATGTTTTCGAATGTACATCATGTGACCCGACTCGTAGTAGGCCATGGTGACATTATCTTGCAGTGACGCCGGCAGCCCCATGTGCGAAAAGTTAAACTCGGTGGCAAAGAAAGGCGTCGCTAAATCATAGTAGCCGTTGGCAACAAAAACACGCATATCCGGGTTGCGCAACATGGCGTGCCTTAGCTTGCGGCTCATGTCGAACATATCCTCGGCAAAGTCTTCGTAGTTCCAAGATTTCACACCACCGCCAAGTATGTGATAGGTAAGATCGCTCTCAAATTTTAGATCAGAGCGCAAATAATCCATAATGGCGGCGGTATAAGGCCCATGTATCGCCATATAAGATGGGTCGCGATAGCCAGGCTGATCTAGCGCATCCAATTCTTCAGTGACAAAACGGCTATCCAAACGGCCCACGGTTTTGCCATCTGCCCGCAATAGATTGTGAACAAATTCGTTCAGGCTAATGCGCATATTCTGCTCGCGCACATACTGTTCAGATAAGCCGGTAAAGGCCGACAATTTTTTAATGACTTGGTCTTTTTGCGCTTGCGTTGCCCAATCGCCCTGCATCAAAACTTGTGCATATTCACCAAGCGCAAAGTCGCGCGCCAGCTGCACGGTTTTCACGAGGTCTTTTTGTAAATCACTGTTGAGCTTGTTGTGATACCAAGCTGTGGCGGTATAAGCGGGCAACAAGGTTAGCGGCGACATCACTTGGGTGGGATCATTGGGGTCGTTTTCTATAGCGTAATTTAAGACGCTGGATATCAGCATCACGCCGTTGAAGTACACACCCATCTTTTCACTCATGTGATGGGCAACACCGGCCGAGCGCAAGGTGCCGTAACTTTCACCAATCAAATATTTGGGCGAGCTCCAACGCTCGTTGCGCGTCATATAAAGGCGAATAAATTCGGACACACTTTTAATGTCTTCCCACACTCCGTGAAAATCTTCCGCCTTGCCTTCGCCGCCCACGCGGGAGTAGCCGGTACCCACTGGGTCGATAAACACTAAATCTGTTTTATCTAAGATGGAATATTCGTTATCCACTACTTGGTAGGGCGGCGGCGTGGGAAAACCTTCATCGCCAAATAGCACGCGCTTGGGGCCAAGCGTGCCCATATGCAGCCAAACAGATGCAGAGCCTGGGCCGCCGTTATAGGCGAAAGTGATTGGCCGAGAACCCGGCTTCTCACCTTTTTTTACGTAGGCTGTGTAGTAAATGGAGCCAATTTTTTCGTGCGCGTCGTTATAGACAAAGGAAATGCCCGCCGTGGCTTGATAGCTCAGGGTTTTTCCGGCGATAGTCACTTTATGCTCGGTGATTTTTTGAATTTCTTCAGGAAATAAATCGATGGGTTCATCTTGGCCTTTTTCCTCTGCCCATGTCGTCGCAACGAGCAAGGAAAGAAAAAATGTAATAAGCAATTTAGTCATAGGAACACCCAAGAATGTTGGTACACATTAAGAAAGATAACAATGGTTCAACTTTAGACGAATGTCCCGAAAAATGCTTCAATAGTCGCTATTAACTGAAAAAGTTCTAATTGTCCTAAGCCTTTGCTCGACAGACGACGGAAAATCGCCTTTAGTATCTTAACTTAACGGCAAAAAGTGCATCACGAAGTGCTAAGCTAAGGCTGATAGCGCTGCCAAATCTGCGAGCGGCCAACAAAAGAAAAGCCTATAAAGCCGCGCACCTCCAATTGCTGCCCCTGTGCTTTTAGCTCGGCACTGGCGCTGTAGACTTTGCCATTTTCGGGGTCGAGAATATGCCCATCGCGCCAGCGCGCGCCATCTGGCTTCAACCCCCAGAGAAATGCCAAACCAATGATCGGTTGATTTTTCTTATCGCCGTCGCATTTGTCACACACGGGATTGGCGACCTCGGGCTCATACAACTCGAGAATCTTGCCCTGCAGAGCGCCATTGTTCAGGCTTATTTCGATCAGGCTCTTCGGCTTTCCGTTGGCCTCGCCAAAGGTTTGCCATAAACCCACAGGCGACATTTCCTCAGCCCCGAGTACCGCGCAAGACCAAAGCAGTGCCGCGATCAGTGCGTAGATAGTTTTCATACTATGCTCCCGTTAAAAAGTCGTAGATCTTAGCCAATTACAATTTAACAAACACAAAAAAGGCGACCCTAAAGTCGCCTCGTTTGTTGCACCACTTTTTGCTGGTTGCCCAGCCAATTAAGCCTGAGGGCCCGCCGCTTCTACGTCGGCAGATACCTTGAACTTTGTGATATTTTTTGCGAATAAGCCCGCCAATTTTGCCGCTTGCTCGTCGTAGGCCGCTTCGTTATTCCACGCTTTGCGCGGATTTAAGTACTTGGCGTCTACGCCGGCTATGGCCTTTGGTATATCCAAATTTACCGCCGCCAAGTGCTCTGTTTCAGCGCCTTCGAGTGAGCCGTTTTGAATCGCTGCCACAACGGCGCGAGTGACCGGAATGGGGAAGCGTTTGCCGGTGCCATTAGCACCGCCAGCGCCACCGGTCCAACCGGTGTTAACCAAGTACACTTTGGCGCCAAACTCTTCGATACGCTGCATCAGCAGCTCGGCATATTCACGCGCCGGACGCGGCATGAAGGGCGCACCAAAACAGGTGGAGAAAGTTGGGTTAATACCCGCTTCTGCACCTAGCTCGGTCGATCCAACACGGGCGGTATAGCCGGACAAGAAATGGTAGGCCGCCGCTTCTTTTGACAAGATGGACACAGGTGGTAAAACACCGGTCACGTCACAGGTTAAGAAGATGACGTTCTTCGGCTCGCCGGCGCGGTTTTCTTCTACCCGCAATTCAACGTGCTCGAGTGGGTAGGAGCAGCGACCGTTTTCGCTCAAGCTGGTATCGCAGTAATCGGCTAACCGCTCTTCTTCGCTGACCACCACGTTCTCAACAATGGCACCAAAGCGAATGGCATCCCAAATCACGGGTTCATTTTTCTGCGACAGGTCGATGGTTTTGGCGTAGCAACCACCTTCCATATTGAACACAGCGCCCTTGGCCCAGCCGTGTTCGTCGTCGCCAATCAAGTAGCGCTCTGGGTCGGCCGACAGGGTGGTTTTACCGGTGCCGGATAAACCGAAGAACAAACAGGTATCGCCGTCTTTACCGACGTTGGCCGAGCAGTGCATGGGCATAACGCCAGCCGCCGGTAAAAGAAAATTCTGCACAGAGAACATCGATTTTTTCATTTCACCGGCATATTTCATGCCTGCTAACAACACTTTGCGCTGGGCAAAGTTGATACATACTATGCCTTCTGAGTTGGTGCCATCGCGCGCTGGATCGCATTCAAAATTGGCCGCATGCAGGATAGTCCACTCAGCCTTGGCCTTTGGGTTATAGGCTTTGGTGCGGATGAACATATTGTGCGCGAACAGGTTGTGCCACGCGGTTTCCGTGGTGACTTTAACGGGGATGTAGTGATTTTCGTCTTCCGCCACATGTAGGCTGGAAACGAAACGATCTTTATCCGCCAAATAGGCTTCGACGCGCGACCAAAGCGCATCGAATTTTGCGCCATCGAATGGGCGGTTTACGTTGCCCCAGTCAATCGATGCTTCGGTGCTGGGCTCTTTTACAATAAAGCGATCAGCAGGCGAGCGGCCGGTGCGGGCACCGGTTACGGCCAGTAGAGCACCTGTGTTGGTAAGACGGCCTTCGCCGCGTTTCAGCGCCTCTTCAATAAGCTGCGCTGAGCTAAGATCCGCATATACGGTCGCAGTAGCTTGGGTCATTTTCTCTCGTCCTGTCAGCGTGATTGCGTTAACTATTTATGGCCGCCCATTGTGTTCGCTGGTTAAGCCAACATAGACGTTCCACAGGTGCGGTCTGTAGCCGCTTTCCCTGCCTGCAGCGGGTGCCCACAGTCAGGATAGCCCCAAGTTCATGCCTGGGTTTTAGTGATGTTGAGCGAACGCCCAACGTCTTTATGTGTTGCCCTATCTCTAAGGTCGCGCATTATGCCAGAGAACATTCACCGGAGCGATAGTGTTACGTTTACGAATAACCAAACTATAGTTTGGCAATATCAATGTAAGGTCGGTTCATCACCGCTAAACAATGCGTCTATGTGGGCCTGTTCAAAGCGGTAATGCTGATTGCAAAACTGGCAATCAATCGTTATATGCCCTTGATCTGTAAGTATTTCTTGTAACTCGCTCCGCCCTAGCTGAGCTAGCGCGTGCAAACTTCTGGTCTCGGAACAGGTGCAATCGAACTGCAATTGCGCCGGTTCAAACAGCCTAATGCTGAATTCATTGAATAGCAGATATAATTTCTGTGAATGATCAAGATAAAGCAATTCATCCGGCTTTACAGTATTCGCTAAGGTAACCACCGTTTGCCATTGATCGGCATTCTGCTCCTCATCGGCTACTAACTGCTTAGGCAATGCCTGCAGAAACAGCCCGCCAGCGCGCTGACCATCGGCCATCAGCCAGAGCCGAGTGGGCAATTGCTCGGACTGGGTAAAGTAGGCTTCTAGGCAACCGGCCAAGGTAGGCGCCTCTAAGGGCACTATGCCCTGATAGCGCTCGCCCTTATCGGGGTCGATGGTGATAGCCAGCACGCCTTTGCCCAAAATGCCCTGCAAGCTGGTGTCATCGGTTAATTGAAATTCGCCGGACTCGGGCGGCCGGACTATACCGCGTATGCCCTTGTGGTGATTGCACTCGGCCATGATCAGGGGCACGGGCCCATCGCCCTGGGCCTGCAGGGTTATCACGCCATCGAATTTAAGGGTTGAAGACAGCAGCGCCGCAGCCGCCAAGAATTCACCGAGCAGGTTTTGCAGCGGCGCGGGTAGGGCGTTATTGGCCAGCACTTCAGCGTAACTATCAGTAAGGGTAACCACTTCGCCGCGGATATCGCTCTGCTCAAACAAAAAGCGAGCGATTGAGTCGTTGGCACTGGATTCAGCGGTGACAGGTATCTCAGACATGGGAAAAGACCACTAAGCAAAAAGGCTATTTTAACCCCGTCAACTCAGTATAGGCACCTAGTGGCGGCCTATTAACCCTCATCCACAACTTTACGCACGAAACGGTGAATTTGCCGGCGCTGTTTCTTGTTCGGCCGGCCTTCTGTGTGAATTTCCCCGGCATTGGCCTTGCGCAAGGCGGCATCCTCACTGCGCAATTTCAGGCTCGCGTCTGTCTCTTGGTACAGGAGCGCCGCCTCCGGCGCGCCCCGGCGCTGATCTGACAGCGCCAGCACTTCTACCTCTTGTTCGTCAAAACCACGCCGAATCGTCAACATCATACCCACGGCAATCTCTTTGCTAACCTTAGGCCTGTCGCCATCGACTTTTACCTTACCGCCTTCGACCGCCGCCTTGGCTAGACTGCGGGTTTTAAAAAAACGCGCCGCCCAAAGCCATTTATCTAAACGCAACTTATCCACCCTTGGCACCTGTTCCGATGTCATTATTGGCGCGACTTATATGCGCCACTGAAGCGTTTAAGCCAGCAAACAGTTCATCGAAATGGTCGATGGATGGGTAGTCATCAATACGCCGATGGATTTGACTGTCGGGCTGATGAATACACAATAAATGTCCGATGCCGAAGGTTTTAGCCGAGTCTAAGATGCGCACGGTATCATCGATAAACAGGGCGTTTTGCGCTGTGAATTTTTCTTTCTTTACCAACTCGCACCAAAACGCCTGTGCCTCTTTCGGCTCCTTAAACTCATGGCTTGAAATAATAATATCTAGCCATTTATCGAGCGCCGTCACCTCAAGTTTCAACGACAAACTTTGAGGGTGCGCATTGGTAATTAAAATCACTTTCTTTTTTGCGGCCTTTAACAACTGTAAAAATTCCGCCACGTGAGGCCGCACCTGAATTTTATGTTTTATTTCATCTTTTAGCGCGCGTATATCCAACTGCAGCGTTTGCGACCAGTACTCTAAGCAATACCAATTTAACGTGCCCTCCTGACCTTTAATACACGACGTCAAATAGTCGCGGGCTTCGGCGTCAGAAACATTGTGGATAGCGGCGTAGCGCAGCGGCAGATGGGTTAACCAAAAGTAGTTATCGAAGTGCAGGTCGAGCAAGGTGCCGTCCATATCCAGTAGCACGGTATCGATGGCATTCCAATCTAGGTTAATGGCTTGCATAAAAAGGCTTTACATTTTCTGGCGAATTAGGGAATTCAAGCTACGCAATATAGCAGCTAAAGACAACTCGATCGAAATTTTTCAACGCCATTCAATAGGAATTTGATACAAGGCTGTTATCAAGAACCGGCACGGTAGACCCTATAGGTGTTCTTCCCTGCAGCCTTGGCCTGGTAAACTGCCAGATCCGCCTTTTTAATAACCCCATCGATGGTCTCATGAAAGCCATCGGATATGGCCAAACCAAGGCTAGCACCGGCCTGATGGCTGTGATCACCCAATTGGATTTTTGGCTGTAGTGCAGCCAGAATGTTTTCACACAGCGCCTCACCCTGCGCCCGATCATTAAGCTCAAGTAGTATCACGGTAAACTCATCGCCACCCAAACGACACACTACATCCATATCCCGCACCGCATTTCGGGTTCGGTCTGCAACAATTTTTAACAGCCAATCACCCCGATCGTGGCCTAAGTTATCGTTTACCCATTTAAAATTATCTAAATCAATAAAGACCAAGCCAAAAAATAATTTGTTGATACGCGCGTGAGCAATGGCGCGCGCGAGCTTCTCCATAAACAGCCGCCTATTCGGCAAGCCTGTAAGGGTGTCGAAGTAGGCCAGCTTTTCCAGTGCCACCTTATCTTCTTCCAGCCGGCTAAGCATGCTATTGAACGCATCCACCGTATCCCCTAACTCGTCTGGGGAGGTCTTCACCGCGCGTACCGTGTAATCACTCTGCTTGCCAATAAGGCGAGCAACCTCACCGAGATGCACAATCGGCAGGTAAATTTTTTGCTGTAGCGGGCGCGTCAAAAAAAAGGCAAACAGACTGGCCAGCACACTAATGATTAACAAACTCAACGCCACCCGTTTAACCCTTTTGAGTAGCGGTTTAAAGCTTCCAACCACGGAGAGATAGCCCAGTGTTGTTGCCTGACTGACGACGGGAAGCACCAAGAGAAATTCATTATCTGTAACGAAAACTGGCTCGGCTAAGGCTTCTTTATAACATTGAACGTCAGCGATCTTTGCAGACGATTGCCATTGCGCGATAGCCTGATTGGTTTCTAACGAATACAAACAGGCTGCTTGCACCCCCTCAACCAAAACAAAAGATTGCAAATTTTCCAGGGCGCGCTTTTTATCGCGAAAGGCCACGGCGGCGCTACTTCGCTGCGCGGTGACCTGTGCAACCGCTGAAATATTGGCCAACATCTCCTGCTGTTGATGACGCATGTCATAGGTAATAAAAGCGAGGCCAGACAAGCAAACAGCCAGCACCATGGTAACAATGATAACGGCCAGAATTTTTTGCCTCACGCCAAGTTTTGCAAACCACTGACTCACAATCATCTACCCTAATTGATGTGCCTAATTGAGTTAGAATAGCTCAACATCACTGGAGCTCTTACTTTGCAGCCGCTAACACAACAACATTTCCTGGCCTTAGAACCACAATTGAACCAACTGGCGCGCGCTGCAGGTGCTGCCATCATGGCGGTTTATCAACGCAGCGAAGCGCTGGATGTGACGCACAAGGCCGACAGCTCACCACTCACAGAAGCAGATCTAGCCGCCCATCACATACTTGTCAAAGGCCTAGCCCCTTTGTTGGACGAGGTACCGGTTTTGTCTGAAGAATCTCAACTACCGAGCTATGATGTGCGCGGCAGCTGGCACCGCTACTGGCTGATTGACCCGCTCGATGGCACCAAAGAGTTCGTCAACCGCAACGGCGAATTTACCGTTAATATCGCGTTAATTGACGATGGCGCGCCGGTATTAGGGGTGGTTTATGTGCCCTGCAAAGATGTGATGTATATGGGTAACTACCTAACCGGCGCATTTAAAGATACTGGCTCCGGCCCAGTCGCCATCCACTGCCGCCAGGTGGATGCGGCGTTGAAAGCCGACCAGCCCATCGCCTTAGTGGCCAGCCGTAACCACGGTGCAAAGGCCGTCGATCAGCTCATGCAGAAACTCGAGAAACTAACCGGTAAACCTGTGCAGACCCGCAACATGGGTTCCTCCCTGAAGTTGTGTTTGGTCGCCGAGGGGCTAGCCGACCTCTACCCGCGGCTCGCGCCCACCAGCGAGTGGGATACCGCAGCGGCTCAGGCCATCGTCGAAGCGGCCGGCGGCGTTGTGGTAGACACCGACTTTAAAATTCTGCGCTACAACCAAAAATCCGACATTTTGAACCCCTTTTTCTATGTCATAGGCGACACTCGCTACCCTTGGCAAAACCTCCTTTAGCGCAGCTTAGAGCCGATTTGCGCCAATTGCCCTCTATACAAATAACCGAATGGTCTGGATAAACTCAGGCCATTGGCGAGCTTTTAACTATGCTTGTTCAGTGACAGATCAATTGATGATCTCTGTATTGAAGGAAAGCTAATTTATGTCTCGACAAAAACATGAGTGCCATATCGGCGTCGGCTACAACCGCACCAGCAGGCTAAAAGAAAAACTCATTAAGGAAATTACAGGCTTTGAGCGGCAACTCGATGCGCTGCGCATGAAGAGCGGGCCGGTGGACTTTTCAATGCTGCAAACCTACAAAGAGATGATCGCCTGCCGGCAAAATGTATTGAAGTCGCTACCGCGCGAGCGCTAAACATCCAGTAGGCACTAAGCCGGTGGTCTTGGGCTTACAGGTGTATCTGGGTCGCCCAACCACAAAATAACGCAGGCGCTAATCACCACCAAGGCGGTACCGATAAAGCTCCACAGGCTCGGCAGCTCGAGCCAAAACAGCCAGCCCCAGGCGCCGGCGAACACCACGCTCATATAAGACACCGGCGATAAAACACTGGGCTTGGCGGCTCGATAGGCCAAGGTATAAAGCCAGAGCGCTAGCGCCAAGCCTAAACCCAATACTAAAAGCAACAACCAAACCCAAAGCGGGGCGCTGGTCGCGGTGTAAATGGCCATAGGCGCGCTCACCAATAGAGCAATGGTGAAATAGTAGAGCAGCACCGTGGTGTTAGATTCCGTTTTCGTGAGCAGGCGTGTGGTTATCATAGATGCCGCCATCATCCAGGCAGCGGAAAAACCTACCAAATGCCAAATATTCAGGTTCGCTGGCGAAGGTCGCAGAATCACTAAAACCCCAGCAAAACCAATAGCCAGAGGCCACCAGCGCTTACTCGGCACCCGAATGCCCAGAAACCACAAGGCTAACAAGGGCACGAGCAAGGGCGCGCTGTTGCGCAGTAAAGTGGCATCTATTAAGGGCACATGCAAAATAGCGGAATAGTAGGCATAAAAAGCCCCCAAGCCGGCTAAGCCACGCCCCAGGTGCAGCCCCAAGCGCTGAGTTTGAAATGCGCCAGTGCCGCGTTTTATCAGTAGGGGTAAATACAAACAAAAGCCAACCAAATATTGGCTAAATACCACCATATGGACAGATACATGCTGTGCCGCGAGTTTCGACCCGGCAGCGACAAGGCTCGCGACAAAAGACGTCAACAGTGAAAACGCGATGGCACGTTGCAAATCAGATGAGAAAATAGTAGGCGCCCTAGCTAGAAAAAATTACTTAAAGCCCTGCACCGCATTGTTCAAATAGGCCGACAGGGCACCTGTATTTTGCGCTTCAACAATGGCGGCGTTAATACGCTCATGCAACGCTCTACCCTTGGCATTATCATGCAAGACGTAACCCAAATGTTTAGTCAACAGAACCGCTGAAGGATCGACGCTGAGCGCCTCGATCTGCATCGCTTTTTGTAAAGCATTGACTTCTATATCACTTAAAATTACCGCATCCACCCGGCCGCTAAGCAAGAGCGTCATCAGTGTCTGGCTATTTCTCGCATAGGTAATAAAGAGATCTTCCTGGGCGGCGAAATCTAGCTGTAATTGATAGTGTTGAATTAACCCAAGCCGACGGCCTTTTAAATCCGCCAGTTTAGAAAAAGCCGCAGCGCCAGGCTTCGAGTAAATGAAATGATCTACCTGCATAAATGGCGCAGTGTAGAGCGCATTGACTTTATATTTTGCAGAAATCCAAGATGGGTAGAGCCCATCAACTTTTTCCGCCTCGAACATTGCCGTTGCGCGCCCGCCAGGCACCACTGTTAAATCGGACTGAACAACGGCTCTAGCCATAAGCCATTGATGCATAGCGATCAGAAAACCCGACTTATCGAGCTCTAAATGGAGCGGCACGCGAGGGGCAACAAAGTGCCCCTCGAGCGACGTCTGAGCTAGGGTTGGCGCGCTAATAAATGCGCACAAAGCCCATGTAAGTATTGTATGTCGCATAAGATAAGGCGTATTGAGATGAATCGACAAAATAGCACAAATGACTAAAAAGTGCGTATGGCTAGCCTCAAATTTCGCCCCTTGTTACAACAGATCAAGCAAACACTCGCTCCCTCACCCAGTACTTTAACTTATACCCAGCCAAGTACAGATTTGGCACCAAGATTAAAGTCACCGCGGACGCCAACAAAACCCCAAAGGCCAGTGAAATCACCATGGGAATGAGAAAGCGCGCCTGCACACTGGTCTCCGCCATAATGGGTACAAGCCCAACGAAGGTAGTTACCGAGGTTAAAACAATGGCCCTAAAACGATCTTGCCCGGCTTGCGCCACGGCTTTGGCGACGTCAAAACCCTGTTTACGCAGCTGATTAATCCGGTCGATTAGCACTAAATTGTCGTTCACCACCACGCCGGCACAGGCCAAGAATCCCAACATAGAAAGCATGCTGATCTCGCGCCCCATCAATAAATGCCCCAGCACCGCGCCCATAAACCCGAAGGGAATTGCGGACATCACTAACAAAGGCTGACCGTAAGATCTAAAAGCAATGGCCATTAAGGCGTAGATCACGAGTAGTGATATAAAAAAGTCGCGCACCAATTCAGCTAAAAATTCATTTTGCGCCTTCAAATCGCCATCGACACTTAAACTAAAGCCAGCGTAGGTTTTGCGCCAGTTATCGCCATTGCGCTGCATTAAATCTTGCACTATGGCAAACGCCTCGGCGCTGCTATCGCCATCTAATTCAGCGGTCACAGAATTCGACCGCTGACGATCGATACGATTGATTTCACTAAAGCCTTTAACAAAGTCGATTTGCGCCACCGTCTCCAGTGGCACTTCGTGTTGGGCGGCGGTGCGAATGCGAATGTTACCGAGATTATCTGCGCTTTCGCGTTCTTCGCGCACATAACGCACCATAACCCGCACATCTTCTTTGCCGCGTGGAATACGCTGCGCTTCATCGCCGTAAAAACCCTGCCGTACCTGTCGCGCCACATCTTGCAAACTCAAGCCAAGCAGTTCCGCATTATTGAGTAACGACAGTTCTAATTCGTTGCGTGCCGTTTGCAAGCTATCTTTAACGTCTATAACGCCTGGGTATTGCGCTAGCGCTTGTTTAACCGCATTCAATGCCTGCTGCTGCCGCTCCAAATCATTTTCATTAATGGCGACTCGCAATCGAATCGCCTTATCGCGCGAATTAATGGTGAAACCCACATCGAAATCTTGTGCCCTGTCCACCTGGCCGATCAACTCGCGCCAGCGAGCGGCAACCAAAGGCGAGCTGACGCTGCGGTATTCAGCATCTTCGAGCGCCAACCGCACTCGCACCTGAGTTGCCGTCGCCCATGCCTCGATCGAGCGAATAAAATTTTTGTCGCCATTATTGGCAGCAATTAATTTCTCATCCTGCTTAAGCTGCTCGGCGGCGGCCTCTATTTTCGCCAAGGTTAATTGCGCGTGCGCGAACGGCAACCCCTCTTCGAGCACCACGTTGGCTCTGATGAAATCACTGGGCACCTGCGGCATAAACGATTGCTTAATCCAGCCGCTGCTATAGATCGACATGACAATTAAAAATAACGCCACAAACACGGCGATAGGCACGGAAGTATTGCGCAGGCAACGCTCAATAAAAGGCTGATATTGATCTCTGGCGAACGACGTCATGCGCTCGGACAATTGACCGCGAAAAGCATTTAACTTTCTCATCGCGGCAAAGCGGCTTTCTGTTTCCGGTTTCAAATGCGCCAAGTGACTGGGCAAAATGAACATGGATTCAATCAATGAAAAAGCCAAACAGGCAATCACAATCACCGGTATTGGGTAGACAATATCACCCAGGGCATTGGGCACATACAACATGGGCACGAAGAAAATCATGGTTGACACGACGGCAAAAAAAACCGGCCCTGCCACTTGCTTGGCACCTCCCGCTGCAGAGGCGTTGCCCTGCAGACCATGCTGTTGCGACGTGTAAATACTTTCACCCACAATAATCGCGTCGTCTACCACAATGCCGAGTATTAACAAAAAGGCAAACAGCGACAGCATGTTAAAGCTGACACCAAACAAGGGTAACAACCACATAGCACCGGCGAAGGCAACCGATATGCCGGCGCATACCCATAGCGCTAAGGCCGGCCGCAAAAATAGCATAAGCACAACAAAAACCAGTAGCAAGCCGCTGACGGCATTACTGGTCAATAAATTTAAGCGGCCAACGAACGTTTTCGACCAGTCGCGGCTGATTTCTATGTTGACGCCCGCAGGTAGGCGATCTTTAACCTCGGCCAAATAATGTGTTACCACCTCAGCCGTGGCCAAAACATTCGGGTTTTCCGTCACGTAGAGTTCAATAAACGCCGCGGGCTTGCCCTGAAATCTGGCCACAACATCGGTTTCGGTGAAGCCATCGATAATACTGGCAATGTCGCTGAGAAATAGCTTGGAGCCATCCTCCTGCACCGCCACCACAATGGCAGCAAAATCCTGTTCATCGTAGGCCTGACCGCGGGTCTGTATTTGCACGTCGCCTTGGCTACTTTTGATCACCCCAGCCGGTAAATTTAGCGACGACGTTTGAATGGCCGATACAACTTGGGCAAAGGTTAGGTTGTAATTACGCAGCGTGGTTTCCTCCAACTCAATCGCCATTTCGTCGCTGCGGGTGCCATCAATCTCCACAATTGTGACGCTGGGTAATAGCGAAATTTCATCGCGCACCCACTGTGCTGTTTCTTTAAGTGCACGCTCGTCCACATCGCCATAGAGCGCGATGCTTATAAGTTCACTTTGAAACAAGCGCTCGCGTATTTGCGGCCGCTCAGCATCCACTGGAAAGGTCGTAATGCTGTCCACTTTGGTCTTAACATTGTTTAGCAATCGCTGGGTGTCGTAGCCACTGGTGATTTCCACAATGACGGTGCCGGAGTTTTGCACCGCCTTACTGGTAATTTCTTTTACCCCATCCAAAGAGGCCAGCGCCTCTTCGATGCGAATGCAAATTTGCTCTTCGACTTCTCGCGGCCCAGCCCCAGGGTAGGGCACATTGATCTCAATACTGTTGGCGAGGGCACCGGGAAAGACTTCTTTATCTGTTTTGGCAATGCTAAGTGCGCCGCACAACAGAATAAGGATCATCAATAAATTTGCGGCGATGGGGTTTTCAACAAACCACTGAATAATTTTATTCATGGCCTAGTCTGCACCTCGGCCTCGTACTGCGCGTCAGGTTCAAGCTGCACTAGCGGCTCAACTTTTAAACCTGGCTGCAAATACCCCTGCCGTTCGGTTATCACCCAAGCGCCAGGCTGCAGATCAGCCTGCAGCCATACCTGATTACTGGTCTTCGACAGTACTTTTGCGCTCAACTCCACAACGCGGTTGTTGTCATCCAGCGCCAGCAGTAAATTGTTTTTAACTAAGGCCGAACGCGGCAATTGAATAACATCGTCAATCAGACGCCCGTCTATTTTCGCGTCCACAAATAAACCCACAACAGGTGCAATAGCCTCTGCACCCAATTCACTTTTTACCACTTCCGCAATGGCGTGATACATCCGCGTTTTCGTATCTAAGCTCGCTTCGGTTCGCGTTATTCGCCCTGGCCAACGAACCTCTTTACCGGCCACTGTGCCAATTAATTCAACTTTTGGGCCCAGTGCTGAGCCGGCGTGAAAGCCCAAGGTCAACGCCAGTAGCGCCGCCTGCGCATCGGTAATGGGCAGTCGTACTTCAACCACTTCGCTATCGAAAATGCGCGCTATTTTGGTACCTGGCGAAACGTATTGGCCGAGATTGACATATGTCTCGCGGATACGACCGGAAAAGGGCGCCGCTATGTTGGTGCGCGCGATATCGAGTTGAGTTTGGGCCAGGTCGGCTTTTGCCGAGCTTACAGCTGCTTCGGCGGCCGCGAGTTGAGGCACCCGTAAAAACAATTTATTGGCATCTTCGTTGCCGAGATCGCGCCATTCGCGCTTGGCCTGTAGTGCCCGGCCTTTCTCTGACGCGAATAATTGCTGGGCGTCGGCGACTTTCGCCGCCGCACGAATTTCCGCGAGCAAGTAATTAGCGCTATCGATATTGACTAGGATATCCGCCTCGGTAAAAAACGCACCTGAGACAAAATTCGGAGCCACCGAGACAATTTTTCCAGCCACTTCGGCCACTAGGTCTATTTCCCGCCTGGGCGCCACCGTGCCCTGGCTGTGTACTGGCAGCGCCAAAGCTGCTGGGTTGGCCTGTACCACCTTCACTTGGGGCAGACTCGGCGCGAGCGGCGGTTTGGGCTTGGGGCTGGGCTTGAGCAGGTGTAACAGCAGCGCCACCATCGCCCCCGACAGCACAATGACTAACCAAAGGGGTAGGCGTTTAATCAGTGACATAAAAGGTCCTAGCAGGAATTTGTGACCGAATTGTAGGCATTTTTGGCACTAAACAACCACGACTTTACGCAAATTGACACAACCCAGATCAGCCCTGTTTGTGACCGCTGTCGACCGCCACAAACTCAATGCAAATACAAGACTGTTTTTAGCGAGTGATTTGCGCATAATGCCGCCAACAAGTGCCAGCAGGCACCCGAGCTAAACGCGATTGATTGAGGTAAGCATGAAGAGCATCTCCCTGCGCATTGCAGAAGAATTGTCAGTAAATGAAGCGCAAGTAACAGCAGCGGTGGCTTTGCTCGACGAAGGCGCCACTGTGCCCTTTATCTCCCGCTACCGCAAAGAGGTTACCGGCGGCCTAGATGACACCCAGATGCGCAACCTGGAAGACCGCCTGCGCTACCTGCGCGAACTCGAAGATCGACGTGCTGCCATCTTAAAGAGTATCAAAGAACAGGATAAATTAACCGACGAGTTGGCCAAACAAATCCTCGCCGCCGACACCAAGACCGTACTCGAAGATTTATACCTACCCTACAAGCCCAAACGCCGCACTAAGGCCATGATTGCCAAGGAAGCCGGTCTGGAACCTTTGGCCGAAGGCCTATTGGCGGACCCAAGCCTAGACCCAGAAACAGAAGCCGCAAAATTCCTCAATCCGGAACACAAAATTGACGATGCCAAAGCGGCACTCGACGGCGCCAAGCAGATCTTAATGGAGAAGTTTTCCGAGGATGCCCAGCTATTAGGCAAACTGCGCGATTTTCTCAAAGCCGAGGCGTCAATCACTGCCAAATTAGTGGACGGTAAAGAGCAAGAAGGCGCTAAGTTCCGCGATTACTTCGAGCACTCCGAAGCCTTAAAAGATATTCCGTCGCACCGCGCCTTGGCATTATTCCGCGGCCGCAACGAAGGCATTCTCAACCTCGCGATGACCGTGGGCGACGAAGAGGCGAATCGCCTTTCTCACCCATGCGAGCCGATGGTAGCCGAGTTTTGGCAGGTCAAAGATCTGGGTCGCAGCGCCGACAAGTGGCTGGCCGAATGCGTGCGCTGGACCTGGCGGGTTAAATTGTTAACCCACCTCGAAACGGATTTGTTTAGCGAAGTGCGCGAGCGCGCAGAAGAGGGCGCCATTCAGGTATTCGCCTCCAATTTAAAAGATCTGTTGCTCGCCGCACCCGCGGGCCAAAAGGCCACCATCGGCCTAGACCCGGGTTTGCGCACCGGCGTGAAGGTTGCCGTGGTCGACGCCACCGGCAAGGTGCTAGACCACGGCGCCATGTTCCCAACGCCACCGCAAAATCGCATTCGCGAAGCCGAGATGATGCTGGTGGCTTTGTGTAAAAAATATAACGTCGGTTTAATTGCCATCGGCAACGGTACAGCCTCGCGCGAAACCGATAAATTTGTTGGCGATGTGTTAAAGGCACACAAGGATATTCAAGCGCAAAAGGTGATTGTGAACGAAGCTGGGGCGTCCATTTACTCAGCCTCTGAATTCGCCGCGAAAGAATTTCCCGATTTAGACGTCACCATTCGCGGCGCTATTTCCATTGCCCGTCGACTGCAAGATCCACTGGCGGAATTGGTAAAACTCGATCCGAAATCTATCGGTGTGGGCCAATACCAACACGATGTATCGCAGGTGCAGTTAGCGCGCTCGCTCGACGCGGTGGTGGAAGATTGTGTAAACGCCGTGGGCGTGGAAGTGAACACTGCCTCCAGCGCGCTGCTGGCACGGGTGTCGGGTTTAAACCAAACACTGGCTAACAACATCGTTGAATTTCGCGATGCCAACGGTGCCTTCGTCAGCCGCGATCAACTTAAGAAAGTACCTCGCTTGGGCGAAAAAACTTTCGAGCAAGCGGCCGGCTTCTTGCGTATACGGGACGGCGAAAACCCCTTGGATAGCTCTGGCGTGCACCCGGAAACCTATGCCGTGGTGGAGCGCATTGCGGGCAGCCAAAGCCGCAATTTGAAAGGCATTATCGGCGATACGCATTTCCTCCGCTCGGTCAACGCCAAAGATTTCGTCGACGAAAAATTCGGTTTACCCACCATTACCGATATTCTCAAAGAACTGGACAAACCCGGGCGCGATCCGCGGCCTGAGTTCAAGACCGCGCAATTTACCGACGGTGTAGAAGAGTTAAAGGACTTAGAGCCGGGCATGATTCTCGAAGGCACTGTCACCAACGTAACCAACTTCGGCGCCTTTATCGATATCGGCGTACACCAAGACGGCTTAGTGCATATTTCTGCGCTCTCCAACACCTTTGTCAAAGACCCGCGCGAAGTGGTTAAGGCCGGCGACATAGTAAAAGTAAAGGTGATGGAAGTGGATATCCCGCGCAAGCGCATTGCTTTATCTATGCGCATGGACGATCAGCCGGGCGAAAAAGTGACTGGCGCTGGCGCCGGTGGTCGAAAGCCCTCAGCAAGACAACAACAAACGCGCTCAGCACCGGCCTCTCAGCCGGCGACACAGGGCACAATGGCCGCCCTGTTTGCGCAAGCTAAGAATAAAAACAATCGCTTGTAAGCATTTAACGCATAAAAAAACCCACCGCTAAGGTGGGTTTTTTTATGCAACAATCAGATGGGTCGAGAACCATAGTTACTGGTTGGCTTGCGCGGTGGATCTGCAGTGACATTATTGTCAATGTGATTGATCTGACCGCCTCGCGCTAAAAACTCCGCAATTTGATCGTTAAGAGTTTGCCGGGCCATTTCTCGAGACTTAACGGAGTAATCCACCAAGTGATCGTCGGAAGCAGCTGCAGCGCTTGGACCATCGTCGTCCGAGTCGGTATCGCTGTCGAATTCGGAAGACGCCGAGTAGTCCGAGCTTTCTTCATCATCGGAATCGTCAACAGCCTCTACGCCGACTTCAACGGCTTCTTCAGGCTCGTCGATCACAGCCGAAGATTTTTTGGGTTTTCTGGTAGCCATATGCATCACCTAACAACGGTTGAAACTGTTCTCATGGCAGCTTTCTCTAGGTTTAGCCTGATACCCTGCCATGTGCGATTTTTAATGTCTTTGGCGCGATTCTGCAAGTGCCAAAGTAAAATTTATTTCTGATTTTCGCACCACCTAATCAGTGTGTTACTTGGGGTAACCCTAGACCCCATAAGCCCTTTGAAAATCAGCCATGTTCAAATGCTGGTGCATTTGATTACATTTAACAGCGATAAATGGGCAAGGTGTGTTGCGCTTGATCTAAAAACCAAAAACTGTTCCAGTGAGGAAACAACCCAGCCAGTGCTAATACATATAGTTCAAATCGGCCAAAGGGGAAAATAGTTCAGCGCTTTTTCGCTATTTTTTCGTAAATTTGCGGTAAATTGAAAGGTTCAGCCCATACCAAGTTGTGTCATGACACCAGACCTTGCGCCCATCAGCTTAACCAAACCCCCGATATTGCTCAGCCAATGTCTGCTGGGCGACCCTGTGCGTTATGACGGCGCGCACAAGCAACACGCACCCATCGTACAGCTGTTACTGCCGCATATTGCCGCCACAGCCCTCTGCCCGGAAATGGCCGCCGGTATGGGCGTACCTAGACCCGCCATTCGACGACAAAGCATGGCCGGCGCCGACATCATAGCGCTCGCCGAGTCAGGGCAACCGCTCAGCAATCAGCTTGAAGTTACCTGCCACAAGCTGGCTGCAAGCGAGCCAGCGCACACGGCCGTGGCCGCGATTCTGAAGGCGCGCTCACCCAGCTGCGGTATTCAATCAAGTCCGCTGTTTAATCACCAAGGGGATATCTTGACGCTGGGCGACGGTTTATGGGTACAACAATTACGCCAGCATCAAGCGAGATTATTGCTTGTATCCGAAGAACAGCTGCACAACGCGCAAAGTTGTGTGTACTTTTTGCGCTTATGCCAACTGGCCTTGGCACTTAGGCTGAAACTGTTAACCGAGGAATGGTTGGCGTATTTGAACGAGGCCAATGCCATGCATCAATTACCGGCATTAGGCCTAGGAGAAATTGCGCGGAATCTGAGCGGTGAATCGGCGGAGCTCCACTATTTAGAGCCCCTGCCTTTTGTCTTACAAAGGTAACAATTAAACCGCTTCAGCGCCGGTTTCACCGGTGCGAATACGAATAATTTCTTCCAGCGGCGTAATAAAAATTTTACCGTCGCCTATTTTTCCGGTGTGCGCCGCCTTGGTAATCGCTTCGACGGCTTGCTCTACCATGCCATCGTCGACGGCCAGCTCGAGTTTTACCTTGGGTAAAAAATCAACAACGTATTCGGCGCCACGGTAGAGCTCAGTGTGGCCTTTCTGCCGGCCGAAGCCTTTAACTTCTGTCACGGTCATACCCTGCACACCGACATCTGATAACGCTGTGCGCACATCGTCTAGTTTGAAAGGCTTGATGACTGCTGTGATCAACTTCATGTGGGATTCCTTATTCTTGCCATCAGTGGAGTGGCGAAACATTACACGCTCGGGATTACAAAATCACCCGCTAGTGAAACAAATTTGCTCCCTGCTCAAATTTGGTGCAAAAAAAATCCGGCTATAGGAGGGCAAACCTCATTATAGCCGGATTCTGCAGCCATCAGAGATGGCTAGGAGGGACGTTACTTACCGGTAAACTCTGGGTAAGCTTCCATACCACACTCGGATAGATCGACACCGTTGTACTCTTCTTCGTCAGTTACGCGAATACCGATCGCCAACTTGAGCAGGAACCAAACCGCTAAGCTGGTCAGGAATACCCAACCGAAGATAGTGAGCGCGCCAATAATCTGACCAGAGAAGCTTGAGTCGCCATTGGTCATTGGCACAACCATCAAGCCAAACAAACCAACCACACCGTGCACAGAAATCGCACCCACTGGGTCATCGATCTTAAGCTTGTCTAGGGTCAGAATTGATCCAACAACGATCAAACCACCCACGGCGCCAATCAACGTTGCCTGTAACACCGTTGGCGTATCAGGCCCCGCAGTAATAGCTACCAAGCCCGCCAAGGCGCCGTTAAGTGCCATGGTCAAATCGGCTTTGCCAAATAACACTTGAGCCAGCATTAGCGCGGCAATCAAACCACCGGCAGCCGCCGCATTGGTGTTCATGAAGACCACCGCAACCGCGTTGGCGCTATCCACAGACGCCGTTGCTAGAACAGAACCGCCGTTGAAGCCGAACCAGCCCATCCACAAGATGAAGGTCCCTAAGGTGGCCATGGGTAAGTTTGCACCGGGGATCGCAACGGCTTTTCCATCGGCAGTATATTTACCCTTGCGCGCACCTAGTACCAAGACACCGGCCAAGGCTGCTGCAGCACCTGCCATGTGCACGATGCCCGAACCGGCAAAGTCTAAGAAACCAAGGTCGCCCAGGGTGTACAAACCAAACACTGGGTTGCCGCCCCAAGTCCAGCTACCTTCCATTGGGTAGATGAAACCGGTCATAACCACAGCGAACGCCAAGAAGGCCCACAACTTCATACGCTCGGCAACCGCACCAGAGACGATAGACATTGCCGTGGCCACAAAGACCACTTGGAAGTAGAAGTCTGCCGAGGGTGCGTAGGTGGCATTTTCTTCGCCGCCTTCAACCACGCCAGAACCTAAAATGTCACCCAAGAAGAACCACTCGGACGCCATACCTTTATACATAATGGCGTAGCCGCAAATCATGTACATGGTGCAAGAAATGGCAAACAGTGCCACGTTTTTAGTCAAAATTTCGGTGGTGTTTTTCGAGCGAACCAAGCCCGCTTCCAACATGGCAAAACCAGCTGCCATCCACATTACCAGCGCGCCACACACCAAAAAGTAAAAGGTATCTAGGGCGTACTGGAGCTGAAAAATATCATTTTCCATGAGTCTCTCCGAAGAAGTTTTATCAGTTAATTTTTATCGGCGAGGCTCTAAAGCGCTTCTTCGCCTGTTTCACCGGTGCGAATGCGGATAACCTGCTCCAAGGGCGAAACAAATATTTTGCCGTCGCCAATTTTGCCGCTGTTTGCAGCTTTGGTAATGGCTTCAACAATCACATCCACTTGAGCGTCGCCAACAGCCACTTCGACTTTGGTTTTTGGCAAAAAGTCGACAACGTATTCGGCGCCACGGTAGAGCTCGGTGTGGCCTTTCTGACGGCCAAAACCTTTTACTTCAGTAACGGTAATACCCTGCACACCATTTTCAGACAGCGCTTCGCGCACTGCGTCCAACTTGAAGGGCTTGATAACGGCTGTAATCAGCTTCATCGCTTTCACTCCATAAGAGGGGGGAGAAAGCGCCCGCTTGAAGACGGGCGCGCATTGTTATTAGAGATCGAAAGATTTGCTAACAGAGAAGATCAGAGCTGAACCCGTGCCTTCTTTTACGCCAGGTTCGTAGGCATTCAGTTCTTCACTGTTGATGATAAGAGCCGCGCCCAAGTCGATGTCCGAAACGGTGGCACCGTAACCCAGTTCGATGTATTCACCTTCCGCATCTTTGGTAAAGCCTGCAACTTTTCCGTAAAAGCCATTGTGCTCTGCCGTAACTTCCCAGAAACCGTAGTCTTCATCGTCGCCGTCATCAACACCATGAACACCGTCAGAGTAGCCAACAGTCAGAAAACCAAAAGTGGCAGACAAGTTGATTTCACGATAATAAGTATCAAAATCACCTGTGTATTCGTAATCGGTGAAGCCTACGGTGAATGACATGGAGTCGCTGGCTTCGAAGGTATATCCACCGTAAATGTCGACTTCAATGCCGTCACCAACATCAGCAGCCCATGTACCTAAATAAAAGCCGCCGCTTTCTAAATCTACACCAGCATTGGCCGAAGACTCCGCCTGGTATATACCACGGTAAAAGTACTCAGAATTGAACCCTACATTGGCACTAACGTCTGCGGCCATGGTGGGTGCTGCAAGGGTGCTAGCGGCAAGAACAGCTGAAGCTAATAAAGATTTGGCAACCAATTTCATGTGTCTCTTCCTTTGGGATGTCGTTTTTTGTTTTGAGCTAAACAAGCTTGATGATTTATTTAGCCGCCTGTAATTCAGGTACTTGTGTCTATACAAAAGCCTTGCCAACTACAATAAAGTCATTAAAAAACAATACGTTACAATTAAATATCGAATCAAAGGTTGAGCTTTGAAATAAAGATTAAAGTGCCAAGGCGCCAAGTTGGTGCACCGAAATATGCCGCCGCACCGATATGTTGCGCACTGGCCTCGCGCATGAATAGAAAAGCAATTTGCCCCCCTAGATCGAATTTAAAACGCAAATAACACCCGGTTTCGCGTTAATATTTGCGCATTCACTCAGGACTTAATCATGCAGCCTCAAGATTTCATCAACGATTTTCGTCAACGCTTACAGGATCATGCCCCAGTCGGCGCCAGTGAAGCCAAAGCGCTACTGCAATCCATGCTCGCTAAACTCAACTTGGTCAGCCGGGAAGAATTCGATGCCCAGCAGGCGGTATTACTGCGCACTCGCGCCAAGCTCGAGCAGCTAGAGAAACAGTTGGCGGAATTACAAGCTAAGCTTTAACGGGTTGATGGGCACTTCTGGAAAGGAAAGGGGCCCTTAAGCAACTACCACTAAGACAGACAAGGAGCGTCTATGTCATTGGCCATTGTTCACTCTCGCGCCCGCTCGGGTATTCAGGCACCCGTAGTTGAAGTTGAGGTTCACCTATCTAACGGCCTGCCCGGTTTAGCCATTGTTGGCCTGCCAGAAACCGCGGTGAAAGAAAGCAAAGATCGGGTGCGCAGCGCGCTCATCAACAGCCACTTCGAATTTCCCAGCCGACGCATCACCATTAACTTGGCACCGGCCGATTTGCCGAAAGAGGGTGGTCGCTTTGATTTACCCATTGCCTTGGGCATCCTGGCCGCATCGGGTCAAATTCCGGTGCAGGCCCTCGCCCACGTGGAGTGCGTTGGCGAGCTGGCACTATCCGGTGAACTAAGGCCGATATCGGCTTGCCTACCGGCGGTTATCGCCAGCCACGCCGAGGGTCGGCAACTAATACTGCCCGCCGATAACAGCCACGAAGCGGCGCTGTATAGCCAAGCCTCACCCTTAATGGCAAGCAATCTGCTGGAAGTGTGCGCTCACTTACACGGGCGCAGCCAGCTCAAAGCCTGCACTTCAAAACCCGCCGAGCCGATACCCACTAGTCAAGATTTAGCCGATGTACGCGGCCAGCCCCAAGCCCGACGAGCACTAGAAATTGCTGCAGCAGGGCAACATAATTTACTGTTCTACGGCCCGCCGGGCACCGGTAAAACCTTGCTGGCGAGCCGCTTAAACACCTTGTTGCCACCCTTGAGTGACGACGAGGCTCTGGACATTGCCCTCATTCATTCGGTGGCTGGAGCACCGCACCGCTGGCGCGAGCGGCCATTCCGCCACCCCCACCACACCGCCTCGGCGCCGGCTTTAGTGGGCGGCGGCTCGCAACCTAAACCGGGCGAAATATCGCTGGCTCACCGCGGCGTTCTGTTCTTAGACGAGCTGCCGGAATTCTCTCGCCCCGTCCTCGAAGTCTTGCGCGAACCCCTGGAAAATGGCGAGGTGCGCATCGCTAGGGCGCAAGCACAGGCGGTGTTTCCCTGCCAATTTCAGCTGGTTGCCGCAATGAATCCCTGCCCCTGCGGCTATTTCGGCGACGGTAAAGGGCGCTGCCGCTGCACGCCCGACCAAGTCCGGCGCTACCGTATGCGCTTGTCCGGCCCGCTGTTAGACCGTATCGATATGCACGTACCGGTTAGAGGCATACACGCAGACCAACTCAGGGGTGAGAGCGACGAAGAGACCAGTGCAGACGTGCTAACCCGAGTGATTAAAGCGCGCCAGCGAGCACTGGCAAGGCAGGGTAAAACCAATCAGGCGTTAACGGCTAAGGAGCTCGACCAGCTCTGCCCATTAACCGAAAACCAACACGCCTATTTATCGGCGGCGATGGATAAGCTTGGGCTCTCCATACGGGCTTGGCACCGCATCATTCGCGTGGCGCGCACCCTGGCAGACCTTGCCCATTGCGAACAGTTGCAAGACGCTCACTTAGCGGAGGCGGTTAGTTATCGACGCCTAGACAGGCCAATGGCCTAGCGTACAACTTATTCTAGGCACACTAGACTTCGAGCGAGGCGGTATCCACCTGCAGCAAGCGCAGAATGTCGGCCATTGGCTGGGGCGAACCCAACCAAAACCCCTGCACCTCATCGCAACCCAACTCGCGCAGACGCTTGAGCTGCTCGGCTGTCTCCACACCCTCGGCCACGGTACTTAATTTTAAGCTGTGCGCCAGCTGGATAACGGCCATAACCAAGGCGTGTTGGTCTCTATCTTGGGTAATGCCCGAGACCAATTGCCGGTCAATTTTAACCCGCGAGAAAGGCAACCTTTGCAAGGTGGCTAGCGAGGACATGCCGGAGCCGAAGTCGTCCAAGGAAAAACTGGCGCCGGTAATGGCAAGGGTACCCAATGCCTCGGTCGCTAGCGCCACATCGCCCATTACAGCATTTTCTGGCAGTTCAAACTCCAGTTGGCTACCGCGCAGGCCATGGCGATCCAAGGTGGCGATCACCTGTTCAGTTAGATTGTCGTCGCGCAACTGGCGCCGCGACAAGTTCACCGACATCAACAAATCACCCAAGCCAACCTGTTTTAAGGTTTGCACATCGCGACACACGATATCGAGAATTTGGTGCCCCATATCAACCACTAGGCCGCTGCTGTCGGCCACCGCGAGGAAGTCACTTGGCGTCAATAGACCGCGCGCGGGATGGCGCCAGCGCGCCAGCGCTTCCAAACCGCAGATTTCACCGGTTACGGTATCGATGCGAGGTTGGTAGTAAACAGTGATTTCACCCCGACTTAAGCCCCGGCGCAACTCTTGCTCTAGCTGTAAAAGCCGGCGCGCATCGTTATCCATACTCTCGGCATAGAAACAGTATTGGTTGCCACTGGCTTGCTTGGCCCGGTACATGGCCATGTCGGCCTGACGCTGCAAACTTTCGCCATCCGCTCCCGGGCGATAGGGCGCGATGCCGACGCTACAACCCACCGTGATGTCCATCCCGGCAAGTGCAAAGGGGGCAGAGATAGCGTCGATAACCTTTTCCGCCAAGTGCGCCATATCGGTGGTGCTGTGCATATCGTCGAGCAGCAGAGTGAACTCATCGCCACCCACCCGTGCGACGGTATCGCTCAAGCGCACGCAGCCCTGTAACCGCTGCGCCGTTTCCCGAATCAGCATGTCGCCAACATCGTGCCCATAGCAATCGTTGACTGGTTTAAAGCCATCGAGGTCTAAATACATCAGGGTAAATGGATGGTCGCCGCGCTTAGCTAGGTCAACCGCATGATCGAGCCGATCGCGAAACAGAATGCGGTTGCTAACACCGGTTAAAGAGTCGTAGTGAGCTAGTTCGGATAATTTTATTTCATTCGCTTTGCGCTCAATGGCGTAACGCATAGTGCGCTCGAGCAGCTGGGCGTCAATTTTACCTTTAATGAGGTAGTCCGCCGCGCCAACGCTCAAAGCCTCGCGATCGACGTCGGCCTCCATCTCATCGGTCATCACCAAAATAGGCACCTTGGCACCCATGTTGCGGGCAGCCAAAATCAAATCTTTCGCACTACCGTTATGCCACTGGTAATCGAGCAGAATGACATCGTAATTGTCAGACAATATTTCCGGCAGCGCGTCTTCTAGCTTGGGTAACCAGGTAATTTCATAAGCTGTGTGGAAAACGTCAGACAATAGGCTACCAATCAACAGGTATTCCACCTGTTCATCGTCGATTAATAACAGCCTGATATGGGTATCCATGGTATCGCCGTTGCCCGAGCGGGCAGCCTGCATCCTTTAATTTATTGTGCTTTCCCTAGTCACTATTGAACCTATAAAAATCAATAGCCATGCAAATTGCGACTCTAACGCAGGCCAGAGATAAGTGGAATAATTAAACCCCCCATATAGCAAATTAGTGGCATGAATGGTGTATACCTAACACTTTGTTCTGTACTAATGACGAAATAAACACGGGCTGTTAGCATCGCCCTTTGACCACTGGATTTATAGTCGTGCCAACAATAACGAAAAAGACCCACCAAATTCTGCTCGGTTTTTCCTTGCTACACCTGTTAATGGCGGCAACCTTACCGCTGATGTTTTTCGAGGCGCACTATGCGCTCTATGGCTACTACCTGCAGCTAAGTTACGTAGACCACCCACCCCTTATGGGCTGGCTACAAGGTGTAGTACAAATTTTTAGCAGCTCCGAGCTATCGCTCAGGCTGGTGCCCATACTGCTCACACTGGCGACCCAATACACCTTAGTGGCCATTGCCCTTAGGCTTTACCCCAAATCAACCCATATCGATGTGGCGCTGGCCTGGTTGCTTCAACTGCTGCCTATTAGCTACATCGTCTTCATGGCCGCGCCAGATTTGCCCCTAGCATTATTTTCCTGCTTAGCGTTTTTGTTCCTATTAAAGATTATCGAACGCGACAGTTGGGCCGCCTGGCTGGGCTTGGGAGTCTACTTAGGCGCCGCCGGCCTGTCGAAATATACGGCAATCACCTTAGTCATTTCTCTGCCCATAGCACTCTGGTTGGGCGGGCGCGGCGGGCGCTGGCTACTCTCCCCAAAGCTCTGGGTCGCTGGGGCCATAGCCATGCTATTAGTCAGCCCGGTGCTGGTGTGGAATCTAGACAACAACTGGCTAAGCTTCCGCTTCCAAACCGCCTATCAAGGGGGCGATGGCAGCTGGTCTACAATGGCTCTCGCGAGCGCGCTGGCTGCCCAGTTAGCCACTTATTCACCGTTTTTTCTGCTGCTGTTTATCGGCGCTCGGCAGCTTGATGCGCACCAGAAAAAAAGCCTGGGCTTAGCGCTGGCTTGGGCCCTACCCACCTTTTTACTTTTTTTCTTGCAGGCAGGGAGTGGACGCTCATCGCCGCATTGGACCTACGCATCTTGGTTAGCCTTAACCCCCGCGCTGGCGTTTTGTGTATTGCAGCTCTGGCCGATGACAAAGAAACTGCGCCTTGCCATCTACGCCTGGGCGTCACTGTTAGCAGTAACCGCACTGCTCGTCATTGCCTTGCCCTGGGTTAGCCTCGATGACTACAAACACCCGCTCAAGCGGCAAATTGGCTGGGATAAAGCAGCAAAACACGGATTAACACTCCAGCAGGCCTGGGTCACAGAATTACAAAGTAAGGGCGAGAATACGCACTTGCCGACCCTGATGGTTTACAATTGGCACTACGCCGAACCGCTCGCTTGGTACGCTCGGCCTGAGCCAGTGCGCGACATACGCGGTAAAACCAGCCAATTCGATCAATGGTTTGGCACTTGGGCACCCGGCGACCGAGGCATATTAATTCAGCCAACACGACACATCGAGCCGCCTAACGTGAAACTTGAACAGGGCGCTTGCCAACCGATTGATCATATAACCACGACAATTGCCGGCAACAAGGCCCAAGTTTTTCATTTTTACCGGTGCATTTGGCCCACTCAATCGTAGAAGTATCCTTGTCAAAACACATCGCCAATTTAAACCCGCGCCAGCGCGAGGCCGTATTACATATCGACGGCCCCTGCTTAGTGCTGGCGGGTGCAGGCTCGGGTAAGACCAGCGTTATCACCCGGAAAATTGCCTACCTCATCGAAGAGTGCGGCATGCCTGCACGCCATATCGCCGCGGTGACTTTCACCAACAAAGCCTCGCGCGAAATGAAAGAGCGGGTGAGCGGTTTGGTCAAGGGCAAGCAAGCGCGTGGCCTCACGGTTTCAACGTTTCACAACCTCGGCCTCAATATTATTCGACGCGAGCATAAGTCCTTAGGCTTTAAACCGGGCTTTTCTATTTTCGATGCCGAAGATGCACGCGGCTTACTGAAAGAACTGATGTTAAAAGATGGCGACCTCGATACCGAACATTTAGACCTAGTGCAAAATCAGATTTCCAATTGGAAAAATGATCTCACCGTACCAGAGCGCGCCGCGTCAAAAGCACAAAGCCCGGGCGAGGCACAAATTGCCGAAGTCTACCGCCGCTACAACCAAGCGCTTAAGGCCTATAACGCGGTGGATTTCGATGACCTGATTCTCACCCCGGTGCGGCTCTTTTCCGAGCAGCCCGAGGTGCTGGAAAAATGGCAAAGGCGCATTCGCTATCTATTAGTGGATGAATACCAAGACACCAACTCGAGCCAATACTTACTCGTAAAATTGCTAGTGGGCAATCGCGGCGGCTTAACCGTGGTGGGCGATGACGATCAATCCATCTACGCTTGGCGTGGTGCTAGGCCGGAAAACCTCGCCTTGCTCAAGAAAGATTTCCCATCTCTTGAAATGATCAAGCTTGAACAAAACTACCGCTCCACCAGCCGGATACTGCGCGTGGCTAACCATTTAATCGCCCACAACCCGCATGAATTTGAAAAGGCGCTGTGGTCTGAAATGGGTTTAGGCGAGCCTATTCGGGTGATTCGCTGCGCCAATGAAGACGCCGAGGCGGAGCGGGTGGCGATGGAAATTTTATCCCAGCGCTTGAAGCGACAAATAAAATTTAAAGACTTTGCCATTCTCTATCGCGGTAATCACCAAGCGCGCTTACTCGAAATAAAATTACAAGCCCATCAAATTCCCTATGCAATTTCCGGCGGCACCAGTTTTTTTGCGCGCGCCGAAATTAAAGATGTGATGAGCTATTTGCGTTTAATTGTTAATCCCGATGACGACAACGCTTTTTTGCGCATCATCAACACACCGCGCCGACAAATTGGCACCAGCACATTAGAAACACTCGGCCACTATGCCAACGAGCGGCACATCAGTATGTTCGCCGCCTGCCAAGAAATCGGCCTCAGCGAGCACATGCCAGCGCATAGCTTAGAGCGCATTCAACGCTTCTGTCAGTGGCTAAACCATATCGGCAGCTTATGCCGTGGCGAGGAACCGGTGGCGGCGGTGCGGCAAATGGTGGAAGACATAGACTATGAAGGCTGGCTGCATCAAAACGCCTCTAGCCCAAAGGTCGCAGAAAAGCGCCTGGAAAATATTTGGTATTTATTGGACTCGATCAAAGCCATTTTGCAAAAAGCCGACGGCGAAGATGTCACCATCGAAGACGCCATCGCCAAGCTAGTATTGCGCGATATGCTCGACCGTCAGGCCGAGGAAGACGACGAAGATCAAGTGCAACTGATGACACTTCATGCCTCCAAAGGCTTGGAGTATCCGCATGTGTTTATGGTGGGCATGGAGGAAGACTTACTGCCGCACCGAGTCAGCATCGAAGAAGATAATATTGAAGAAGAAAGGCGCCTCACCTATGTAGGCATCACCCGCGCCCAGAAAACACTCACCATGACCTGGGCCGGCAAGCGCAAGCAATACGGTGAAATTATCGAATCCTCTTATTCGCGCTTTCTCGACGAGCTGCCAGAGGAAGACGTCACCTGGGAGGGTAACGGCCAGCACAATCCCGAGGCCAACCGCTCCCAGGGCAGCGCAACCCTCAGCAGCCTACTCGACATGCTAGGCGGCAAGAAGAAACCCTAAGCATTCAAAAACAGCCACGGCAGCCTATTGACCAAGCGTCACCCCAAGGTTAAAGTAAAACTGACCATATGATACTCAGCTGGGCCAAGATCCCACGCTAAGAAGGGCTGAGCTGTCAATTTCGCGGGCAAAGAGCGGCCAAAGCTCGACCGGCGGTGGTTGGCACATCGAGAGGACAGGCTCGATTGGCAAACTCCAGCAAGCAAAGACTGGAAACGCCTGATCTTCAGGCAGGCCTAAAATAATAAAAGAGGAAAATATGAGCAATTTAGCCCACTCTACGGCGTTCTCGCGCCCGCAAAAAACAACTTATTTTAAACGCACAACGCTTGCCGCTTGCATTATAGCGGCCAGTTCAGGCGCTTGGGCCCAGTCGGCAAGCGAGGCTCAACTCGAAGAAGTTGTGGTACAAGGCGTGCGCGGCGCGCTACAAAATGCGCAGGAAATGAAGCGTGATTCGGCCACAGTGGTAGATGCCATATCGGCCTCGGATATCAATGCTCTACCCGATAAAAGCGTACTGGAAGCCCTACAACGGGTGCCCGGTGTGTCTATCGAACGCTTTGCCGCCGCCGACGACCCAGATCACTACACCATTGAAGGCAGCGGTATCACCCTGCGCGGCATGCCGCAAACACGCAGCGAATTTAACGGTCGAGATTCCTTTTCCGCCAACAGCGGCCGAGGTTTATCCTTCCAAGATGTTCCTCCAGAACTCATGGGCGCGGTAGAAGTTTACAAAAACCATACGGCCGATATGATCGAAGGCGGCATTTCTGGCACCATCAATTTAAATACCCGCAAGCCCTTCGACAGCGAAGAGCAACAGATCGCGCTTAATGGCGCATTGAATTACACAGATTTTGCCGACGAGACCAGCCCTGATCTCTCGGCACTTTTCAGCGACCGCTGGGACACAGATGTTGGTGAGTTTGGCTTGTTAGTCAGTCTCGCCAATTCCAAGTTAAAAAATCGCTACGACTCGGTGCAAAACGGCGTAAACACCTTAAACAGCGTTACCGGTGTCGGCGAGCGCTGGACGCCCATTAACGTTGCCGTGCGCACAACCGACCAAGAGCGCGAACGCAAAGGCGGCAATATTGTTGTGCAGTGGGCCAACCCGGCGGAAACCACTCAGGCCACAGTGGAATACATGCGCTCGGATGCCACCCAGTCTTGGGTGGAAAACGGCATTCAATCCGATGATGTGGTCGGTACGGCGTCTGCTGATAGTGTGTACAACGACATTCAATTCGTATCCGGTACCTTGACCCTTGACGGCGATAACACTTACAACAGTTTCACACGTAAAAGCGACAAGCGCTCTTTGGTTGAAGATTTTTCGTTCAACCTTTTGCTAACGCCTAACGATAAATGGACAATTGAGTTAGATGCACAGTATGTAAAAGCCTCGACCGAGGTAACCGACCTCAACGTCTTCGGCGCTCTGGCTACCGATGCCTATGTCAACCTAGATCGCAATATACCCGATATTCGCTTCACCGCTCCCGCCAGCAGCAGCCAAACCGATAGTGAATACTTTAGCGATCCCGCTAATTATTTCTATCGTGCAGCCATGGATCACCTTGAAGACAGCGACGGCAATGAAAAAGCTTTCAAAATGGATGTGGAATACCATATTGACGACGGCTGGTTTCGCTCGGTAAAAGGCGGTGTTCGCGCAGCAGACAGAAGCCAAACCACGCGCTGGGCTAAATATAACTGGGGCGTACTGTCTGAATCATGGGCGGGAGGCCGTAAATATTTCGACGGCGTACACGATACAGACCCATGGAATGGTATCCGAGAAGACGGCACCTATGATGCACCAACTTATTACAATAAAGACCTCGACAATTTTCATCGCGGCGAAACCGTGGGCGTTAATGGCAACACAATTTTAGTCCCGGGTGAGCAGTTGGTTAGCAGTTACCAAAACTTCCTAACCGGTCTTAGCGGCTTTGGCTTTGCATCCCTTGGCACAAGAAATGGCGTGGTAGAAAACTACTACCTGCCGGTGGAAATTAATGATACCGACGAGCAAAACCGCGCCGCTTATTTAATGCTAAATTTTGGCAGCCCCGACGACGTATGGGTGGGTAATATAGGCGTGCGCTACGTTAGCGTTACCAATAAAACCACTGGCGGCTCCGCCTTCCCAGATTTAACCAACAATGCGTTGCCATTACCGGCCGACGACCTGGCATTTTCCAACGGCGCCTCCTATCCATCGACAGAAAGTGCGCAATCAGATCAATGGCTGCCCAGCGTTAATCTAAAGTACAACTTCCACGAGGACTGGTTAGCGCGGATCAGTATTGCCAAAGCCGTTAGCTATCCCGACCTTGGCAACTTGCGAAACTTTATGTCGGTCAGTGCAATTGTGGAGGGCCAAGATACCAACGACGACGATATTGACGATACAGCTGTTGTTAATGAATATCGCGCTAGCGCCGGTAATCCGTTTTTGAAACCCATGGAGGCGATTAATTACGACGCCACCGTGGAGTGGTATTTCGACGATGTTGGCGCGGTGACAGCGGGCCTATTCTACAAAGACATGTCTAACTTCTTCGCCAGTGGTTCTTACCCGCGCTACATGACTAACAACGGTGTCACAAAAGTCGTTGATGTCGAAGGCCCCATCAATACGGGCGAAGCCAGCATCAAAGGTTTCGAGCTGGCCTATCAGCAATTTTTCGATAATCTACCTGGCGCTTGGAGTGGCTTAGGTATGCAAGCTAACTACACTTTCGTATCGGCAAGCGATGTGCCCAACCAGAATCTCAACCCTGCCAAGGGCGATGAACCGGTACAGGCAACAACCTTCGATAACTTACCCTTACAAGGTATGTCCAAACATACCTATAACCTGGTTGGTATTTATGAATACGCTGACGTTGCCGCGCGTCTAGCTTGGAACTGGCGCTCGGATTACTTGCTCACCACGCGCGATGTAATCACCAAAGCACCCATCTATAACCAGGCCGGTGGTCAACTCGATGGCTCAGTTTTTTACAACATCAGCGACAACTTCAAAGTTGGTATTGAGGCCAGTAACCTACTCAATGAAATAACCAAAACCAAGATGCAAGTTGATCAAGAAGGTACACAAATTGATCGGAGTTGGTTCGTCAACGATAGACGCTTCGCGCTGGTGCTAAGGGCTAACTTTTAAAGCCAGTGGCTAAATTTTTATCGCAAGCCAAGTAACCTCAAGGGCGCGCCAATGGTGCGCCCTTTTTTATCAGCCCTTGGCGACTTGTAGACACTAGTCATCTATGCCAGCCTTAGGGGTAAAAACCTACAATAATGACCATGACAAAACCTATTTCACACATCATCATTCTAGGAGGCGGCACTGCCGGCTGGATGACCGCAGCCGCATTCAGTCAGTTTTTAATACCCCTCGGCTATAAAGTGACACTGATTGAATCAGATGCCATTGGCACTGTCGGCGTCGGCGAAGCGACCTTACCCCATCTGCGATTTTTTAACCAAACCCTCGGCATCGACGAAAATGAATTCATGCGCACCACCCATGCCACCTATAAAATTGGCATCGAGTTTTCCAATTGGGGCAAACAGGGCGATGCCTATATTCACCCCTTTGGCGACTATGGCCAGGCACTGGACGGCGTCGAATTTCACCAGTTATGGGCGCGCTTAAAAGCCGGCCCCGGCGTGCGCCCACTGGACGATTTTTGCCTCGCCGTTAGCGCCGCCAAAGCCGGAAAATTTACCTTTCCCGGCACCGACGAGCGCTCAATTCTTTCCACCTATTCCTATGCCTTTCATTTAGATGCTGGCCTCTACGCAACATACCTTCGGCGCTATTGCGAATCGCGGGGCATCGTGCGCATAGAGGGCAAGGTGGATCGTATCGAGCAAGGTAGTGACGCGAACATCAACACATTAATCTTGGCCGACGGCAGCCGACACAGCGCCGATTTGTTTATCGATTGCAGTGGCTTTCGATCGCTGTTGTTAGGCGACAAATGCGCCACCCCCTTCGAAGACTGGAGTCATTGGCTCGCCTGCGATAGAGCACTGGCGGTTGGCTGTGAGCACAGCGGCTCGCCCTTGCCTTACACCAAAGCCATAGCGCGCGAAGCCGGCTGGCAATGGCGCATTCCCCTGCAGCATAGATTGGGCAACGGTTATGTGTACTGCAGTCAATTTATTAGCGACGACGAAGCACAACACACCTTGCTCAGTAATTTAACCGGTACAGCTTTGGGCGAACCCAAACTGCTGCAATTTAAGGCTGGTCGTCGAGAAAAATCTTGGGCCAACAATTGTATCGCTATCGGCCTCGCCAGTGGCTTCCTCGAGCCGCTCGAGAGCACCAGTATTTACCTGATTCAAATCGCCATCATGAAGCTCATTGCGCTGATACCGCGAGATACAAACTGTAAGGCCGCGCGCGACGAATTCAACCGCCAAATGACCTTAGAGTACGACCGCATACGCGACTTTTTGATACTGCACTATCACGCCACGCAACGGGATGACACCGCCTTTTGGCGTCGCTGCCGCGACATGGAGGTGCCCGAGGACCTAAAAATTAAAATGGCGCTATTTCAACAGGATGGTCATATTGTTAGCTATAAAAACGGATTGTTTCTCGAACCCAGTTGGCTGGCCGTCTACGCCGGTCAACATATCGCGCAAAAGAATTACAACCCACTTGCCGACAACATTGCCGAGGAACAACTGATCGCGCTGATGGAGAGCTATGCCCTACTGGTGCAAAAAGCCGTGGCCGCCATGCCAAGCCATAGCGAAACCATCGCCCGACAGTGCAGCCTCAAGGCCGTAACCGCTCCTCAGGCCGCACTGAGCTTATATCGCGGGCAAAATGGAGTACCGCTATAATGTCGCAGCGCTGGGTAATTTATGGCAACGACGCCAGCAGCTGGAGCACGGCGCTGTTTCTTCATCATCAATTGCCGGCGCGGCTCATCCAATTAACCCTTGTGGTAGCCCCAGCCAATGCCGATCTTGGTCTCTCCCTCAACTCCGATAGCGTAGATTTTCACCGGTTACTCGATATCGATGAACGTGAATTTCTGATCGCCACGCAAGCGAGTATTCAACTAGCGCATCAATTTAGCCACTGGTCGAGGCCGGCGCAGGAACTGTTGCTGTCGTCGACACCCTATGGCGATAGCCATCAACAGATCGATTTTTTCCACTGGCTGCACGCGGCAAAATCAACGGGTGGGAATTACAGCAGCGAGCATTTTAACCTCAATACCACCGCCGCAAAGCGAGGGCATTTTTCACCGCTGCCGCAAGATGCGCCAGCGCAATTCAAAAACTTGCGCCACGGCTATCAAGTTAGCGAGGCGCGTTACTGCAAATTCCTGCGTACTCTCGCCGAACGACGGGGTTTAAAACTTATAGAAGCGGAAATTGCAAACCACACGGCACCAGAACCTGGAAGCCACACTGTCGATCTAGTCGTTCGCAACGGTAAACGGGAAACACTCGCTTTCGATTATTTCATTACTACCAAAAGCGCCGGCGCTGAAACAGCAGCCTCCGACTGGCGCGATTGCAGCGCGTTCATTCCAACCAGCAAGAGCGAAACCCATATTAGTCCCGCGTCTGCGCAGCCGCTGTTTGTCTCGCACCAGCGGCATCAAAAAGTTTGGCAATCGACTATCAATACGCAGCGCGAATGCATCATCAACAGGCACACACCGGTTGCATCAAATGCTAAACCTGCACCGGGATTTCTAACTAAGCCCTGGCAAGGCAACCACATCTATTTGGGGCAGGCAGCCTGTAGTCTGGCCGACATATTTGAAAATTCGCTAGCCATCACCCAGCGCGCACTGTTTCACCTACTTGCGTTATTTCCCTTCAGGCCTTCGCCGGAAAAAGTAGCAGAGTTTAATCGCCGAGTTAGCGCAGACTGCGAGAGTCTACTCGACCTACACAATGGCATTTTCTTTAGTGCTGGATTAATCGAGCAGAAAACCCATAGCTTTGACGCCCGACTAGCACTGTTTTTACAACACGGCTATGCACGTCAATCGGAACACGAATTTCTGAGCGACAGTTGTTGGTTGGTATTGCTCGCCGAACTGTATCAGTGGCCAGATCATCTATCGCTACAACTAGATAATATGGACAAATCAGCGATCGAAAAATTTTTAAACTTTGCAAGCGCACACTGCGCCAGTACAGTTAGGACACTACCGCCGTTCACTAACTTGCTTACTTATTTATCTAAGGCACATCAACCATGAGTCAAACCGCGCCGAGTCAGGCCACGAACATTAACAAGCTAATTGTCGTTGGCGGCGGCACCGCCGGCTGGATGACCGCGGCGGCACTGGCAAAGGCACTTAAGGGCACTGGCTGTTCCATTGAGCTGATCGAATCAGACAAGATAGGTACCGTGGGCGTGGGCGAGGCAACCATTCCCGACATAGTGCGCTTTAATGAATTACTCGAGATAGATGAAGATGCGTTTATACGCGCCACTCAAGCCACCTTTAAGTTGGGCATCGAATTCATCAACTGGGGAAAAATTGGCGACCGCTACATCCACCCTTTTTCGGGTTACTGCCACGACCTAAAAAACACCGCCTTCCATCATTATTGGCTGAAGCTCTACAATCAAGGCAAGGTGCCCGATATAGAAGAATTTTCACTATCGGCACAAGCCGCCCGCGCCGGCAAGTTCGCGCGTATGCAGGCGCTACCGAGCGCGCCGTTTTTACCCTTGCTCTATGCCTTTCAGTTTGACGCTGGCCTGTATGCAAATTTTCTGCGCAGTTATGCTGAAAATCTTGGCGTAAGTCGTATTGAGGGCATCGTCGACACTGTCGATATCAACCCCCTCAACGGGGATATTGCGGCGCTAACATTGGCCACAGGCAGAAAATATAGCGCCGACTTTTTTATTGATTGCTCAGGTTTCAAGGCGCTGCTTATTCATGGCGCACTTAACGTAGGCTATGAAAATTGGCAACACTGGCTGCCTTGCGATAAAGCCTGGGCGCTAGCCTGCACCGGCGCTACCGCACCTAAACCTTACACCAAAGCCATTGCCCACAGTGCCGGTTGGCAGTGGCAGATACCGCTACAGCATAGAACGGGCAACGGCCACGTATTTGCAAGCCAGTTCATGAATCCCGATCAAGCGCATGATATTTTGTTGGCAAATTTGCCCGGAGAGGCGCAAGCAGATGCGAAGTTGCTTAGCTTCGAGACGGGGCGGCGAACAACTTTTTGGCAAAACAATTGTGTCGCCATCGGTCTATCTTCGGGCTTTATGGAGCCGTTAGAAAGCACTAGCATTCATTTAATTCAGGCGGGCATCATCAAGTTGTTGGCATTGTTTCCAAACGGTGTTGACGACAGTCAAAATCGACGCGTGTATAACCAACGCACAAGCCATGAATACGAGCGCATACGGGATTTTTTAATTTTGCACTATAAAGCAACCCAGCGAAGCGATTCCGAATTTTGGCGCTACTGCGCTGCGATGGATATTCCCGACACGCTGGCCAATAAGATTGCGCTCTACCAGGAAACGGGGCACATCTTTCGCGACGACAATGAATTATTTAGCCTGCCGAGCTGGCTTGCCGTGATGCAGGGCCAAGGCATTCGCGCCAAGCGCTATTTAGCAACGGCCGATGCCTTACCCGAGCTCGAAGCGCACGCAATGCTGGCGCAAGCACATGCAGGTATTCGCGCCATGGTAAAATCGCTACCCGAGCATTTTCGCTATATCGAAAAATTCTGTGCGGCCGACTAGCCATACAGGCATCACATTATTCTTGATTAAACGCCGCTAGCACATAAACCAAAGGCGCATTCCAATTGATGGCAATTTCATTGCTACTGTAGCTGCACACATCATCTAAATAGGACAGCGCCATTGCATGGCTCGGATAGCCGGCGCAATTATCTTGTTGCTGCGGCTGCGGCCCACCCGCCAGCATACCCGGTATTGGCGCCACCACGGCGTCGGCTTCCGATATACGATGGTGGATATGCAGAGGGGTTTTAGTACCGAAGCCTGTTACAAAACTAAAACCTGTCGGATTAGTGCCGAGAATATAGTGCAACAAATTTTCTGCGACGCGTAGGTAGTCTTGGTTAGCCGCGATACGATTAGCGTTAAGCAACAACATAGCCTGATTCATCGCCACGGCATTACTACCCCAGACAAACTCTGCTGCACTTGCCATCGGCACGCCCATGGCGTTTCCCGCATCCGCCGTCACTACTAGCGAATCGGCGAGCGCCTTTAGTGCGCTTTCTAACTGCAGCTTCTTTTCGGCATTCAGTGCGCGATTATTGTCACTCGCGAGCAAACTATAGAGCCCTAGGGTGGCCGTACTCGACCAACTAGGCGTAGAAAATTGTCCGTTATAGCCATTCATTTTCTGTTGGTATTTTTCTTCGCCGGTGCTGATAAACAATTCACTCGCAGCCCAGAAAAACTCATCATCAAGATTGTTATCGCCGTATTCGCCCGTGCTTACGTCACTGGGCTGTTGGTAGTAAACACCAGGGTGTTGTTCTGCCCACCCAAAGGCTGCGATGGCTTGGGCTTCATAGGCGCCTGCTAGCGCGGCATCGAAATCCCGGTAGACTCTCGCCGCCGCGGCCATTAGCGCGGCAAAGTTTAACGCTGCTGCCGTACTTTTTTGCACCACATAGCGCTCATCATTATCGCGCGCCGGCATCTCCATGGGGTTGAAACCCAGCGAGGTAAGTTTATGGTAGACGCCACCGTCACTTGGGTCTTGCATCGCCTGCAACCAATCTAAGTTCCATTTTATTTCGGCCAAAATATCGGGCAGCGCAGCCGCAGATTCGGGGATGTTTATATCTAAGGTTTGGTAAAACGCGGAAAAATGCTGATAACTCAAGAGCAGGGTATAGGTGGATATTCCCGAGTTAACCACGTATTTATTATAATCTCCAGCATCATACCAACCTTTGCCGGCGCTAATAATGCTGCCTTCCGGCCGTGCGCCGGTCGCCGCCGAGCGATGTATTTTCACGGCTAAATCCGCATGGCCAAGTGCACGGGCATAGGGGCCGGCAAACTCACTTAGGATCTCCATGCCCGAGCGATTTAGGTAGTAACTTCTAAGCGCGGCATGGTGCAGCTCAGCCCAAGGCGTGTTCGCCACCAGCAGGTCCGCCTCGGCGCCATCGTCTAGGCGCAAGGTGTAATGGCCTTCCTGTGTGAGTTTAGGCAGGGCTAAACGGGTTAATGCCTGTTCGGCTGGCGCCCATCGGAGCGGGGCGGTGGTGCTACCGGTTGCAATCACTGCCGCATCTTGATCCAGCAATTGGTAGTTTTGCGCAACCGTTTGTTTTATCCATACGGGCTTATCGCCGGTACTTTTATAGCCCACTTGATTGACGAAAAGTTGCGCCGGCGGGGCGGGCGTTGATGGCACCTCAAGCGCTGGAGCTTGGTTGTCGGCAGCGCGGGTTGAACCGGAGCCACCACAGGCTTGCAATAACATCAGCGCGCCCATCGCAACCAGTAGTGGCCAACAACAGGTGCATTTTCTAGTAAAAATTGCTCTATCAACAAATGCGTCATTTGCAATCGCCCGGGTCATGCTTTTCTCCGTTATTAAGCGTTTAAACAATTCGATAATGCTCAGTCCAACCCAAGCGATCTTTAAGACTATTTAAATTTTATTGAAACTATCCTCTATAACATTCTTGCCACATTGCACCCGTGCAGGGCGTCGTAAATAAATCTCAGCCGTTCACTTTTCGATAGGCCGTAGGGGTCATACCTGTGGCCTGTTTAAAGAAGGCATTGAAAGTTGATTTACTGGAAAAGCCCGATTCCGACAATAATTCGAGAATGGACATTTGCTGATGCTCGGCGCTGGCAAGCATGGCTTTTGCTGCTTCCAACCGATAGCCGTTAATAAACTCAAAAAAGTTTTTACCAAAATGCCGGTTCAATGCTTGAGACAGGCTTCGCTCCGGCAGCGATAAACCATGAGCCAACTGTTCTAAATTGAGGTCGTGTTGCAGATAGGGCTTATTACTTGCCATGTAGCGTTCAATTCTACCAATGTGCTCCGGATTTATCGATTCAGCCTCACCCGCTAAATTAGCGTCGCTCACACTGTTAATCAGGCGCGCGTAGCGCAAACTTAAAATCACTAGGGAGTTCACAAAAAGGAAGTTCAGGTAATTGGTAAAAATGCCTAATCGATCGGATAGCGCTAGGTCCACGTATGCACCAATGGCATGAATGAGTAAAGCCCAAGCCGCCAACGCCATAAAGCCGCCAACAAACCACCATAGCCAATGGTGTTGGCGATCGGAGGCGTCTGAGAATCGGTCTTTTACCCGGCGGCGGTAATTGAGGATAGTGCGAAAGCACCAAGCACCGTAAATCAAAATACTGGCGTTGCGTAGATAAATGTTCCACTTCATCCACTCACCGTACAAAAATTCCGTGCCCGACATAAGCCGCCACTGCACCTCTGACGACCGCAGGCTATAGCCAAGCATTAGCCCTATCGCTGCAAAGCACAGGGGCAACAAATGGCCGCTATCTAGCCAGGTAAACTTACTCTCCCGAAATAACAGGGCTCGGGTATAAAAATGCAATAAAGGCCCCTGTAGCCAGTAGCCCAAACTGCCAATCAACAATCCGCTCGGCCATTGCTGCAACATCAGGTGCCTTAACGTGTCGCTCCAGACAAGCAGGGTATCTAACGCAATTGCCGCATTGATCGTCAGAATGCCGGCCAACAGCCAACTGGCTCGACGCTGTTCCCCGGTGGCGCTTACCACCAGTATGGCCAGTACGAGATATTGTACGACGGCCACCACGAGGGTTAGATCATTGGTGTTAAACAGCAAAGGAGACGCTTCTAGAGCCAAGGGGGTTCCTGCGGTACATGGTGATCTCTGGCTCATTATAGGGAGGAGGGGCCAAACTACCAACGAAGCTAAAAGCCGTCGTCCGAGAATCAGACCTTTAGTCAGTCAGACGTCCGAAGGAACGAAAAAGCCTGTTTTCGGGCGATTGTGCATCCGCTTTCGCCTAGGTTTAGCAAACCGACTAACTGGCTGTCCCTAGTAAGCCGGTAACTTCTAGCATCGGCATCAGTCAATGATGCTCGCTCAATGCTGTGCCCGTTTAGAGGTCGGTGTTTACATCGGCCTTTTTTTCCCAAAGGTGCCGGAGAGCAGTATGAATAATACTAAACGCTTTCGGACCCGGCTCAATATTATTGCCTGCTTGTTGTTGACGCTTGGCTATGCCGCAGCCAGCCAGGCAGCCGGATATTTCAAAGATAATTTCACCTGGGGCTTCAACCGCCATATTTGGCAGGCTCGCTCTGGCAGCAATGGCACACCCTTTGGTTGCACCTTTACCCCCTCGCAAATCACCCCCAGTTCGCACGGCATCACCTTACGCGTCAGCTCTAGCCAATGCGCAGAACTCCAAACAAAGGCGTTTTATAGTTACGGTCGGGTCTAGGGGAGCCTGAAAACCGGCAATACCGCAGGCACAGTCTCGTCCATTTTTACCGACATCTCAGGGTGGGATAAGCCCGGCCGGCCCTGGCAGCAAATTGATACTGAATTTCTGCCCAGCCTAGGCAACAAGGTGCGCACCAATGTGATTTATCAGCCGCAAGGTGTTCAGTACCGAGTGAGAACAGCATATTGAGCTGGGGCAGTAGGGCCTCGATATTAAACGCGATTTAGTCAATATTGGCTTCGACTGGAGCCACAACAAAATCGACTGGTACCTGTGGGATAAGTGGGGCAAGAAACAGGTTATTCGCCGCACCTGGAAGGACAATGGCGACGGCCATCTGGCCAGCAATGAAATTCCTGCCTACGCTTGGCCAACAGATCCAACCCGTTTGATGGTTAATCACTGGCGGGGCGATAACTCGCAAAACGCACTCTATTTTCCCAAGCGCTATAACGGCGGCAACGCCTAGGCCTACTACGACTACCTAGAGTATTCACCCAACTAAACAACGCTCAACCCATGCCAATGACTGTACACAAGGCGGGGCACATCCAACCTGATGCGCCCTGCTGATATGCACAGACACCCGGCTATTTTTGTTCCATGCAAAAGAAATTGAGTTTATTGCCGTCTAGGTCTCGAAAATAACCGGCATAAAAACCGCTGTCTCCCCGTGGGCCTGGCGCGCCTTCGTCTTTTGCGCCTAGGGATAGCGCCTTCGCGTGCATGCTGTTAACCGAGGCCGGCGAGTCTAGGGCCAAGGCCACCATCACACCGTTACCCACCGTTGCGGCCTGTTTATCGAAGGGCTTAGTGATGCAAAAGCCGGCCTGCTCTGGATTGTTAGCCCAGGCAATAAAGGACTCCTCTTCCATAAATCGCTTGGCGCCCATGCCGGCCAATAAGCTGTCGTAAAAGGCCGCGGCCCTTGCGATGTCGTTAGTACCCACCATAACGTATCCAATCATAATCTCTGGTCCCTATTGCATAAAATGAAGAAAGGGTTATAGCACGGGGCGACCTAGGCATTCCTCATACATCCAACTGATTTTTTATATCTCTGCGCCCAACGGCGCCTAATACGCGATTAAACCAACACTAAAGCGACCAACGCACCTTATAATGTCGTAACACTCAGCCTTTTAGCTTTCAGCCATGCAGTCTCTTGACCAACAGCCGCTCATCAAAAAGATACTCACGCTGCCCAACTACCAATTTTGGGCGCTCAACGTCTTCGGCTGGACCGGATATGGCTTTTTTGTGGCACTTTCAGCGATCTTTTGGGATCGCCACCTAGGTTTGCAAGTTGCCTACACGGCCATGTCGGTCACCTCCGGTTTAGTCCTGTCACTTTGGTTGCGCAGCTATTTCAAACGCATTTGGGCTAAAGAAGCCATTGTTCGTGGCCTCTATTCGCTGGTCGCGGTGATTTGCGTCACTGCGGTGTGGTCGTTCGTAAAGATGGAAGTGTTCTTTGCCTTAAATGAAGACATGGAGGTTAAGCGCAGCCTGTTCGAATACTTGGGTTGGTACACCTACTCCTTCTTCATCTTTTTAAGCTGGGCCGCACTGTATTTCAGTTTGAAATACTATCGCATGCTACAGGTTGAAAAAGAAAAAACCCTCAAAGCCCAAGCCATGGCCCATGAAGCTCAACTTAAAATGTTGCGCTACCAGCTCAACCCGCACTTTTTGTTTAATACCTTGAACGCCATTTCCACACTTATTCTCGAAAAGGAAACCAAAACCGCCAACGGTATGGTGACAGAGTTAAGTAAATTTTTGCGCTACTCGCTCGATAACAATCCCATGCAAAAAGTCACGCTGGCGCAAGAAGTAGAAACGCTTCAGTTGTATTTAGGCATCGAAAAGCTGCGCTTTGAAGAGCGTCTGAATATTAGCTTCACCATCAGCGACAGCGCTCGCCACGCCTTGATTCCAAGTTTATTAATGCAGCCGCTGATTGAGAACGCGATCAAATACGCCATCGCAAAAAGCCCCACCGGTGGCACCATCGCCTTGGATGCCGACGTGCTGCACAATCAACTGTCGATCCAGTTAACCGACAATGGTCCAGGCATCGCCGATATGGCCATTGCACTGCGCGAGCGCTTAGAGGGCGAGCACGGCGGCGTGGGCTTGGCCAATACCCGCGAGCGGCTGAAAGAGCTATATGGCCCAGCCCACAGTTTTGAACTCGAAAATATTCAACCGCACGGATTGCGTATTACTATTCGCATCCCATTTAGCAGCACGGAACGGAGCAAAGCAGCATGACGCTAAAGGCACTCATCGTCGACGACGAATCACTTGGCCGGCGCGGATTAAAATTACGTTTAGCCGAAATAGACGGCATCGAGGTTGTGGGCGAGTGCAGCAACGGCAACGAAGCGCTGGCCGCTATCCCCGACCTCAACCCCGACCTGGTATTTTTAGACATTCAAATGCCGGGCATGGACGGCTTCGATGTAGTCAGAAATTTACAGGCCGACGATCTGCCGATGATTATTTTCTGCACCGCCTTCGATCACTACGCCGTCGATGCCTTTAAGATCCACGCGGTGGATTATTTGTTAAAGCCCATTGACGACGCGCGCTTACGAGAAGCGGTACAGCGCGCTCAAGAGGTACACAGTCATAAAAGCGCTGTTTCTGATAAGGCGCAGTTATTAGATGCCATTGGCCGCATCACCCAAAAGGATGCAGGCGAAGTACAAGAGTGGCTTAGCGAAACCGGTGAAAAGTCCGGCCAATACCCGGAGAAAATTGCCGTAAAGGACGGCGGCAGCATTACCCTGGTACCGATAGCCGATATCGACTGGGTAGATGCCGCCGGCGACTATATGTGCCTGCACGTTAACGGCGTGATTCACGTTATGCGCATCACCATGAAAGCCTTAGATGCGCAATTAAACCCCGCCTTGTTTCAACGCGTACATCGCTCGACCATCGTCAATATCAAGCGCATCGAAAAAATTAGCTCCCATATCAACGGCGAGTACCATTTAATTTTGCGCAGTGGCGACAAGCTCAAGATGAGCCGAAGTTATAAAGAAAAGGTATCCACCTTTCTGCAATAACCTTTTGTCTCACCATCGTGAAAATCAGCGGCGAGTTCCCTCGGCTTGCCGCTCGTTGTTTTCCCATCACCTCAATTAGCGTTAAATGTTGCCTGAGTTTGCTAACCTAATAGCATTCCGATCAGCTCTTCGCCCGCGTCAAATCAAACTCGTTTCGAGTGAATAAAATATCGCGGCGCTGCAGGTAACTAAAATGAATCTAACACTCGCCACGCTGCGCAACCCTCCAGCAGCTATTGTCGCCATCGTTTTCGCCATTGCCTTCGGCTTGTTTAGCCTTAGCAAGTTGCCCATCCAGCTATTTCCCGATATTGAAAACCCGGTGATTAGTATCCAAACCGGTTGGCGGGCGGCCAGCCCAAAGGAAATGGAATCTGAAATTGTCGAGCCCATCGAGGAGGTGCTGCAAGGTTTGCCGGGCGTGAAAGAGATGGCCGCCTCGGCCAATTCGGGCTGGGCTTGGATCAATCTCACCTTCAGCATGGAAACCGACATGCAGAAGACCTTGATCGATGTGATCTCGCGCATGAATCGCCTGAAGCCGCTGCCGCGCGATGCCATGCAGCCGATTATTTCTCTCGGCGGTGGCGACGGCGGCGCACCCGCATTGACTTGGTATTTTTTACAAGTTTTGCCCGGCAACCCCAATAGCGTCGACGATTACATACCCTTTGTGGAAGAAGTTATTAGCCCCGCCATCGAATCCATTCCCGGTGTTGCCAGTGCCCGCGTTGGCGGCGCCGGCGCCGGCAACATGGAAGAACTACAAATTCGCTTCGACCCCTACCGCGCCGCGCAATTAGGTGTACAACTGCCGGTGGTGGCGGGCTTGCTCGGGCAATCGAACGACGTCTCCGGCGGCTTTGTCGATGTCGGCCGGCGCCAGTACACCTTGCGCATGGCCGGCCGCTTTAAACCGGAAGAACTGGGCGAGATGGTGTTGGAGTGGCGCGACGGCAAGCCTATTTTGTTGGGCGATATCGCGGAGATAAAAGTCGCCAAACCAGATCGCAATAGTTTGGCCACACAAAATGGTAACCCCGCCATTGGCATTCAAATTAATCGCGAAAGCGGCGCCAATGTGCTCGCCACCCTAAATGCCGTAAAGGCGAAAATGGTCGAGCTGCGGGACGGCCCGATTAAAGATCGTAACCTAACTATTGTGCAATCATTCGACGCCTCGGTGTTTATCTACCGCGCCATTAATCTGGTCACCAGCAATATTTTTCTCGGCATGTTGTTGGCCGTGGGTGTGCTCTGGTGGTTCTTGCGCCGCTTAAGGGCCACAGTCATCGTCGCGCTCACCATTCCCATTTCGCTGCTGTCCACCTTCATCGTGTTACAGATGACCGGTCGCACCCTTAATGTGATTTCCCTCGCCGGTTTAGCCTTCGCCGTGGGCATGGTATTGGACGCCGCCATTGTGGTACTGGAAAATGTGGTGCGCTTGCGCGAACAAAAAGTAAACGCCAACGACAGCGCCAGCAAGGGCACGGGTGAAGTTTGGGGTGCCTTGCTCGCGTCCACCGCAACCACCGTGGCTATTTTCCTGCCGGTGGTTTTTTTAAAGGACGTAGAAGGCCAACTATTTTCCGACTTGGCCTTAACCATCACGATTGCGGTGAGCATTTCGCTGTTAGTTGCCGTCACCATTGTGCCGCTTCTGGCATCGCGCTGGTTAAGCAGCGAAGGCCTGGCCGATCACCATCAAAACCTGTGGCAGCGCATTACCGCGCTAGTGATGCGGTTAACGCACACCAAAAAGCAACGGCTGTCGATCATCGCCGGTTTAATCGCCGTGCCGCTGCTCAGCGCCTGGATATTAATGCCCGAGCTAGACTACTTGCCGCCGGTAAAGCGCGATGCCGTTGATACCTGGTTTCGCTTCCCGCCCGCCACCAACATCGACACCATCGAGTCGGAAATTATTTCGGTTATCAACCAGCGCATGAAGCCCTACATGAGCGGCGAAAAAGAGCCGGCGCTGAAAAACTATTACGTCTTGGTTTGGCCCGGCGGCGGCACCATGGGTGCGCGCGCGCTCGACCAAGCCAAGGTTAACGATTTGTTAAAAATCGTGCGCGAAGAAATCACCGTCGACTTACCCGACACCATGGCCTTCAGCGCCCAAGGCAATTTATTTGGCCAGTTTGGCGGCGACCGCGCCATTCCCATGCACCTGCAAGCGTCTGACCCGAAGGCTTTAGCCGCGGTTGCCGAACAGGCGGTGGAGTGGGTGCGCGAGGCGATACCCGAGGCCCAGTCCCGGGTTGACCCGGGCACCGCCGACTCAGAACCAGAGCTGCGCCTGATTCCCGATGATCGAGCGCTGCAAGAGCTGGGCTGGAATCGACGCGACATGGGTTCCATTGTGCGCATGCTCGGCAAGGGTTTATGGGTGGGTGAATACTTCGACTCGGTCAAACGCATGGACGTGATCATGCGCGCGCAACTGTGGGACAACCCCGAAGCGCTGATCAGTTTGCCCCTAGCAACACCGAGCGGCGCGGTGGTGCCACTGAATCAACTCGTCAGTTTAGAGCGCACCGTGGGTCCGAACCAAATACGCCGCATCGATAGACGCCGCACCCTGAGCTTGATCGTGGTGCCGCCGGAAGATATGTCGCTGGAAAAAGCACTGGCCGCGCTGCAAACCCAGGTTGAGCCAAAAATCAAAGCGGCGATGCCGGCCGATGGCAACATTCAATACGGCGGCAGTGCCGATAGTTTGAAGCGCGCGCTCGGCACCATGGGCGAGAATTTCGCCGTCGCCCTGCTGATTTTGTTTTTGTTAATGAGCGTTTTATTTCGCTCGCCCAAAGACAGCGCCCTGGTGTTACTGGCCATGCCACTGGCGATGGTGGGCGGCGTGGTGGCACTGCGGCTTTTAAATCTAGTCAGCTTTCAACCGCTCGACTTACTCACCATGATCGGTTTTGTGATCATGCTCGGGCTGGTGGTGAATAACGCCATTTTACTCGTGCATCAAACCCGCAGTGCCGAGCGCGAGGGCATGAACCGTCACCTCGCGGTCGAGCAGGCCTTGATGCTGCGCCTGCGGCCCATTTTCATGAGCACATTAACCAGTATTTTCGGCATGTTGCCGCTGTTACTAATGCCCGGTGACGGCAGCGTTATTTACCGCGGCCTCGCCGCCGTGATTGTCGGCGGCATGTGCATTAGCACCGTGTTCACCCTGGTACTTTTACCTTGTTTCCTGCGCATGGGCGCCAAGGGGCAACTCTCATTACAAGATATTCCAGCCCACAGTGCATTGCGCACCTTGAAGTCTGCGGCTTGAGGACAAAATTATGACCCACTCCTATCACACTCGAATCACCAAAGCCCTGACTGGGCTCACCCTGCTCGCCACCTGCCTAGGCGCCGGCGCACAAGATATACCACCGGCGGCGGTGGAGGTCGCAGAGGCGCAAATTCGCGATATCGCGCCGACGGTTTGGGTGCCCGGCACGGTGATCAGCAAGCAAGACTCGCAAATCGCCTCCGAAATTACCGGCAATTTACTCTGGGTTGCCGAGGTGGGCGACCAAGTCAAAGCCGGCGCACCGCTGGCGCGCATTAACGATCGCGTTTGGCAGTTACAACAGGCCAACGATCTCGCCAGTGTGGCGAGCTTAACCAGCAACCTAGATTTCTTGGTGCGGCAAGTCGAGCGCAGCGAGCGGCTGGCCAAAACCAACAATGCCTCGCAGTCAGAATTGGAGCGCCTGACCATGGAGCGGGACATGGTGCGGCAACAATTGCGCGCCGCCGAAGTGGCACTACAACGCACCCGGTACGATATCGAGCGCGCCGTCATTAAAGCGCCCTTCGATGGCATAGTGGTGGCCCGCTATCACCAGCCTGGCGAGCATATTAACCAGGGCGAGGCAGCGGTTCGGCTCACCAATGTCGACAACCTTGAAATCAAAGCCCAAGCCACCCTGAGCAGCTTTCGGCATGTCAAAGCCGGCAGCGAGGTGGCGATAAAAACTCAGGCCGGCACCCACGTCAGCAAGGTGCGCAGCCTAGTGCCGGTGGGTGACGAGCGCTCGCGCATGTTGGAGCTACGCATTGCCGCGAGCGCAGAGCATTGGTTGATTGGCGAGGCGGTAAAGATCGAATTGCCCAACGGCGAGAGCGAGTCTTCACTCACCGTGCCAAGGGACGCATTAGTGCTGCGCGAAACCCAAGTCTATATCTTTAAAGTCGGCAAAGACGACAAGGCCGAGCGCATTGAGGTGCGCACCGGCAATGGCTACGGCAGTCGCATTGCCGTCACCGGCGCGTTAGCGGCCGGCGACTTGGTAATCGTAAGGGGCGCCGAGCGCCTGCGCGAGGGCCAAGCGCTGAATATCCTCAAGCAACATGTGGCGGTGGAGGGCCTAGCGGCCAATAGCTAAGGCCTGGGCAAGTACTATTTATCGCGGCCACAGGGTCTTTCATTTTATAAACTTGCCCCCATTTAGGCTGTATCTACGTGTTACGGAATTGAAAGACGCCCTATGAGTACCGTGTACCTTCTGCAAAACCAAGACAAGTTAATCCTAAACCGCAACCGCGAGTGGACCGACGCGCGCGATTTAAAGAGCTTGTACCAAACACCCCATAAGGATGAAGGCATCAACCAAAAGGTTGAGGTCAACGCCAAAGACTATACCCAGCGCATACACCTGCTAGAGTGTGAGCTAAACGACAAAAAGCTACCTATCATCGCCGCCGAGGCCATGCCTGAGCCCCTGCCCGAGCAGCCAAAAGGCGAGGGCGAGCAGGCCAGTTTGATCGACGCCGAGTCAGGGCTGTCACAAGACGCTGAAGCAGGGTTGTCGGCGGGGCTGTCACAAAGCGCTGGGGCGGGGCTGTCACAAATAGACAGCTCAGACATCCAAGACCCGCGCGAGCCAAAAAGCGACGACGATACCGATGTGGCCGAATTGGAAGCGGATGAGCAAGCGGAAGACGTCGCCGATGAATTTGACCAAGACACGATTCAGGACTGACCCCAGAGGCCGTACCGCTGGGCACAATGCCTGAACACTCACAGATTAAGCGGCAGAGCCACTGCCCGCTAAGGAGCAACCCTTGAGCCACCTATCCCAACCGCTGCAAGATAAACTGGCCTGGTTGGCCGAGGGCAATCACCACCTACTAAAGGTCATATTGCGGGGCATGGAAAAAGAGAGCCTGCGGGTTAACACCGAGGGCACGCTGGCGTTAACCGATCATCCCAAGGCGCTCGGCTCCACCTTAACCCACCCGCACATCACCACCGACTACAGTGAAGCGTTGATGGAATTTATAACCCAGCCGCACACCAGCGTCGATGCGCTACTGGGCCAGCTGAGCGATATCCACACTTTTACCTACAAACACCTAGGCGACGAAGTACTGTGGGCTGCGAGCATGCCCTGTGCTGTCGGTGCAGACAAAGATATTCCCGTCGCCCGCTACGGCAACTCCAACACAGGCACCATGAAAACCATTTACCGGGTCGGGCTCGGTCACCGCTATGGTCGCACCATGCAAACCATCGCCGGGGTACACTACAATTTTTCTTTTTCCGATGAATTAATTGCCGCGCTGCAAGCGAAATCCGGCAGCAAGCTCAGCTTTCAAGATTTTAAAACCCAAAGTTACTTCGATTTAATTCGCAACTTCCGCCGCTATTTTTGGTTGCTGGTATATCTATACGGCGCCGCGCCGGCCGTGTGCAAAAGCTTCGTCAAAGATCGGCCGCACAAATTACAAGCCTTCGGGCAGGATAGCCACTCCCTGCATCTGCCCAACGCCACCTCGCTGCGCATGGGTAACTTAGGCTACCAAAGTGACGCTCAGCAATCGCTCACGGTTTGTTATAACAATTTAAATACCTACTTAAAAACCTTGTGTGGCGCCATCACTCAGGGCCACAAAGATTATCAAGACATAGGCTTAAAAGATGCCGCCGGCGACTACAAACAACTCAATACCAGCCTGCTGCAAATCGAAAACGAGTTCTATTCCACCATTCGTCCCAAGCGCACCAGTCAGCGCGGCGAAACCGCGTTGAATGCACTACATGCGCGCGGCGTGGAATATATCGAAGTGCGCTGTGTGGATTTAAACCCCTATGAACCGCTCGGCGTCACCCGCGACCAACTGCACGTCATGGACGCCTTTCTCCTCTTCTGTTTACTCGAGCAAAGCCCAGAAACAGATGCCGACGAATACGCCGATATGCTGGAAAACCAAAAGCGCGTAGTCGAACAGGGCAGAGACCCAGCACTCACCTTGCGCCAACAGGGCAAAGAGCGAAAAATTCAAGATTGGACCAAAGACATCTTCGCCGCCATGGCGAGCTGTGCGGCTATTCTCGATCAAGGTGCAGACACGCAAGACTTTTCCGCCGCCGTGGAGCGCGCCTCGGTCCAAGCCTCAGACCCAACAGCAACGCCCGCGGCGAAATTCTTGGCCGATATGGCCGCGCACAATAAAACCTTTTTCCAATTGGCCAAAGACCTCTCGGTCGAGCACGCGGAATTTTTCAAGCAGCGCAGCTTATCCAAAGACAAGCAAAATCTGTTCGAGAGGTTAACCAAGGAATCTCTCGCGGCTCAGGCACAACTCGAGCAAGACCAAGAGCAGCAAGAGCCCTTCGAGGACTACCTAGCTAAGTTTTACGCACAGTACACCTGTTGCGACAAACCCAAATTTAACTGTCTATGAATTACCTCGCCCACCTTGCACTGTCCGGCCCAGATCCCGACATGCAGGTGGGTGGTTTTCTCGGCGACTGGTTGAAAGGCCCCATCGAAAGCCATCGAGTCCATTGGGCAAAACCGGTATTACAAGGTGTGGCATTACATCGCCGTATTGACGCCTGGGTCGATGCGCAAACCGAAATACAGAGTGCTCTAGCCTTACTCGGCGGCAAACACCGGCGTATCGCTGGGCCGGTTATCGACATCGCTTTCGATCACTATCTAGCAAAACATTTTTCTCAGTACCACCAACAATTGCTAGCGGATTTTTGTCAGCGTGCGTTCACACATCTGAACCAGCACGAGCCATCAATGCCAGAGCAAGCGCAACTTTTTCTACGCCGAGCGCAAAGTCATCGCTTGTTCGAACGCTATGCTGAACGCGACACCTACCTAAGTGTGGTGGGTAGTTTGCGCCGACGCATTTCCAAACCCGAGCTACTCGATGGCATCGAACACCAATTGATAAAGCAAGACCAAGCACTCGAGGCAATATTCCACCTTTTCTACCCACGCTTATGTCGACAGGTCAACGAACTGATCGCCGGCAGCACCTAAAATCAGGCGCCATTATTGCCAACCGGGAAGTTCGTTTTTACCTTGCCGGTGTGCAATACTCGCGCCCTATCACTCAAGAGAGCCTGTGCCCGTGAAGTTTACCGAAGACGCATTCAATGGCCTGATTATCGATTCCGACTCTATAGCCACAGACGACATTGAGTTTCACGCGTCGCTTAGCGCCATCCTGGCCTATTCCGCGCAGCAGAATAAAGGCATAACCTGGCTGACCTTACCGATTGAAAAGTCGCATCACGTGGGCAGCGCAACGGCCCTCGGCTTTGTCTTTCACTGCTGCCAAGAACATGAATTGACACTGGTACATAAAAACCAACCTGCGCAATTCGTCCCTTTTATTCCCAGTCATACAGTGGGCGCTGGTGCGCTGATTAAAAATGCGGCGGGCGAGATTTTAGTGGTGCAAGAGTATGGCATGACCGGCTACAAGCTACCGGGTGGTCACGTCGAGCAAGGTGAACGCATTGAAGATGCCGTACTGCGCGAAGTGCTAGAAGAAACTGGCATCGAATGCGAGTTTATTTCTGTGCTAGGTTTTACCAATAAACACCCTTATCGCTTTGGCAAATCAAACTTATACTTCGTCTGCCAACTGCGTCCCTTGCATACAAACATTCAGATTCAAGATACTCAAGAAATACTCGATGCGCGCTGGATTAGTTTGTCTGAATTTCAACGCGACACGAGAAACAGCGCTTACAACCATGAACTCTTTAGTGCGCTTTTAGACCTGCCCGGCCTTTGCCAACAAACGCTGGTCAACAACATGGGCGTGCACAAAAAGCTCGAAATTTTCTTCGCCAATCAAAAGGATGGATAGCTATGCGGTTACGACATTTTGCCTCGCTCATTATTATCGCTGCCATTGCCACCGGCTGTAGTAAATCAGACTCGCCAGAGGCAGAACATTTTCGCTCCAATGATGCCGTTATGGCCATTGCGCCTAAGCAACAACAAGCCAGAGGCCAATACCTAGCCTATGAGCACTCGGCCACCGTCGAACTCGCCGAAGCGAAAATTCCACCGGCGTTTAATGCCTTGGTGGAACATTGTCAAAAGTTCAGCCAGTCTTGCACCATGATGCACTCTGAATTACAAGGCGGCGAATACGCCAACGGCTATTTGCGCTTTCGCGTAGCGCCGGCGGATGTCGATAAAATGTTCGAGCTAGTCAGCAAATACGGCGAAGTGACCCGACAATCCACCAATGTTGACGACCTCCAAGATGCCATCGTCGATGGCGGCAAACGCATCGAACTACTGCAAGCTTACCAACAACGCTTGTTAGCACTGGAAGCCCAAGCCAGCAAAGATATTGAATCGCTCATCAAAGTTGCCTCTGAGTTGAGCCGGGTGCAATCGGATTTAGAATATGCTTTGGGTGAAAAAGCTAAGCTGCTGCAAAGAGTCAATCAAGACATCGTAAGCATCCAGTTAACCAAACTCACCAACACCGGTTTCTGGGCGCCCATCTTCGAGTCTGCCAGCGACTTTGGCGACAACTTCTCCGATGCCATTGCCACCATGATCACCGCACTGGCCTATATTTTCCCTTGGTTAATTTTGCTTTTGCTATCGCTAATGTTAACTACTTTTGCTTGGCGCAAGCTAAAGCGCAAGTAACGAGCCAATTGCCCTAGCGCATAAACATGAGTGCGCTAGGGTTTTAACTAGGTGGAAAATTTCCACACCGAATTCGACACAGAGCTTGAGTCAAAATCCCAGATAATGCGCGACAAAGCGAGAAAAAATGAATGATTAAAGTTGGTCTGATTGGCTTCGGCTATGCGGCAAAAACCTTTCATTTGCCTTTAATTGAAGCTAGCGCCGCGTTTCAATTGACGGCGATAAGCTCGTCGCAATCCAGCTTGATCTTGAAGCGGCACCCAGCGCTAGAAATTTATCCCACGGCGCTGCAATTGATCGAATCGAAATGCGTGGATCTAGTGATTATCACCGCGCCAAACCATACCCATTTCAGTTTGGCGAAAGCGGCATTAGACGCAGGCCTGCACGTTCTTATCGAAAAGCCGATGACCCATACCGCGGCAGAGGCAATGACATTATGCGTGCTAGCAAAAAGCCGTGGCCGAGTTTTGACCGTGTTTCATAATCGACGTTGGGACGGCGATTTCTTGACCGTGCAAAAACTGATTGCTAATAACGCCTTAGGCAAGCTGAAGGTTTTTGAGTCGCATTTTGACCGGTTTAGACCCGAGGTGCGCGACCGCTGGCGAGAAAATCCAGGCCTTGGTGCTGGCATTTGGTATGACCTGGGGTCGCACTTGGTCGATCAGGCGTTAACACTTTTTGGCGCGCCCACGAGCATAACGGCACGATTAAAAATGTTGCGCGAAAATTCACGCAATGTCGATTATTTTCACGTGCAGCTTCACTATCCAAGCCATGAAGTGATCTTACATTCCAGCCCCTTTAGCGCCGGGCCCAACCTGCGCTTTCAGTTGTCGGGCACAACTGGCAGTTTTATTAAACGCGGTCTAGACCCACAAGAAGACCAACTTAAATCTGGCCTACTGCCATCGGCAGCGGATTACGGTATAGAGGCGAATCAATTTCATGGCACGCTATACACAAACAGTTCAAGCCACATTGAGCCGACGCTCGCCGGAGACTATCTCGCTTTTTATCATGCCCTAGCTGATGCCATTACCAAGGGCAGTGCAGTGCCGGTTGACCCAGTATCGGCAGCCCAAGTGATTCATGTCATCGAGCAGGCGGTACGAGCCGATCGCGAGGGCCGAACACTGGCCTTTGCTGGCCTTTAATCCCATAACGCTATCACCCCGACTTATTCATCGCTCGCCGCCGACAAGAAGTTAGCCAAAGCTGATACATTTAGTTTTACCAAAGGATATTGAGGCAGACAGATAATGGCAACGCAGTCTATTAAACAACTATGGCGTGAAAACCGTGGGCTGATCCTTTTTCTAGCGCTGATGTTTGTCTTTCGTAGCACCTTTGCCGACTGGAATAGTGTACCTACTGGCTCTATGTTGCCCACCATTGTGGAGGGCGATCGTATTCTGGTTAATAAGATGGCCTACGATATTCGCCTGCCCTTCATCCAACTACCCTTGATTAAGCTCGGCGACCCTGAACACGGCGATATAATTGTGTTTGAATCGAGCAAAGCCGATAAGCGCTTGGTTAAGCGGGTGATTGGCTTACCCGGCGACACGGTTGGCTTAAGAGATAACCAACTTTTTATCAACGGTGAAAAAATCCCCTTGCTTGCCGTGACAGAAACGGCGCAAAGCCGTCTATATCAAGAGGCGCTTTTTGCCCATCAGCATCTGATTCAATTAGCAAAAAAACCTTCGCCCTTGGCGAGCTTTGCCACGGTTAAAGTTCCTAAAAATAGTTACCTCGCACTGGGCGACAACCGCGACAATAGTGCCGATTCACGCGTTATTGGCTTTGTTCCCAGACGAGAGATCATCGGTCGCACGCGTCAGGTCGTGCTATCCTTCGACCCCGATAACCACTATTTTCCGAGGAAAGATCGGCTGTTAAAGACATTGTAGCGGTTCGACGTTAACTCAAGGCTTAGTTATGGATACTATCGCTCTCCGGCAATTTGCAGCGCGCGATACCGCCGCAATATTGCGCCTAAATGAAAAGTCTGTGAACGTATTGAGCCCTATGGATCAACAACGTTTTGACCAACTGCACAGCCAATCCGCGCTCATTCTGGTGGCGGAACAAAATCACCAGCTACTCGGGTTTTTGATGGGCTTTACCGATGGCAGCCAGTACGACAGCGTAAACTACCGATGGTTTTCCGAGCGTTTAAAAGCCTTTCTCTATATAGATCGTATCGTCATTGCCGCAGAGGTTCGGTCGCAAGGTCTGGGGCAGCGTTTCTACACCGAGATTGAAACCTGGGCACGGCAACAACACCTACACTGGCTGGCGGCCGAAATAGATATCGAGCCACCCAACCCAACCTCGCTGCAATTTCATCAGCGCCAGGGCTTTAAGCCGGTCGGGCAACAAGACAGCAAAAACAAACAGGTGGCGCTATTGGTAAAAGCTATTGACTAGCCCGATCGCACAACACTGCATCAATGGCGGTGTGGCGATTCGATTGAGGTAGGGCTTGTAGCCCAAAAACGCAACGCAATTGAGTGCGGAATCGGTTAGCGCTGAACAATAAAATTGTCGAAGAATAGATCCACCACGCCACTCTCACTGCCTTGTTCTAGCTCGATGACTTGGCGAATTTCTTTCAGGGCATCTTGGCGCAACTGCTCTTTACCTTCCTGTGTATCTATCACAAGTTCCTCTTGTTGACTCAGCAAGGTGACAATTTTATCGCGAATGGCCGGCATATGGTGGCGCACGCTTTGTGCGGCGCTAATGTCGCCCACCCTCACGGTCAACTCGGCCTTCAGATAGCGCAACCTACCCACACCCCCATAGTTGACGACAAAAGGCGGTAAAAGCGGAATATACAACGCCTGTCCTGTTGCGGCCTCCGCCTCGTCATCCTGGGCATGGGCGGGCAGGGCAGCGATAAACGCCACGAGTAAACTCAGAGTGAAGGTGCGCAGCACAAGCATATCTAAAACCATTTTTGTCCAAAGCTAGGCCTTTGAGCATAGCCTTTTTTATCGCTATTGTGGGCTAATTGAGTTGTGCCTTTTGCGCTTTTCCCCTAACGTGACGCCAGCACCAATCCCAGCTTTGAGACCTATTTATGCTGCCTAATTTACGTCAGACTTATTTTATTATCTTCGCCGGTTGCACCAGCTTGATTTTAACCGCGCTATATATGCAATACCAAATGGGCTTACACCCCTGCCCACTGTGTGTAACTCAGCGGATCTTCGTGATTGTGGTAGGTCTTATTGCCCTGGCTGCAGCCCTGCACAACCCTAAAGGTTTTGGCAATAAAATCTACAGCGGCTTAGGCCTAGTGTCTGGCCTTATCGGTGCCGGCGTTTCGGCTCGCCATGTGTGGATTCAAAACCTGCCAGAGGATCAAGTGCCCGCCTGCGGCCCCGGGCTTGAGTATATGTTCGAAACCTTTCCCTTATTCGACGCCTTGGCATTACTGTTTCAAGGCGATGGCAACTGTGCCGACGTGGTGTGGAGCTTTCTTGGCTTGTCTATTCCCGCCTGGACCTTTGTCGCTTTCGCAGGCTTAGTGGCGCTGTGTTTCTGGCAGGGACTGCGCAAGGCGTGATTGTCGGCTTACTGGTTCTCATCGGCTTTCAAATACTGGGCGAACTCACCGCCCTCTGGCTCAATTTACCCATACCAGGCGCGGTTATTGGGCTGTTGTTTTTGCTGCTCAGCTTAAGGGTATTACCTTGGCGTAAGACCTTGGTGGAGCCCGTTGAGCAGGTCAGTGAAAAGCTCATCAGTCATCTGTCCTTACTATTTTTACCCGCCGGAGTGGGTATCTTTTTCTTGCCCGAACATATTAACGCCCAATGGCCTGCGGTACTTGCCGCAATGCTCGGCGGCACCTTTGTTGCCATGCTGCTCTCGAGCCTGGCCTACCGGGTATTTAGCGCGCGGGCCAAATCCCGTGAATGACCGCCTGTTTTGGTTACTCATGATTGCAGCCACACTTTGCGCCTACCAAGTAGGCATCTGGGTGTATCAACGCAGTGCGCGCAAACTCTGGCTACACCCTCTGTTAACAGGCTCTATTTTGCTTGCCGTGGGGCTCAAATTGGCCGGCACAAGCTACTCGGACTACAAAGCTGCTAATTGGCTTTTCTATCAACTTTTAGGCCTAGCCACCGTAAGCTTAGCCCTACCATTGCATCGAGAATTTCATCAACTCAAAGGCCTTTTCCTACCCATAGCTGGCACCATCGCCCTCGGCAGCGGCATAGCCTGTGGCGCAGCCTTGCTGTTTGCCTATGTCGCGGGTGCAAGTGCCGAACTGTTATTAGCCCTCGCACCCAAATCAGTTACAACACCAATTGCACTCGGGATTGCAGAACAAATTGGCGCCAATACCAGCCTAACGACGGGTGTGGTGATATTCACAGGTGTTATTGGTGCACTTATTTCACCGCTGGTATTTAAGCTTTCTGGACTTGCCGATCCAAGGGGTCAAGGCATTGTGCTCGGTATTAATGCCCATGGTGTGGGTACGGCCAGAGGTTTTGAATTAAGTGCTACTGTCGGCGCTTTTGCCAGCTTAGCCATGGGGCTTACTGGCGCCTTCACCGCTTTATGGCTGCCATTTTTAGCTAACTACCTCTAAATTTTAAGCCAGCGCCGGCACTGGTTAATCGATCAATTGCTGTTGATTAAGTCTTGCCCCCTTTCTGCCTTTCACCTACATTGAGCGTTAGACCTATCGAATGAGTTAAGGAAGTAGTCACATGCTCGATAATTGTAAGACGGCTAAGGAACGCTGGGGCGGTGTAAGCGATATTATCGACCGCTGGCTGCAAGAACGTCAGGACGCATTGGTACTCTACTGCAAGCTTTCTGATCACGACGAATTTGAACCCCTAGAACACGGCGACAAGGTGCGAACCCTTTGCCAACTGCTGGTGGACTACTCCTCCGCAGGCCACTTTGAGGTCTATAAGCAGCTGGTCAAAGAAGCCCACGAGTTCGACGATCAAGCCGCTATTGAAGAAGCTTCGGGCCTGTACACTGAGATTGATCCGACCACAGATGTGATTCTCGACTTCAACGATAAATATCAAGAAACCGATGATCTCACCTCCTTGCGCGCCGATCTCTCGACCCTTGGCGACGCACTTGAGACACGCTTTTCAGCGGAAGATCGGATGATCTCCGTACTGCACGACGCCCATAAAGACCTGGTGGCCTAATTTGCCCAGGCCGATTGGCACCGCCCTGGGTGCCAATCGGCGGCAGCACCTGCATTTCTGCACTATCTTTAATTTCAGTTATATCCTCACTCGGATCTTTTTATGAAATGGAATTGGATGGCCGCCTGCAGCTTGGCCTGCCTAAGTCTGGTCGCGTGTGACAATACCCCAACCCCAGCCGCCAGTGTAGAGGTGGCCAACAAAGGCATCCTAAGTGCGGCGCTGTCGGACCAAGGCGACTATGCCTTAATCGGCTCTATTTTTGAGGGTGGCAGCCTGTGGCGCCTAACCGACAAAGAGCGACTCTACGATTGGAACCACGCAAAAGACGAGCGCTCGACCATTGAGAGCGCCGCTTTCTCTGCCGACGGACGCTGGGCGGCAACTGCCACCACCCACACCATTGTGTTTTGGAGCCTAGAAACTGGCCAGGCGGCGCGCTTCTGGAATGCGCCAGCCGAGGTGCTCGATATCGCTTTAACACCCACAGGTGACTATGCGCTGCTGGGCTTAGTGGATAGTACCGCGGTGATGTTCGACATCAAACGCGGCGGTATTGCGCGCACCTTCCGGCACGACAACCGAGTGCGCAAGGTGGCGCTATCGGCAGACGGAAAAATTGCCATCACCGGCTCCGAGGATAGAACGGCGATTGTTTGGGACGTCGCCAGCGGCAAAGCCCTACATACGTTTAACCACGCCGAAGAAGTGCAAATGGTGGCCATCACCAACGACGGCAGCAAGGCTCTCAGCGCGGCAAAATACGACAAGGCCGTGATCTGGGATCTCGCCGCGGGTAAAGCGCTCAGAGAAGTGCCCTTGGCGGGCAGTATGGTCAAGCGCGGGCTGAGATTTACCGCCGCGCGCTTTTCCGCCGACGGCAGCCAATTATTAACCGGCCGACCGGATCAGATCGTGCAGCTTTGGCGGGTGGACAACATGACGCTGATCAAAGAGTGGCGCCTACCGAAACGCGACACCTTGCAACCTTCGGGCGCCGCTGTGATGGCGGTTGCCTTCGCCGAGAAACATTTTGTCGCGGTTGCGGCGAACGGCTTTGTGCACACCTTAAAGTAGAATCGGCAGGGCTAGAAAAGCAAAAAGGGCTGCCGCAGCAACCCTTTCATACCTACTCAGCAAGCCTGCTTACTTAGCTGCGGCTGCTTCTGGCTTAACGATATCCAACAACTCCACCTCGAACACCAAGGCTGAATTTGGGCCTATCGGGCCAGTACCGCCAGCGCCATAAGCGAGATCGGCGGGGATGTACAACTCATATTTGGCGCCCTTGCTCATTAACTGCAAGGCCTCGGTCCAACCTGGGATAACACCTGTCACTGGGAATGTGACCGGCTCACCGCGGGTGTAGGAGCTATCAAACTCGGTGCCGTCGATTAAGGTGCCTTTATAGTGCACAGTGACAGAATCTTCAGTTGTCGGCTTGGCACCTTCACCGGCGGCCACAACCTTGTACTGCAAACCTGATTCCGTAACCTGTACGCCTTCTTTGGTGCTATTGGCGGTTAAGAATGCTTCGCTTTTTTGCTGGTTAGCAGCACCAGCTTCTTTCATTTTTTCTTCTTGCTTGGCTTGCGCCTGAGCTTGGAATTCCTGCATTACCTGTTGCATATCTTCCTGGCTAATACGGTTTTCTTTACCGCTCTGAATATCGACCACCGCCAGTGATAAGGCTGCTGGATCGAGGGTGATACCTTCCTGTTTGAACTGAGACGCCATATTAGCGCCGAAGATATAACTCATTTTAGCTTCGAGGGTATCAAGCTTCGGTTCTTCAGCTTTTTTGTCAGCGCCACAGGCAGCTAGCATCAGGGTAGCTAGGGCGATGCCTGAAACCAGGCTGTGTTTCACTTTAATCATTATCATCTTCCGGTTGAGGGCCCTGAACCTACCGTAGGTCAGGCAATATAAAATCGAGCGGCCAATACTAGCCTAGTTAGTCTGGCCTGTTAAGGCATCGGCCTTGAGCACGGCCATTCTGGCGCGTAAAGCGCCGAAGCTGTCACAGTCGCCAGCTAGTTGGTAATACAAACGCAAACTTGTTAACGCCGGCTCCGAACAGCTAGGCCAGGCTATTGCACCCAAGCGCTGCAGCACTTCTAGCTCCGCAGCCAACTCGGCCTGCTTAATTTTTGCGCGAATTTCCGCCACCGCCGCGCTCGATTCAGCTTCGCACTTCAACTGTCGACGCAGCTGTCGCAAGGGCCAGACCACAGTTTGCTCCCAAACAAGCACGTCTTTAGCTAGCACGCCAATAGATTCGAGCGTCGCGCCGACACCGCCAAAATCAAGCCAAGCGCAACAGAGCAGCAGGGGAACACTGACATCGTGGTTATCCTGCAACTGCAGGCACTCGGCCTCCACTGCAGGCTGCGCGTATAAAGACAACGCAAAATCGATAAAGTTTGGCTTGGTCATCACTTTTCGCTAGTCGCCATTGCCAGCGCTGCTACAATGCGCGCCATGATTGAATTGAACCAAGTAAGCCTACAGCGCGGGCAAAAATTTTTGCTCGACCACGCAGACCTTCGCATCCATCCAGGCCAACACGTGGGCCTGATTGGCGCCAATGGTAGTGGTAAATCGAGTCTATTCCAAATGCTGCTGGGCAATCTTGGCGCCGATACCGGCCATTGCTTGGTGCCCGGCCAATGGCGCGTTGCGCACATGGCGCAAGAGATCGAAAACACCCAACAAAATGCCTTAGATCACGTGCTCGATGGCGACACCGAACTGCGTCGACTGCAAGCCCTGCTAAAAACATGCGAGGGTGAAGCGCTGGCCACCGCCTATGCCGACATGGAACATATAGACGGCTACACGGCCGAGTCCCGAGCACTACAACTTTTATCTGGCTTAGGCTTTGCGCCGGGCGATGAAACCAAATTGGTCAGCGACTTTTCCGGCGGCTGGCGCATCCGATTGAACCTTGCCCAAGCGCTCATGTGCCCGAGCGATCTCTTGCTGCTCGATGAGCCCACCAACCACTTAGATTTAGACACCACTTTATGGCTAGAGCAGTGGCTCAAACGCTACCCAGGCACCTTGGTATTAATATCGCACGACCGCGATTTTCTCGACGCGGTTGTTGACCGAATCGTCAATGTTGAAGCGCAAAAACTCGTGCTGTATCAAGGCAACTATTCCGCCTACGAACGCCAAAAAGCTGAGCGACTTGCGCAACAGCAAGTTGCTTTCGAAAAGCAACAAGAGCGCATATCGGAAATTGAAAATTTCGTGCGCCGGTTCCGTGCCAAAGCCACCAAAGCTAAGCAAGCGCAAAGCCGGCTAAAAGAATTAGAGCGCATGGAAACCATAGCACCGGCGCACATAGACTCGCCGTTTCATTTTGAAATTCCCTGTTTCGAAAAAGTGAGCACGCCACTGGTTGGCTTGCAGCAAGCCAACATTGGTTACGCCGGCAGAACAATATTTCAAAACTTAAACTTAGCCTTGTTGCCCGGCGCCCGAATCGGCTTGCTGGGTTTTAATGGCGCCGGCAAATCCACCTTGGTTAAAGCGCTGACCGAAGAGCTCGTTCCAACCAGCGGCGATCGCATAGCCGGCGAGCACTTACGCATTGGCTATTTTGCTCAGCATCAACTGCAAGCGCTAGATTTAGACGCAACGCCTGCGTTGCACCTGCAACGTTTGTCGCCAAGCGCCAGCGAACAAGAAATTCGCAACTTTTTAGGCGGCTTTGGTTTTCATGGCGACTTAGCTTTAGCCACCGTGCGGCCTTTTTCCGGCGGCGAAAAAGCCCGCTTAGCGCTTGCCATCATCGCTTGGCAAAAGCCTAATTTACTGTTGCTAGATGAACCCACCAACCATCTCGATTTAGAAATGCGCCATGCCTTAACCGTAGCACTACAAGCCTTCGAGGGCGCCGTGGTGGTGGTGTCACACGATCGGCACTTACTTCGCAATACCGTGGAAGAGTTTTGGTTAGTGCATCAAGGCCGGGTCGAGATATTTGATGGCGACTTGGATGCCTACCACCAATGGGCGCAAGTTACTTTGCAAACCAGCCTGTCGACACGAACACAACAAACAGCGGAAGACGGTGACGCAAAAGTTGACCGAAAAGTTCAACGCCAACAAGCCGCAGCGCAGCGCGAAAAGCTCAAACCACTAACCCAAAAGCTTAAGAAAATTGAGCAAGAGATGGAAAAATTACAATCTCGTTTGTCTGCTGTTGAAACCCTCATGGGCGATGCAGATTTATACCTAAGCGAAAACAAGGAAAAAATGCAAAAGCTGCTAAAGGAGCAGGGCGAACTAAAAGGCGCACTCGAACACGCCGAATTACAATGGCTTGAAATCAGTGAGGCACTCGAACAAGCCAGCGTGTAGTTTTTTTACCTAAATGCTTTTAAAAATCAGCGCACAATGATGACCCAAGAGTCAGAGACTGTTATAGCCTCAAGCGCAGATCCACTCTACTATCTCCACCGTATCAGTTCACTACAACAATAATTACTGATCTATTTCGACGCCAATGTTTTACGCAGCAATCATACTGGCGATCTGTTTAGGCAGAAGCGCTAACAATAATAAACACTGCAATGATCACGGAAAGATATTATGAGCATACGTATATCCGCATCTCTCAAACCACTCGCGGCTGCTTTATTGCTTGCCTCAGCTTGTACCCAGGCCCAATCGCCTTTTGACCAAATTGTCGCCTTCGGTGACAGCCTTACCGACTCAGGTCAATTCCCAGATTCAGCTTCTCCCGCCAATCCAGCTCTGGGCTCACCCTTTTCTTGGGAATTACGCTTCACCAATAGAACGGATGGCACCGGCAGTATTACAGATACCGTTGCGATTCAAAGGCTCAGCCAACAATTGGGACTAGGTTACCTAGCTGCATCTACACCCATACTACCGAGCCCAGTAACTGGCTGGCCAGACGGCACTAATTATGCTGTTGGTGGCTATCGCACAGACCAAATATTGGCCTCCATCACGGATACCAATGGCTCAACTGTGGATGCCGGAATTGTTTCGAGAACTCGCGACGGTTACCTAGCTGAATTTGGCCAAGCCCAAGCCAATACCTTGTATTATATTAACGGCGGCGGTAATGACATCCTTCAAGGCTTCGCAACAAATGCTACTACTGCAAAAAATTCAGCAGATAATTTATCGGCTGGGGTTGATGCACTACACGCTGCCGGCGCTAAATACATTATGGTTTCTAACTTACCTGATGTTGGCAACACGCCAGCAGGCATAGGCTCTGGTGCACAGCCTCTATGGACGCCCGTAAGTGCACTATTTAACGATGCTCTTTACGCAAATCTACGAGCCTCTTCGGCCAATGTTATTGGTGTAGACGGCCGTGGATTGCTAACTGAAATTCTTCTCGACCCAACAGCCTTCGGATTCATCGCAGATACAACATTGCTTGCCGCGTCATGCTATGACGGAAGCGATGATTGCAACACGGCTATAAGTGCCGGTAGCGGTGAAAACCCGCTTTATGGCATCAATCAACTGGGTAACGGCGATCCGACAAAACTTATCTTTAACGATGGTGTCCACCCAACCGCCGCCGCGCAGCAAATCATTGCCGATTACATGTTTAGCTTGATCCAAGCGCCTCAAGAAGTCGGCATGCTACCGGTACTCGGTGCCAGCCTAGTGGACGCCAGCCAAACCCAGCTGCGCCAGCAGATGCAGTCTACTTTGGCTAGCAAGCGCGCAAGCGAAGGTCAGTGGCAAATATTCGCCCGGGGCAGTGCCGTTGACACAGGGATTCGCAATAACTATCTCGATGCCGATGCGAAATCAAATGTTGCATTACTCGGCATTCAATACAGCGTTAATGATGCATTGAACCTAGGTTTAGGGTTTGCTAACGACAGCGGCGATTTAAGCTTTGACGACTCAGCCTCTAGCTATGATGCCAGCAGTCAGTCAATCACCTTATTCACCGGCTATACCACTGGAGCCCATTGGTTTAATGCCAGCATCGGCTATGGCGAGCAGGATTACAGCGATTTAAACCGCGTTGTCCCTCTCGGTATCACCGCGCGCACAGAAACCGGCGAAACCAATGGCGATTCGTTAACCTTGGCAGTTGAATACGGATACAGTATTTCACCACACAGCAATTGGGACTATGGCCCCAAAATAGAGTTGGTGCACAGAGAAATAAATGTCGACGGCTACGATGAAGCGTCGGGCCTTACCACGTCGCTTCGTTTTGATGATCAAAAACATACCTCGACCAGCGCCGATGTCGGCTTTTTCGTGCATTGGCGCGCCGCTGGCGATGCCCTGGTTGTAACCTCTGAGTGGGGTATCCGCTCACAACTCAAAGGCGAGGATTATAGCGTGACCATGGCAAGCCAGACCCTAGACCTGAATGCCTATGAACTACCCGGCTACAGCCAAGACAAAGGCCAAAGCTGGCATGGCAATGTAACCGCTAGCTATTTCCTAACGGCCAATGCTGCCATTACGGCGAGCTGGGCCTCTGAAAATGGCGACAACAAAGCAGACCTACTTGGCCTAGGTGTCAGTTATAGCTTCTAAGCTCTACTCCCTTACGCAAAAACGGTACCTTCTGGTGCCGTTTTTTGTTTCAAATCAATACACCGAAGCAAACTCTTGACTATGGTATGTTATTGAACATTGAAACCTACGTCGATGGATAAGAATATGGCCGGCAATAAGCTTTTAGTGGTTATAGATCCGTTAACCGATGATCAGTTGGCATTGGGTCGCGCGGTAAAATTGGCGCTCGAAATAAAAGCAGGCCTGCACTTATTTTGCTGCACTTATTTAACTGAAGAAGAGCTACTGGCATACGATTCAAGAAAGGATGCTAAGCATTCTCAGGTTCAGGAAACCAAAGCCTGGCTACAAGAACTTGCTCAACCCATTAAAAACCAAGGCCTAGAAGTTAGCTGTGAGGTTGTTTGGAATCAGAAATGGGAAATGATGGTGGCGCAGTCCGCCGGACGTTTCGATGCAACCTTAATCGTAAAATCCAGTTTTCAGCACAGCGCGATGAGCCGAAAGTTCCAGCGCACATCGGATTTCTATCTAATGCGCACGGCACCTTGCCCAGTTTTACTGGTCAAGTCTGACGAAGCATGGCAAAACAGCATTATATTAGCCGCAGTAAGTCTTAACCAAAACGAGCCCGAGCACGAGATTCTCAACAATCGAATTCTCACCCAAGCACAGCGCCTAGCAAAAGCCACCGGCTTCGAACTGCACTTAGTATCTGCGGTGGAAAAAACACCAAACTTTGTAAAATTGTTTCACTTGCTGGAACACAACGAGGCGCCGGACCAACAACTTGCCGCCGAGCGCTTTGGCATTCCTTCTGCCAACATGCATTTGCGCGAGGGCAATGCCAAGGCAGTCATTATTGATCTAACGCAAGAACTACATGCCGATATACTTGTTATTGGCTCGGCAGCGCGGGCTGGCGTAAAGGCAGCGTTAGTCGGCAATACGGCGGAGAAAATATTAGATAATATCGAAACTGATGTTATGGTTGTCGGCTAATACGCAAAAAAAAGCGAGCCCTAGGGCTCGCCGCTCACACAAAAATTACATTATTTTTTAACTTTTGTGGTTTTCTGAGATTGAACTGAGGCCACAACGCGACGGTTGGCTTCGCGACCTTCGGCAGTTTCGTTATCGGCAATTGGATTAGCTTCACCGTAACCTTTCGCCGTTACACGCTCTGCTGCCACACCGTACTCTTGCACCAACACATCGCGAACAGCATTGGCGCGCTTCTGCGACAATGTTTGGTTATAGGTGTCAGACCCGCGTGAATCGGTATAACCTTGCACTTCAACCACAGAGTCTTTGTAGCTTTTCATGAATGTAGCAACGGCACCTATCTCGCTAAAAAATGCTGGCTTAACAACGGCCGCATTGTTGTCGAAAGTGACATTTAATTTTATCGCCACAGCTTCGGTTAACGAAATAGCACAACCAGTCTCATCAACCTTTAACCCAGCTTCGGTATTAGGGCACTGATCTTTATGGTCTGCTACACCGTCTTTATCCGAATCTAACGCACAACCCCGAGTGTCTACTTTAACACCAGCTGGCGTTTGCGGGCAGGCGTCTTTCGTGTCGACTACGCCGTCATTATCGGCGTCGCTAGGTGCAGCAGCGGCGGCAACAACGGGGGCTGGTTTAGTACCGCGATCGCCAAAAAAGTAAGACAGGGCAACATTGGTGCCTAAGTCGATATCGCCATCTTCAGAGCCGCGAATACCGCGCATGTCACCGCGCAAAATGAAATTATCAGTTAAGAAAAATTTAATGCCTGCACCCACATTAAATGTGCTCTCATCATCTTTGGCACCTAACACTTTGTAATCGTTTTTACCGGCACCAAGCAGAAAAAATGGCTGAACATTGGTATCGGTATTGAAATGATAAAGCGCATCAAAATGCAACTGCCTGGTTTCAGCAGTTTCTAACGTAGATTGAACCGTGCTATCGTTTTCGATGTAGAAACCTTCGATACCCCAACTGTCATTGATACGATAACCCAAGCCACCTAACCAACCGGTAGAATCTTTTATGCCCCGATCCTTATCCCAATTAGTGTGATTCCAACCCGCAGTCAGCTCCAATCCAGACTGATCCGCTTGTGCGTAGGTGGTCGCACCAATAGCCAGTGCTAGTGGCAACGTCATTAATACTTTCTTCATAGAGTTTCTCCTTTAAATTTCACTCATATGTTATCGAAATAATTAGCTTGTGCTGGACTGTAGTCGTTCAAATAGCATCGCGCAACAATAGTACAACTAATGAATTAGTATGGGATTTAGCTACTGCAAAAGCGTCTTCTTGCGCTTTCAAAAGAAAGACATCTGAAATGTCAAAGTAGAGAGGGTATAGCTTTTTATTAAACACGCTAACTTATCCTAAGGCGCTGATGCACCTTAAATTCACCCCTTTTTGTGCTTTTATCTGTCACTATCGCACATAACCGGCTTGGCTTAAGCCGGTTAGAATTGGCGCGATTGTGGGCATGCCAGTTTTTAAATGCAAGGGATGGGAAAGTTTTTTCAGGCTTTTTTTACAAACAGCAAGTCCCAAACACCGTGTCCGAGGCGCTCACCGCGCTGCTCGAACTTAGTATTGGGCCGGTAACTCGGCTTAGCTGAAAAAATATACTCGCCTGCCTGGTTATCAAAACCTGGCGCGACGGAAAGCACCTCCATCATGTGATCAGCATAATCTTGCCAATCTGTCGCCATATGTAACACACCGCCAAGCTTCAATTTGGTACGCACTTGCGCCACAAATGCAGGTTGGGCAATACGCCGTTTCTGATGCTTTTTTTTGTGCCACGGGTCAGGGAAATACAACTGAAACCGGCTTAGCACATCGTTGGGGATACAGTCTTCCAGCACATCATTAGCATCGGCCATATAAACACGGAGATTGCTAATGCCTGCCTCTGCGGCGTCGTTGAGCAAGCGCCCAACACCGGGCGGATGCACTTCGATGCCAATAAAATCTTTTTCCGGCTCGGCCTTTGCCATAGCCAGCAAGGACGCGCCCATGCCAAAGCCTACCTCTAGCACCAACGGCGCCGAGCGGCCAAACAATTGCACCGGATCAATTTGACCCGAGAACAAGCTCAAGCCATAGCGCGACCACTGCTGTTCAAATGCACGATGCTGGGCCGGCGTCATTCGGCCCGCGCGAATCACGTAGCTGCGAATAGATTTCTTTTTGAATTCAGGCCTTGGGGTAAAACCGTGTTCATCGGCGATGCCAGGCAATGACGGGCTAAGAGATGTGGGTTCCATAATTCACCGATCAGGGGCGGGGAGACGCAGCGCGTAAGCGGCAATACTCAACCAGCCTAATATTAATAAAACGCCGCCAATTGGCGTTACCGGCCCGAACAGCACGGGCCCGCCCAGGGCCAAAATATAAAGCGAGCCAGAAAACAAAAGAATACCGCCCCAGATACAATAGGCGGCTAGAAATAGCCGACGAGAGGCGTCTATCAAGATTCGCAAACAGATACCAATCAGGAAAATGCTGTGTACCAGATGATAAAACACTGCGGTATGCCAAGTCGCCAAGGCTTCAGGCGCGAGCAATGATTTCAGCCCATGGGCACCAAAGGCGCCCAAGGCAATCGCTAGCGCACCCGTGCAGGCGGCGAGGAACAGTAATTTTTTAATCGGCATTGCAATCAACCTTAGGTAAAACACCAGCAAAAAAGAAAGCCGCGACTAGGCGCGGCTCTGGCGTTAGAAAAGCGCGTATTACGCTTCCATCATAGCCTTTACTTTTTTCATGGCATTTTTTTCAAGCTGGCGAATGCGCTCGGCCGAGACGCCATAGACATCAGCTAGGTCGTGCAAGGTGGCTTTATCATCATTCAACCATCGCTTTTGCAGGATGTCGCGGCTGCGTTCATCGAGTTTATCAAGCGCCAGCTCTAAGCTGCTCACGTTCGACTCTTCCCAGTTGGCATCTTCTAGCTGCTGGGCTGGGTCGTAGCGGTGGTCTTCCAAATAATTCGCCGGCGCTTGGTAGGCCGTATCGTCATCGTCGTCGGCACCGGCATCGAAACCGGCATCATAGGCAGACAGGCGGCCTTCCATTTCGTAGACATGTTTAACATCTACGTCTAAATCTTTCGCGATTGCCTGAGCTTCGGCATGAGACAACCAAGCGAGGCGCTTTTTAGAACCGCGCAAGTTAAAGAACAACTTGCGTTGCGCCTTGGTAGTGGCGACTTTGACAATGCGCCAATTGCGCAAGATGAATTCGTGTATTTCGGCCTTGATCCAATGCACGGCAAAGCTGACTAAGCGCACACCGCGCTCTGGATTAAAGCGCTTTACCGCTTTCATCAAGCCAACATTACCTTCTTGAATTAAGTCGGACTCTTGTAAGCCGTAGCCAGAGTAAGACTTGGCGATATGAACCACAAAGCGCAGGTGGGCCATAACGAGTCGGCGGGCCGATTCGAGGTTTTCTTGGTAATAGAGTTCTTCCGCTAACTGTTTTTCTTCCTCTGCGGACAGAATAGAAAAGGCGTTAACGGCCTGGATGTAAGCGCCAAGATTGGCACCCGGTGCTAAGACACCAACAGGTTGTAAGCTTGTACTCAATTGCAATACCTCCAAAAACTACCGCGTGAGTGTAGCACTACGGGATTTGACTGCCAACACGGAGAAAGATTCCCCACCGCGCCTGACTTACCAGTCATCGCTATTGTGGCCGGATATCGCGTAAATGCCGACCCACTGCTAGCCACGCACCCAGTAAACCTATTAATAAGGCCATTGCCAGCAGTATCAAGCCATTGCCGACGCCCAACCCCTGCAAGGTGAATTGGCTACTGTAACTTTGCGCTAAATTGGCCACCGGTGTGGCCACAGAAAATAACCCAAGCACCACCAAAATCAGCGCACAGAGGCCACCGCCAAGCCCATACCAGAGCCCCGTGTACAAAAAAGGCCTGCGCACGAAACCATCGGTGCCGCCGACAAGCTTAATTACCAGTATCTCTTCGCGGCGATTCTCGATCGCCAAGCGCAGGGTATTGCCGATGGCCAGCAACATGCCTATGCCGAGCAAAAGGCCCAAACCGAGGGCAAAACGCTGGCCTAACTGCATGACGTAATTGAGCCTTTCAAGCCAGGCCATATCAATACGCACATCGCTGACCACCGGATCTGCCGCCCAGCTGGAGCGCAGTTGCTGCAACCGCTCGGCCTCCAACACGCCCTGATGTGGCTGCACCAGTAGCACCCAAGGTAGTGGGTTGTCGGTTAAGTCATTGAGCAAGCTACCCATACCGCTTTGCGCGGCGAATTCGCTCAAGCCCTGACTGGGCGAGATCACAGATACCTGTGCCACCTCGGTTACGAGCTCGATTTTTTCGGCCAAACTTTGAGCTGCCGCCTGCGTCGCACCTGGCTGCAAATAGATCGACAACTGATTGCTGCTAGCCCATTGGCCAGAGAGCTGATTGACGTTGGCCAAGGCCACGTAAAGTAGCGCCGGCAACGCCAGCGAGATGCCGAGCATGAGCACGGTTAAACAAGACTTTACCGGCTCGCACAACAAGCGCAGTAAACTGTCGATGGCGGTGAGCTTGTGGTGCTGCAGCCAAGCGTCGGCCTTATCTGACACTTTGGTTTTACTGACTCTGGCGCCAGCCTTTACCGGCCGCGCCGCAATAGGCTCCCGGCGCGCAGACAGGCGCCGAGAATCAGCTTGGTTGGGCAAGCGACTAGACATGTACAGCACCCGCATTGGCCGGCGCCATGTCGGCGCGTAACTCGCCCTCGGACAGGGCCAAAACGCGCTTATTTTGGCGCTTGAGCAAATCGATATCGTGGCTGGCAATCAACATAGTGACGCCCACCTCGTTAAACTGCCGAAACAAATCCATGATTTCTGCCGACAATTCCGGGTCTAGGTTACCCGTGGGTTCGTCGGCGAGTAAGATTTTCGGTTTATTAACCACAGCACGGGCTATGCCGACGCGCTGCTGTTCACCGCCCGACAGCTCCAGCGGCAGGCGATTTTCCTTGTGCAGTAATCCAACCTTATCGAGTGCCGCGCGCACCCGCTTAGCAATGTCGGATGCGGCATAGCCAGCAATGACTAGCGGCAGCGCGACATTGTCAAATACGCTTCGGTCGAATAACAACTGATGGTTTTGAAACACCACACTGACTTGGCGGCGATGGTAGGGGATCTGGCTATCGGGCATGCGCGTGAGGTTGCTGCCATTGACGAATACTTGACCGCGACTCGGATGCTCCATCGCCATAATCAGCTTTAGCAATGTACTCTTGCCGGCGCCCGAGTGGCCGGTGAGAAATACCATCTCGCCCGCGTCAATGGAGAAATTTAAACTCTTGAGAGCCTCGAAACCATTGCTGTAGCGCTTTGAAACGTGATCAAAACGAATCATCAATCGGCCTGCTCGGTCGGTAGCGCTTCGTGATTGAAAAGCCCGTCGATAAAGGGCTTAGCGGCAAAAGGCTGCAAGTCATCCACGCCTTCACCCACACCGATGAAGCGCACCGGCAGCGCTAGCTTTTTACTCAGGGCAAAAATAACGCCACCTTTGGCCGTGCCATCGAGCTTGGTTAATACAAGCCCAGTCACGCCTGCGGCTTTGTGAAACTCCTGCGCTTGGCTGATGGCGTTCTGGCCCGTGCCGGCATCGAGCACCAAAAGCACTTCGTGCGGTGCTGTCACATCGAGCTTGGCCATCACCCGCTTCACTTTGGCGAGCTCTTCCATCAAATTGCTCTTGTTGTGCAAGCGGCCGGCGGTATCAGCAATGATCACATCAATATCTTTCTTCTGAGCCGAGGCGATGGCATCAAAAATAACCGAGGCGCTATCGGCACCCGTGTGCTGGGCCACAACCGGCACCTGATTGCGCTCACCCCACACCTGCAGCTGCTCAACCGCCGCCGCGCGAAAGGTATCGCCAGCCGCCAACATGACCTTTTTACCGTCGTTCAGGAAACGCTTCGCCAATTTACCAATGGTGGTGGTTTTGCCCACGCCGTTAACACCTACCACTAAAATCACGTAAGGCTTCTTTGCCGTGTCGATAACGAGCGGCTTTTCCACCGGCAACAGCAGCTCGCCGAGCGCCTCGCGCAACAAGGCCAATAGCGCCTGGGGATCTTTTAATTGTTTGCGCGCAACGCTGTCAGTCAAAGACGCAATAATATCGGTGGTTGCCTCTATACCGACATCGGCAACCAACAATTGCGACTCCAAATCTTCTAGCAGCTCATCATCAATGGCCTTTTTACCCAAGAACAGGTTGCCAATGCCTTCGGCAAATTGACTGCGGGTGCGGCTCAGCCCGGCCCGAATACGGGCAAACAGGCTCGGCTTATCGGCCGGTTGCGGCGCCAGTTCGGGCGCAGGCACCTGCTCGACCGACTCAGCACTGGGCGCGGCTGGCTGTTCTTTTTTCTTAAACAACTTGGAAAACATCGGTACTCACTAACTAAAATGGCGTTAAAATGCGCGCGCAAACTGGGGCGCGCTGCCCAGATTGGATAAAAGAGCGCTATCCTACCACTCCCAGCGAAAATTGAGTTGACCCATTGCATGAAAAACCGCCAAGCCTCTGCCAGCCATCAAGGCGGCCAGCTAAGACTCATTGGCGGTCAATGGCGCGGGCGAAAGCTCAGTTTCCCGACCCCAGACGGCCTCAGACCCACGGGCGATAGAATCCGCGAGACGCTTTTCAACTGGCTCCAGGCTGATGTGGTAGACGCCCGCTGTCTGGACCTGTTCGCCGGTTCAGGGGCTTTAGGCTTAGAGGCACTGTCCCGTGGCGCTGCGCACTGTACGCTGTTGGAACTTAACAAACAGGCTTGGCAACAGTTGCGACACAACTGCGACTTACTGAAAGCGCAAGGCGCCGATGTTCTCAATGTCGATAGTCTGGCCTGGTTAGCACAGACCGACCAACAATTTGACCTGATCTTTCTCGATCCGCCCTTTGCCCAACAACTATGGCAACGCGCCATTGAATTGCTGAATCGATCGAACTGCCTTTCCGATCAGGCGATTGTCTATGTGGAAAGCCCAAAAAACCTTCCCCTGGAAACGCCACCCCATTGGCACTTGAGCCGAGAAAAGGTCGCGGGTGAAGTTTGCTACCGGCTCTATCGCTTACTTTAAGAAACGCCCCCAGCTTGATACTATCGCCAGCTAAATAACGCCTTCTAAATATTTGGTGACTGAATGCGCACTGTAGTTTACCCCGGCACTTTCGACCCGCTAACCAATGGTCATATTGACTTGGTTGAAAGGGCCTGCCGTTTGTTCGACAAGGTCATCATTGCCATTGCGGCGAGCACCAAAAAGAATCCGCTCTTTACCCTCGAGGAGCGCGTAGCGCTAGCGCACGAAGTGCTTGGGCATCTACCCAACATTGAAATTTGTGGTTTTGATATTTTATTGGCGGATCTAGTAAAGCAGAAGCAGGCCCAAGGCGTACTGCGCGGCCTGCGCGCCGTATCTGATTTCGAATATGAATTTCAGTTGGCGAATATGAACCGAGCGCTGCTGCCAGAAATGGAAAGCCTCTTTCTTACCCCTTCCGAACACCTATCCTACATCTCGTCCTCACTGGTGCGAGAAATAGCGTCGCTGGGCGGAGACGTAAGTAAATTCGTGCACCCCTTGGTGAAGGATGCACTCATCGCACGCTATAAAAAGAACACCGACAAGCAGAAGTAGGTGTTACTCGACGTCGTGCTGGTAGCCAGGCGTGGTGCAACCTAAGCAGCGGACAAAGGTGGTCTCACCTGGGCCAACCACTAAGGTCTGAGCAGACTGCTTAACGTTGCCGCCAGCGGCAGAGAAGGGCAGGGCCACCAGAAACGCGGCTGTGCCTAACACCGTTACACCCAACATGACGGGACGCACAATCACCAGATCTAATGCCATAGCGGCCGCAGATGGATCTTCCAACTCGCCGTCTTTAGCAAGCGCAAAACTAGACATGGCTAAACAAGTGGTTAAAGCAACGGCTCTAACGCTCAATTTTTTCAGATTCACAGCGAGTCTCCTCAGTTATCGTCCTGAGTATGCCATTACTACTTGGGCAAGTACCGGACTTTACGCATTGTACATAAAGTATAAAGCCATCAGTGGCTTAGCGTCGAATGCTAATGTGCAGTGTAGCTAGTGCTGGCAATTGGCACAATATACCGTGGCGCGATTGCTGACGCGAACTTCTTTCAACGGGGTGTGACAGACTCGACAAGGTTCGCCGCCACGCCCGTAAACTAACAACTTCTGCTGGAAGTAACCCGGTTTACCATCGCCGCCGACGAAATCTTTCAACGTAGTTCCGCCCTGCGCAATGGCCTTGGCGAGCACGGATTTTATATGCCCCACCAATAACCGCGCCTTCGGTAAGCTCAAGCTGCCCGCGGCTCGGCGCGGCCTCAGCCCCGCCATGAACAACGCCTCATTAGCGTAGATGTTGCCCACGCCCACGACAACATGGCTATCCATAATAAAGGTTTTCAGGTTTTGCTTTTTCGCGCGCGACCGCTGATACAAATACTCAGCGGTAAATGCCTCGGACAGCGGCTCTGGGCCAAGCGAGACCAACAACTTATGGGTCAGCACATCGCCCTCAGCCCAGAGCCAACAGCCGAAACGGCGCGGATCGGTATAGCGCAGGCCGGTGCCATCGCTGAACTGCAAATCCACATGATCGTGCAAACCTGGTGGCTCTTGGATGGAAATAACCCGCAGGCTGCCCGACATGCCAAGGTGCACCAACACATGACCGCGCGCAAAACCCAAGAGTAAATACTTACCCCGGCGCGAGACCGAGCGCAAGGTTTGGCCTTTTAACAGCACCGCTAACTCGCCTGGGATAGGCCAGCGCAGCGAAGGGTTGCGCACGACCAAGGCTGTGACTTTTTTGCCCTGTGCATGCGGCTCTATACCTCGACGGGTGGTTTCGACTTCGGGTAATTCCGGCATACCAACTCCTTAGCTGCGCAATGGTTGCAGAGCGATCACTTCAATCGACCAGACTCCAGGCTCAGCGGCTAAATAGCGCCACTGGACATTGAAATCGAGTAAGTGCATACCGTAAATTCGATCCGGCTCGGGGGTCTGATAGGCTGGACGCGGGTCTTGGGCTAAAACTTCGACAATCAGCTGCGCCACCGCCGGATTAATAGAAAGGCCCTGTGCAAATTCAACTTTAATGGGCTCTGGCGCCGCAGGTGCAAGTAGATTGCGCGCAGCGGGCACCAGATCCACGTAGGGTAGGTAGGGTTTAATATCGACCACCGGCGTGCCATCCACTAAGTCCACCCCCGAGAGCCAAAGTAACACCTTGGCACCATCGACTTCGACGCGATCTAACCTCACTACGGAAAGGCCTAAAGCGTTTGGCCGCACCGGCGACCGACTAGCGAAAACCCCAATACGTTGATTGCCGCCCAGCCGCGGTGGCCTGACCTTGGGGCTTTTCGACGCCGGGCTTTGGTGGAAGATAAATTGTAGCCACACATGGCTAACACTCTCTAGTCCTTGCACAGCATCGGCCTGATTGTAGGGCGGTAGAAGCTCTAGACAGGCGCAAGCAGAAGGCGCCAAGGCCGGCTGGCGCGGCACGCCAAACTTCTCCTTGAAACAGGAGTGCACGATACCGATAGTTTGAAGTGTGTGCATAGCGGCTGGCCAGATACGAAAAAGCCCGGCATTACCGGGCTTTTTCAAGGTGAAAGATCAATTACTTGATCTTGCCTTCCTTATAAACCACGTGCTTGCGAACAACGGGATCATACTTTTTGATCTCCATCTTCTCAGGCATGGTGCGCTTGTTCTTGTCAGTGGTGTAGAAATGACCAGTACCGGCACTTGAGTTCAAACGAATTAAATCACGCATGGTATTTGCTCCAGCTAAATTAAACGGCTTCGCCGCGCGCGCGCAGGTCAGTCAGCACTAGGTCGATGCCACGCTTGTCGATGATGCGCATGCCTTTGGCAGATACACGCAACTTAACAAAGCGCTTCTCAGACTCAACCCAGAAGCGGTGTGAGTGAAGATTGGGCAAAAAACGACGCTTGGTGTGGTTTTTCGCGTGGGAAACATTGTTACCGGTAACTGGACGCTTACCAGTAACCTGACATACCTTGGACATCGTATTGCCTCGTCTGTAAATCGTTCTCGACCCACCAAATGGATCAGAGGTTGCAAGAAATCTGTGTATCGGGGGCCACCCGGAGAGCAGCCATAGGCGCCCCACCAGAAAGAGCCGCGTTTTATACCAGAAAGAGGGTCGGCATACAACAAAAAAAGCTTTTGATTGGCCTACTTCATTGATCATAGCGGCTGCAGGCGACAATCGTTATCATTGTCCTATTTTTATCTCACTTGAAATTCACGCCCCAATCAGCATTGGCCATAGGTAAGGGAGGGGCGTTAACGCCCGACCACTATATGTGGTCGCCAGCCACTTGAAGAGCTAATTTAATGAAAGTTTTAATGGTTACTACCGATTTTCCACCCACCGTTGGTGGCATATCCGCACATGTATACGAATTAGCCAAAGCCATGGTCAGTGCAGGTCATCACGTTTCAGTGCTATCGCGACGGCATACCACCTCAGAAGCCGAACGAGAAGAAATGGACGGTATTAGCGTCTATCGCATGTTCTATCGGGGACCAGGCTTCTTATACGGGCTACAAATTAATCGTAAAGTGGCGGCACTGATACCTGTAATTAAGCCCGATATTATTCACATTCACGCCATGCGCCCGCTTGAATGGTCCAACATAAAGGACATTCCCTTAGCCTATACCAACCACACATCGGGTTACCTGAAGCGTTTGCGCAAAGGCGGCTTCCGAAGGCTTTGGCTGTTAAAACGTCTATTTGCAAAGCCAGCTTTATTTCTCGCGCCAAGCCGCGAGTTGCTTGAAACGCCCTTTGCTATCTCAAGTGAGAAGTTATTCATTCCCAATGGGGTGGATGCCAGCCGTTACGCTCGTAACTCTCAGCTTCGCGAGAAAATTCGTGCCTCTCTTTCTATTGCACCTGACGAGCGACTTTGCATTATCACTCGGCGCCTAGTCTGGAAAAACGGGGTGATTTTTTTAGCCCGCGCGAGTGAGTTTGTAACTAATCCGAAGTTGAAATTTCTGGTCATCGGGGACGGCCCTGAACGCCAGCAAGTGGAAGAGGTGTTTAAGCACCATTGCGGTGATCGCGTTACATTTTTAGGCAGTAAACTACACGAAGAAATTATTCAATATTACAGTGCCGCCGACTTTTCCGTTCTACCGTCGCTGATGGAAGCTACTAGTATTAGCGGTTTGGAAGCCATGGCTGCCTCGCTACCATTAGTTGGAACCCGCGTCGGAGGTATCCCAGACTTAATAGAAGAAGGTGCCACTGGCTTTTTATGTGCGGACCAAGACCCGAAAGGATTGGCAGACGCCATTAATCGAGTACTCAATTGCGATATCGACGCTTTCGGCAGAGCCGCCAATAAGCGCGCCACTGAGCACTTTGATTGGGCGCAAATCGCCTCGCAAACTGTTACAGCCTATGAGACCGTTTTATGAAAAAGGTAATGCTAATTTTCGGCACACGCCCTGAAGCGATAAAAATGGCGCCGCTCGTGCACGAACTCAAAAGCCGACCACATGAATTTGAAACAACCGTCTGCATTACCGCGCAGCACCGTGAATTTCTCGATCAGACATTAGCCACCTTTGAAATCGAACCCGATTTTGATTTGGATATCATGCGACCCGGCCAAGATCTATATGACGTCACAACGAAATCGCTAACAGGCCTACGTGATGTTTTCTCGAGATACCGACCAGATATCGTTTTGGTACATGGAGACACAACCACATCCTTTGTTTCAGCCTTAGCTGCTTTTTATCAGCAAATTCCAATAGGCCATGTGGAGGCAGGGTTGCGCTCGAATGACATCTACTCACCCTTTCCCGAAGAAGCAAATAGGCAACTAACCTCCAAACTCGCTAACATACACTTTTCACCGACCGAGAAAAATAAACAGGCGCTGATAGCAGAAAACATTAGTCAAGACAACATTTTAGTTACCGGCAATACCGGCATCGACGCATTATTTTTAATTTTGGAAAAGCTGACTCAAGGGACCGATTATAAACGTGAAGTCTTGCTACAGATCGCAAACGCAGGCTACAAGCCAGCCATCGCAAATCAGCTAAACCAAAAAATTCTTCTGGTCACAGGTCACCGAAGGGAAAACTTCGGGCAAGGGTTTATCAACATCTGTAAAGCGATCAAAGCAATCGCACAAGCACACCCTTATCTCGATATTATTTATCCTGTGCACCTGAACCCCAACGTTAAGAAGCCGGTCTTTGAGATGTTAAGCGGATTAGATAATGTCTATCTAATCGCTCCGCTTTCCTATGAGCCTTTCGTTTTGTTAATGACACATGCATACCTCATTTTAACCGACAGTGGCGGGCTACAAGAGGAAGCACCCGCTCTCGACATTCCCACACTGGTCATGCGTAACAATACCGAAAGAGCCGAAGCCATTGAAGCTGGTACAGTCAAACTTGTCGGCACCAACAGTGAATCTATTTTTGATGCCGCCAATGAATTACTGAGTAATTCATTGAGTTATAACGCCATGTGTACAGCGTCTAATCCGTTTGGCGACGGGAAGGCATCTAAGCGAATAGCCGACCACCTCGCCAAACCAAATTCGATTAACTGATCCTGTATGACAGTACAACATCAGCTCTGGCAGGGCTATCAAATTATTGCGCGTGGCGCCAATCGCATATGCGTGCAAGACCCCGCAAGCACCGACCAATGTATCAAGTTTGATCTTCCCAGTGAGCAAGCAAAACCTGGCTTAGCAAATTGGTTGCGCCGACGTAAAGCCATGCTTTTTCCTAACAATAGCTTTGCCGATCAGGAGTTTAGAAAATATAAAGCACTTGAACAACGAATTGGAAATGCAGCTCGAAATCACATTGCCCAATGTATAGCGCTGGTCAATACATCTTTTGGACGCGGCTTAGTTTGCGAACGCGTTTACAACCAAAACGGCACGGCTGCACAACCCATTTACTACTATTTTGAACATGAATCCACCCTAAGTTCAGACGCACTCATCGATGCCATTTATAAATTCGGTGACTTTTTGTTGAGACATGACATTCCACTTTTTGATTTAAACCCAGGTAATTTATTAGTACAGCTTAATAACAGTGATAACAAGTGCACTATTTACTGCATAGATTTAAAAAGCTTGGGTCAGTGTAAGGAAATTATACCGCTTTCGCTTTGGTTTAAACCCTTAAGAAAAAAGAAAATTCAAAGACGAATTAGCCGTTTAGCAAATGCCGTTCGCGCTAGAAAATTTAGGAAAAGCCCCTAATGAAGCCCATAAAAATATTACATTGCGCGAATTTCAGTGAACTTAAAAATGCCGAAACGTTCTATTCGATTGATAGAAAGTTATCCAACGGCCTAACGAGAAATGGGCACTTTGTATATAACTTTAGCTATCGAGATATCGCCAAGTCAGAGCGCAAATTTTTTATAAAAAGCATTGGCAAAGGTGCCATGCAAAAAAGGCTAATAACGACCTTAGATAATTTACAGCCGGACTTATTGTTATTAGGCCACACTGAGCTAATCTCGGAAAACTTACTTGCCACTATAAAACTCAAGCATCCAAACCTTAAAATTGCAATGTGGTGGGTAGACTGGATTCACAACCTAAAGCATCAAGCTAGTAAAATTCATTATGTCGATCATTTTTTTATTACTACAGACCCAATTGAACTTAAAAGTTTAGGAATCGATGACGATACACTTAAAAAATGCCATTACCTCCCCAATCTTTGCGATAGTTCCATCGATAGCTTTAAAGCCTTTGAGAATGGGAAGTATTCCTACGACCTTTTATTTATTGGGCGGTATGACGCCGAGCGTGCACCCCTGTTAAACCATATTCAAGACAAATATAGCAACTACAAACTAGGTATTTTCGGGCAAAACAGAGAAAGTTTAGTTTTTGGCGCTGATTTCTATCGTGTTTTATCAAACTCAAAAATTGCATTAAACTACAGCAGGTCAAACACGCTGAACAAATACTCCAGCGATAGATTAATACAACCAGTAGCCAACGGCGTACTTACCCTTTCAGCCTATTTTCCAGGCTTAGAAACTTTGTTCCAAACTAACGAAGTTCCATCCTTTTCGAATTTCGATGAACTTGACGATTTGCTCGAACGCTATCTAAAAGATGACGAAGCGCGACGCGGAGTCGCACGAGCGGGTCACATGCGCGCACATAAGGACTATGAGACCCTATCTGTAAGTCGAGCAATGTTAGAAATTATCTATCAGGAGAAGCTTTCTTGATTCAATTTTTCAGTGCTATCGTTGGACTATGGATATTTTCCATTCCGTTTAAGAACGCTTTATTTGAACTCTCATCGGCATTTCTCATAGGCTCGACTGCACTCGTCGTCATAGCAAACCGACTACAAAACCAAGTGAAGCACATACCCGCTTTGCCAAAAAGCCTAGCCTTAAGTTTTATGGCTGCGGCCGCAAGCCTTTTTATTGCCAATTATTTTGGCCGTCAAATGCCTTCCGGCTACTGGGTTAGCGCACACTTCATTGTTCGTTACGGCGGCATCTTTTGCTGTCTTTACTATCTGTATTGCCAGGGATACCTAACCAGCAAAACAATTTTTAGAGCTACAGCCCTAGCACTTATCGCTCAGGCCGGACTTGGCATGGCACAGCTTTTACTGCATTTCGACATTATTAGAGATCAGGTCGTCACAACGGGAACGCGTATTTATGGCGGCACATTTAATCCAAACCCTTTTGGCTTATTAATGGCCATAGGCGCCTCCCTTGCTTTCGCCAGACTGGTTAAATTTTCCCACTTAGAACTAAAAAAGTTTCTATTGTGCACGGCCTTGTTAATATTTTTTGTATTCTGTCTACTGCTGTCAGGCTCGCGTTCATCTTGGATAGCCTTTGTGGTATTTTTATTTGTTATCGCGCTCACAACTGGTCGTGTTTTTATCAAGCGCATCCCAATAGTCATTTCAACAACAGTGGGCATAGGCCTAGCCGTATTTCTTTTCCATCCAATGACAAGCACCAACATCGATCGGCTTTTTTTGAGTGACAGCTCATATCGGTTTACTATTTGGCAGACAGCATTTAAATTGTTTCAAGAGGCGCCTTTTTTTGGCTATGGTTTCGGAGATTTTTCTGGGCTGTCTGGACTGCCCTTTGCCTCTGTTCATAACAGTATTATAGAGCTACTGTTATATACAGGATTGGTTGGGCTGTTATGCTACGGTTTTCTATTAGCTAACATACTCAAGCTTTTATGGCAGACAAGTTCACAGATTTTATTCGCAATTTTTACAGCTATGTTGTTCGCATCCCTGTTTGATCACAGCTTAATTGATAGTAAAATTTTCCTATCTTGCACAGTAGTTATCGTTGCACAAGCTGCCATCCGCTGGGTTCAAATACAAGCTACAGCGGCACCTACACATCAACAGCAGTTACCAAACCGTGAATAAACTTACTGTAGTTCAAGTACTGCCTGAGCTTAACGGCGGCGGGGTCGAACGTGGCACCTTGGAGATTGCCGAGGCCTTAGTCGCTGCCGGTCACCAATCTATCGTCATTTCTGCCGGCGGGCGTTTAGTGGCAGAGCTTGAGCAAAAGGGCTCTCAACATATCAATCTTGCCATCCATAAAAAAAGCTTGTGGTCTTTACGGCAGGTTTGGGCGTTACGAAGACTTTTTCTAGAGCTGAAGCCCGACATTATCCACCTTCGTTCACGCTTGCCTGGATGGTTATGCTACCTCGCTTGGAAGACCTTACCGATTAAACACCGGCCACATTTCATCACTACCGTACATGGTCTACATTCGGTAAATGCCTACAGCAAAATTGTTGTCAAGGGGGAGGCTGTCATTGCAGTGTCTGACACTGTGATGGACTACATTAAGACAAATTACCCCGATTGCTTTGGTCCCCACTGCCAACGTATTTATCGCGGTATCGACCCTGTTGTATTTCCACGAGATTTTAGACCCAGTGCCACTTGGCTTACTACTTGGCAAGCGCAGTATCCTCAACTGTCCGGGCACAAGGTGCTCTGCCTGCCGGGTCGCATTACACGTTTAAAAGGCCACTTAGAGTTCATCGAACTTATTCATGAATTACATCAGAAAGGACAAGTCGTATTCGGCTTGATTGTGGGTGGCGACGACCCGAGGCGCCAAGGCTATTTACAAGAAGTGAAGCAACGCATTGCCGAACTTGGTTTAAGCAAATACATTATTTTCGCCGGTCATAGAGCGGACATTAAGGAAATTTACGCGATTTCTGATCTAGTATTTTCGCTTTCTACCAAGCCCGAGTCTTTTGGCCGTACCGTTTTAGAACCTCTGGCAATGGGTCGACCGGTTGTGGCTTACGATCACGGTGGCGTAGGGGAAATAATGGCGGCGCTTTACCCAGCTGGCCGGGTGCCCTTGAAAGATCAGGCGGCGCTACTCGAAACGACGGAAAAATTGCTACAAGCACCTAGCACGCCTAGCGAAAAAAACCCGTTTCTATTAGCCACGATGATTAACAAAACCTTGGCGCTTTATCAAAATATTAGCGCGGAAAAAAGCGTTCAGCCAACCAACTTGCCGCACGCTTAGCCTCCCATAGGGGGGGCTTTTGGTCCAGTTTCTGCAGCTCGTTGCGCGCCTCGAAGGTAACCACACGCCCTTCAGAAATCAAGGTTTGCAAACCCGCCTGTATGCGTCCTGTCACTGGATCAGGCAAACTCAGCAAGCCTGTGGGCGCGCCCGATGTAAGCGCCTCGTAAACCATGGAAACGCTATCAGGTGTTACCCATACCGGCGCGCTCTCGGCAATTTGATTCACCAACCAACCCGGCGCGGTGTTCAGGTGCGAAAGGCAAGTTAAATTAGGAAGATTGTGTTTATTAAGCTCGGCTAAAAAACTTGCCGGGGTTCGTCTCGAATCGGTCAACAGCCATTGTTTAGCTGGATTTTCACTGCACAAACGCTGCACTTGACGCACTAGAGCTGCATCATCCCAACCATAATGTTTAGACGGCCCACCAATCAACACTAGCCCTGGGCTATCGTGCCTGCGCACGGCGCTGGGCTGTACGTGATTCAGGACACCGCGAGTCACTAACACATTATCTCGCCGAGGCGGCGAATCGTGCTCAGGTACGATGGCCGCATCAAGCCAAGCATAAGGAAAATTTGGTCGCATCAGTAAGACAGCCGGCTTGTCAAAGAATCGCTTGCTCGCCAACAACGCGCGCTGGGTACCGGAGCCTGCCGATACAATTAGATCCGGTGTCGGCAGGTCGGGGGCTAAATTTATTCCGCGCCAAACAGTCATCAGACCTAACCGCGCGTTGTCATTAACGAAATGATATTGGGCGCCAATTTGCGCACTGAGCTGCTGGGCCAAACCCAGCAGCTGATTGAGATGACCAGGCTTTTGATCAGTAATCAACCAAATAGTCGGTGAATCCTTACTCATTACCGCTCCAAGGCTGGCCGGCCATAATGGCGCTGAACGTGTGCGCGCATTCTAGGCCTGGTGACAGCGGGATCGCAAGAATCACCCTTGAGCCCTATACCAAGCCACGCTCCGCTAACGACGCACAGTAACCATCACCCACAATGAGATGATCCAAGACCCGAATATCTACCAGCGCCAGCGCTTCTTTTAATCGACGGGTAATGGCTATATCAGCCTGGCTAGGTTCCGCGACACCGGAGGGGTGATTGTGTACCAAGATCACCGCAGCAGCCGTTTTGAGTAGCGCGCATTTGACCACGTCTCTCGGATACACAGATGCGCCATCTAAGGTGCCTTCAAACAGATGAACAAACTCAATTAGCCGATGCTGGGCGTCTAACAGCAGTAATGCAAACACTTCCCGGTCTTTGTGGCGTAGCTGCGCTTGCAGGAAGCGCGCTACTAAGTCGGGACTGGATAGCATAGCGCCACGCTTCAACTCCGCGTTCAAATGCCGGCGGGACATCTCCAACACCGCCTGAAGCTGGGCAAACTTGGCGTCGCCTAAGCCTTTTCCCTGAATAAAATCCTCTCGACTTGCCTCCAGTAGCGGCCGCAAGCCGCCAAATTTGGTCAGCAGGTCGCGAGCCAAATCCACGGCCGTTAAGCCGGCGAGCCCAGTGCGCAAGAAAATGGCTAGAAGCTCTGCATCCGATAGCACCGCCGAACCCTGTGCCAGTAATTTTTCCCTTGGGCGTTCGCCCGCAGGCCATTGGCTGATGGCCATTCGATCCTCCTTGATCACTTATATGGCGAGATTTCACACGCTTGGCGCGCGTCGACTACGATAGTCACGCCGACAATGGTATCTTAGCCCCTTACTCAAACCTTGCCAGCCACAGGTGCTATGTCAAGCCTAATCAATAAACACGTACTACTGGGTGTCAGTGGCGGTATCGCCGCCTATAAAAGCGCCGAACTCATCCGTCGACTTAAAGATTTAGGTGCCGATGTGCGCGTAGTCATGACCTCGGCGGCGCAGGAATTTATTACCCCGTTAACCCTGCAAGCACTATCGGGCAACCCAGTTTACACCGAGCTTTTAGACCCAGAGGCCGAGGCCGGCATGGGTCATATTGAGCTAGCGCGTTGGGCCGATATTTTTTTCATCGCCCCCTGTACGGCAGATCTTATCGCGCGCCTAGCCTTAGGCCAAGGCAACGACCTACTTACCACCATCGCACTGGCCTGCCAAGCGCCCTTAGCCCTAGCGCCGGCCATGAATCAGGCGATGTGGAGCCATGCTGCAACACAGGATAACCTCGCCCTGTTAATCAACCGTGGCGCCAAGGTATTTGGCCCTGACAGCGGCAGCCAAGCCTGCGGCGATACCGGCTTTGGCCGTATGTCCGAGCCGGCAGTATTAGCGACACAACTGAGCGAGTGCTTTAGCTCTGGGCTACTAAGCGGCTTGAATGTTGTTATTACCGCTGGACCGACCCGCGAAGCCATAGATCCCGTGCGCTATATCAGCAACCATAGCTCCGGCAAAATGGGCTATGCACTGGCCCAGGCCTGTGCCGAGGCTGGCGCTCGCACCCGTCTCATCAGCGGGCCGACACAACTGAGCTGCCCGGCCAATGTCGAGCGCATCGACGTCACAAGCGCACAGGAAATGCTGGATGCTGCGCTAGCTTGTAAAGCTGATATATTCATCGGTGCCGCTGCCGTCGCCGACTATCGCCCCGAGACCATCGCCGAGCAAAAAATCAAAAAGCAGGGCGCCGATACCGGCACAACAACGCTGACCTTGGTTCAAAACCCAGATATCATTGCCACCATTGCCAGCGATATCAACAAACCCTTTGTGGTTGGCTTTGCAGCTGAAACGGAAAATGTCGTCAGTTACGCCCGAAGCAAATTGATTAAGAAGCGCTTAGACTTAGTAATTGCCAATGACGTATCCCGTCAAGACATCGGCTTCAATAGCGACGACAACGCTGTAACGCTAATTTCAGCCACTGGTGAAGAGTACCTAGAGCCACGCAGTAAGTATCAGTTAGCACTAGAACTCGTTCGACGAATTGCTATCGCCTATCGCTAACCAGCAAACTTAATTTTGACCATTTTATAGATACACAAGGAATCGAAGGTGTCTGCAGAGCAAAAGCCGAAATCACCAAGCCCAAAAAAGCCCAAGCAAACCCCCTATTTTTTGATCTTTACGCTCGCCTCGCTTTTACTAACGGCACTTTTGGGCTGGGTGGGCTTTCAGCAATTCGTTGTTAAGTCCGAAGCTAACACTTTAAGAACATTGGCCGACGTCGAGCTTAAAAAGCGCGTTGGCGCCATTGAACAGTGGATCAAAGCCCTACAAGTAGATGTAGCCCAATTTGGCGAAAGAGATGCATTGGCAACGGCCGTTGCCTACCAAGACGAAAATGTTATCGCAGATTATCGCCGTGCTGTTGATAAAAGCATCAAAGGCGTTAAGCATATTGATTTTTTCCCGCGCGGAAGCGCCGAGCTCAAACAAGACGCCGAATTCCCGATTAATTTCGTGCAAATGGATTTAATCTTTACCGCAGAATCACGCCAAACACTTCTGCCAGAAGCGGTTCGCATCAATAACACTTGGTTCATTCAGATCGCCACCGGGCTACCTACCGACCCGGCCAGTCCGGCTTTAGGCTCAATGCTGGTTACCTTAGACGCCGATGCCTTGCGCCAGCTATTGAAAAATCAGGATCAACAACTTGGCCAAACAACCGTCAAGCAAGTTTTCAATTCATCATCTAGCAGCACTTTTTTAAGCTCGGGCGTAGGCGACTCGGAACTAACTTTAGTCGAACAAGTACCGGGCAGCAATTGGCACGTGGAGTTCGTGCCCTCCTACATGTTGATGGAGCGCGCCGCTATCAACCCCATTCCCTTCATCGTTGGCTGTATTGTCGTTTTCCTGGTTTTGATATTTGTTAGCGCCTTTGCATCGTGGAAGTTACTTGCACATCAAGCGGTTCAAAAGGCTCATAAAGCGCGCGAAAAGGCCATGATGGCCGCTAAGCCTTCGCAAGAGAAAGGCGCGCTCGATATTGAAGTAAAAGAAGAAGACAAAAAACTGTTGGGCAACAAGGAAGGCTCTCTCGCGCCGCCGGTAGCAGCCTCATCGAACCAAAGTTCATTAGAACAAACAGAAGATAACAGTGCGCTGAAAAAGATTTTCCGTGCTTACGATATTCGGGGCGTGGTGGGCGAGCAATTAACACCTGCGTTTGCGGAAACTTTAGGCAAAGCCTTAGGCACTGAAGCGCTCGAGCTTGGCGAATCTACCTTATTAGTTGGCCGCGACGGCCGAGTGCACAGCGAAGAACTCAGTATTAACTTGATCAACGGCATTTTGAGTACCGGCTGCAACGTTATCAATATAGGACTGGTGCCATCACCCGTACTCTACTTTGCTTGTGCCACCATTGGCAGCACCAAGAGCGGCGTGGTAGTAACCGCTAGCCATAACGCTGGCGAATACAATGGTTTTAAAATGGTGTTAAACGGCAATACGCTCACCGCCGACGCCATTAACGCCATCTATACCCGTATTCAACGCACGCAATTTAGAACTGGCAGCGGCGTAGAACAAATGGAGGATGTTTGCGCAGATTATATCGATCGCATTTTTTCCGATGTAGCCCTCGCTGGCGATGTGAAATTAGTGATCGATGCCGCCAATGGCGCAACAAGTGAAATAGCGCCGCAGCTATTCGAAGAACTAGGGTGCGAAGTAGAGCCCTTGTACTGTGAAGTAGATGGCCGCTTCCCCAATCACCAGCCCGATCCCAGTCGGCCGGAAAACCTCAAAGCCCTGATCGCAAAAGTGCAGAGCTCCGGTGCTGACTTAGGTGTTGCCTTTGACGGCGACGGCGATCGCTTAACCATCGTGACACCTAAGGGGCAGATTATTTGGCCAGATCGACTTTTGATGCTGTTCGCCAAAGACATTGTCTCTCGCAATCCCGGCGCCGATGTGCTCTTCGATGTTAAAAGCACGCGCCAGCTCAACAGCTTAATTACCAGCTATGGCGGCCGGCCTATCATGTGGAAAACCGGCCACTCGAACATGAAACAAAAAATGATCGAAACTGGTGCGTTATTAGGCGGCGAACTTTCAGGCCATATTTTCATCAAAGATCGCTGGTTCGGTTTCGACGATGCTATGTACGCAACGGCTCGATTGCTCGAGATCATGACCCTGCGCGATCAGGATATCGATAGCATTTTTGACGCTTTCCCGGTGCTGCCAAGCACGCCGGAAATTCTTTTGCCCTATCCCGAAGAGAAGAAATTTATACTCGTCAATAAGCTCATTGCCGACGGTAATTTTCAAAGCGGAAAAATCACTACCATCGACGGCCTCCGGGTCGATTTTGCCAAGGGCTGGGGGCTGGTCAGAGCATCTAACACAACGCCGGCGCTCACACTCAGATTCGAAGCCGATAGCGACGAGACTATCGAGCAGTTAAAAGGATTATTTAAACGAGAAATAGCCAAAATTGATCCTTCACTCGCGCTCGACTTTTAATCTTGAGTGAATTCAATACTGGCTGTCGAATTAATGAGTTTGGTTGCTATAACGCCTATAAAAAATACTAGTCACAGAGGTTAAAAATGTCACTTTCACGCGACAACGCCATGCAAATTGCAAAGGTACTTACCGAGTCCTTGCCCTACATTCAGCGCTTTACGGGTAAAACCATCGTCGTCAAATTTGGCGGCAACGCCATGGTTGATGAGGCTCTACAAAACAGTTTCGCTCGCGATATCGTTTTGATGAAGCTTGTCGGACTAAACCCTGTTGTTGTGCATGGCGGTGGGCCTCAAATTGGTCAGCTCTTGGAAAAGCTCAGTATTAAATCTGAGTTTGTGGACGGCATGCGCGTTACCGATAGCGCCACCATGGATGTAGTAGAAATGGTTTTAGGCGGCTCGGTGAATAAGCAAATTGTCAGCCTCATTAATCGCAACGGTGGCAAGGCCATTGGCTTGACAGGTAAAGACGGCAAACTCATTCGCGCACGCAAAATGACCGTGACCCGAAAGACGCCCGGTATGAATGCCTCCGAAATCGTCGACATAGGCCATGTGGGCGAAGTAGCAGCGATTAACACCGAAGTTATCGACATGTTAACCAACAGTAACTTTATACCCGTGATAGCCCCCGTTGGCGTCGGGGCAGATGGCTCGGCCTACAACATAAATGCCGATCTAGTGGCCGGGAAAATTGCTGAAGTACTGCAGGCGGAAAAGCTGATGTTATTGACCAACGTCGCCGGCTTACTCGACAAGCAGGGCCAAGTGCTCACGGGTCTATCAACCCAACAAGTTGATGATTTAATTGCAGATGGGACTATTTACGGCGGCATGCTACCAAAAATTTCCTGCGCCCTAGATGCCGTTAAATCCGGCGTCACCTCGGCACATATTGTCGATGGCCGGGTGGATCATGCAGTTCTGCTTGAGATTTTTACCGATACGGGAGTTGGCACTAAAATAACTAACGCAAAATCTGAATAGATTTGCACTAGAATAGGTTTGGCTAGACGCCAAACCACTTTTTTTCGTTGAAGCACAGCGCCAATGTAGCTAGGATAAGCGGTTACATCTGATCAAAGAATTCCGAAGGTCTTATGACAAACTCGTCTACCAAGGTATCCCGGCGCCAGCAGATTCTAGAATCCCTAGCGCACATGTTGGAAACCAGCCCTGGAGCCCGCATCACCACCGCGGCATTGGCAAAAGAAGTAGGCGTATCTGAAGCAGCTCTTTACCGGCACTTCCCCAGCAAATCGAAGATGTTTGAAGGCCTAATCGAATTTATTGAGGAAACTCTCTTCTCCAGAATTGGCCTGATACTTAGCGACGCGGATGCCGCCGAAGCCCGCTGTCAAAAAATATTTTTCCTGTTGCTCACCTTTACCGAGCGCAACCCCGGCATCACCCGCATATTGACCGGTGATGCCCTAACCGGCGAAACCGAGCGCTTGCATACCCGTGTGCAACAATTATTTGAGCGTATTGAAACGCAGATTAAACAAATATTACGCGAAGCGGAAATCCGCGAAGGCCTGCGCCCCAAACTACCCCTAACCGCTGCCGCAGGTTTATTAATGGCAACTGCGGAAGGGCGCATCGCCCAATTTGTGCGGTCTGGCTTTAAGCGCAAACCAACTGAGTTTTGGGGGGAGCAGTGGCCGGTATTGATGCAAGATTTTTTTTACGAGCCAATCGCCCAGTTGAATTAAATGTAAAAAAGGCCGCTCGAGCAGCCTTTTTTATTTCTTTGTGTGTATTAAGCTAAACCGCTCTTTATCCAACTCAAACTTTTCGGCAATATCTTCGTATTCCCATTCCCGCTGAATATATTTTTCACGGGTATCTTCGAGCTCCTGCTGCAAGCCCGCTAAGGTATCGTAAATCACCTGCGGCACCGGCTGGCCTCGACGCTCAAAACTCGCGCCTCTGCTGTATTCGCTCCGCACTTGCCCTTGTACCGTATTTAAATTGCTGATGAGGATAGACATACTGGCTTCAATATCGGCCAGCTTTCTCTGCTTAGCCGCCTCAATATCCTCCACCGTACTGTAACGGCGCAGCAGTGCGGCATCCCATTCATCTAGCTCTTGTTGCTCGGCTTTTTTCTCAGCCGCGCGCTCCGCTTCTTCACCGGTTAACGCCCGTGGAACTACCTTTAATACCACACCAGACAGGCTGACAATTTCATAGCCATTTTGCGCCGCTTCTGCCGGCAGCGAATGGTGCATGACCTTGGCGCCCGCCGCATTTGTGTAGCGGTAAAAAACCTTTTCGCCAACCAGGTCGCCAGTCTTGCCATCATCTGCAGGTAACGCAAACGCCGCAGAGGAGGTTAGGAGGCTGAAGGCCAGCCCGGTGATCCACTTTCTCATAACATTGCCTTTACTCGTTGTTAATGCCGTAAGTCTTACGATATTGACGAATCTTTTCTACCATCGTTACTTGGCTTGGATCGGCTTCAAGATAACTGATAATGTGGCCGAGGTTAATAATGCTGATCACCGGTATGCCAAACTCTTGCTCAACTTCGGTAATCGCCGACAGCTCGGCCTTGCCCCTCTCTTGCCGATCTAGGCCGATTAAAACCGCGGCGGGCTTGGCCTTAGCCCCCTCAATAATAGCCATCACCTCGCGTATTGCGGTACCCGCGGTAATCACGTCATCAATAATTAATACCTTGCCCTGCAGTGGTGCGCCCACCAAGCTACCACCCTCGCCATGTGCCTTCGCTTCTTTTCGGTTGAAGCAATAGGGTAAATCGCGCCCATGATGATCGGCTAAGGCAACCGCCGTGGTCGCAGCGAGGGGAATACCTTTATAGGCCGGACCGAAGATAAGGTCGAAATCAACGCCTGCGGTTTCAATGGCTGCGGCATAAAACCGGCCCAAGTCGGCCAGTGCGCTACCGGTTTGAAACTTGCCGGCATTGAAAAAATAGGGGCTAACACGGCCGCTCTTGAGCGTAAATTCGCCAAAGCAGAGGGCCTGATGTTTAATCGCCAGCTCAATAAATGCGCGCTGGTATGTTTGCATGATGAATTCCCGTATCAAAAACTGAAGTTCTGAACTATGTTTAAATCTAGACGTTTAATCTGAACGTTTAATCTAAACTCTATTTCAACGGAGGTTAGATTTGGCTCAGCCTATTTACTGGGTCGTTATTTTGGCACATTTGGCTGTTTCGCACCCTAGCTAAAAATAAATGTCGTGGTACCGAAACTAAAACAGCCTGAGTCGTGTCTTATAAACCCAATGTTTACAAAAACTTATAACACTCGGGTATCATACACAGTCCGTTTTTAAGGGGCTAACATGCGCATTATTAATCTCAGCGTCGATGGGTTACACCAGGCGGCACAGCGCGGTCTGTACGACTGGCTGGAAGAGCAAGACGCTGACATCATTTGTCTGCAGGATTTGCGGGCACTGGAATATGAGTTGGACCACGATGTTTTTCATCCGAAGGGTTACAACGCCTATTTTTTCGATTCCGGTGTTAAGCACTACAACGGCGTAGCCATCTACAGCCGGCAGGTGCCCAAAGCCCTCATCTACGGCTTCGGCTTTGCTAGCGGCGTGGATATGGAGGGTCGCTACTTGCAGATTGACTTCGATAAAATCAGTATCGGCAGTCTACTTGCGCCCGCAGCCATGGCGGCGAACGAGTCGCAGGAAGTCAAAATGAAGTTTTTTGACGACCTGCAAGCGCACCTGATCAAGATCAGCCGCAAGCGTCGCGATTATGTGTTTTGCGGCAATTGGGCCATGGCGCACAAGGCCCGCGACGTAAAAAATGCCAGCGCGCACGAGGGCGATGTGGGCTATCTACCGCACGAGCGCAATTGGCTAAACCAGCTATTCACCCAAATTGAATACACCGATGCCTTTCGCAAGGTAAATAACGATGCCGATGAATACAGCTGGCTGCCCACCGAGGGCGACTTGAATGGCAGCGAATGGCGAACCGATTTCCAAGTGGTTTCCAACAATCTGGCCAACCGCGTTGAGTACGCAACCATATATAAGGGCCAATCGTTTTCTAGCCACCGGCCGGTGATCATCGACTACGATCTGGAAATTGAATAGATCTCATCAGGACACCAGACAGTCAGAAATAAAAAGGGCCAAAAGGCCCTTTTTATTTCTATCTGCTTAGAATGCAGTAGACACTAACTCGCTAACGCCGCTTTCTGCAATTGATGCAGCTCGGCAATGCCTTTCTTCGCTAGCGCTAACATAGATGCAAACTCAGTCTCGCTAAACGGCTCCGCTTCTGCTGTGCCCTGAATTTCGATGATGCCACCGTCGTCGCCGAGGACAATATTCATATCAGTTTCGGCGCTTGAGTCTTCGGGGTAATCCAAATCCAACACTGGCTCACCTTCATATATACCCACAGAGACAGAGGCAATCATGCGCTTGAGCGGTGACGATTTGATCATGCCTTTGGCGATCATGGCATTAATAGCATCCACTAAAGCGACGCAAGCACCGGTAATCGAGGCCGTACGGGTGCCGCCATCGGCTTGAATAACATCGCAATCAATAGTGATCGAGTTTTCACCCAGTGCCTTGAGATCCACAGCTGCACGCAATGATCGACCGATCAAGCGCTGAATTTCTACCGTGCGGCCACCCTGTTTGCCGCGCGCCGCTTCACGACCCATGCGGGTACCGGTGGAGCGGGGCAGCATACCGTACTCGGCAGTTATCCAACCCTGGCCCTGACCGCGTAAAAAATGGGGCACACCGGCGTCCACGCTGGCGGTGCAAATCACCTTGGTATTACCAAACTCCACCAGAACTGAGCCTTCGGCATGGCAAGTGAATTGACGGGTGATACGCACGGGGCGCAGTTGATCGACGCTTCGGCCGCTGGGTCTTTGCATGAAAATACCTTTGAGATTGGGTTTAGCTTAGGACGTAATGGGGCGATTATACCGGCGATTGGCTGTGGTAACATGCCAAGTTCACAGTGCTTTTGGGAAACAGGATTATGCCGCGCAGTATGACGGGCTTTGGCCGCATCGAAGCCAGCTTTGACTGGGGTAATTTGAGTTGGGAGGTGAGGAGCGTCAACCATCGCTACCTAGAGCCACATTTTCGCCTGCCGGAAACTCAACGCCAATGTGAGCCCGCGCTGCGCGATGTACTGCGCAAAGTATTGAACCGCGGCAAGGTAGAGGCGACGCTACAACTTCAGGTGGGCAAGGGCGACAACAGCGAGCTCTGTCTCGATAGCCAACGCATCGATCAAATCATAAACGCGGTCGAGCAACTTGGCCGGAGCAACGCTAACCTCGCCCCTATCAACCCACTAGAACTGCTGCGTTGGCCTGGTGTGGTAGTTGAAGACAGCCTCGACCACGAGGCTCTCAACGCCGCCGTGGTACAAGGGTTCGCCGACGCGCTAACCCAGCTAAGCGCAAACAGAGAGCGCGAAGGCGCTGAGCTCGGCCAGTTTATCGAGCAGCGTTTAGCAGCCATCGCCGAGCAAGTTGCCGAAGTGCGCAAGCTCATGCCCAGCATTTTGCAGGCACAAAAAGAAAAGCTTGTGGCTCGCGTGGCAGAGCTAAATGTACAGCTTGAACCTGAGCGCATCGAACAAGAAATCGCTTTATTGGCGCAGAAAGCCGATGTAGACGAGGAGCTCGATCGCCTGAGTGCGCACATTACTGAAGTTCGGTTAACCTTAAAGAAATCCGAACCCATCGGTCGCCGGCTCGACTTCTTAATGCAAGAGTTAAACCGCGAAGCCAATACACTTTCATCTAAGTCGGTGGTGAGTGAAACCACCCAGGCGGCGGTGGAGCTGAAAGTATTAATCGAACAAATGCGCGAACAAGTACAGAACATCGAATAGGCGGCCAATGACTATGCAAAACTCTCGCGGCAATCTATTTACCGTATCGGCACCCTCTGGTGCCGGCAAAACCAGCCTGGTTGCGGCCTTGATCGAGGCCATGGACGGTATTCGCGTGTCGGTATCCCACACCACCCGCGCCATGCGCCCGGGCGAACAAGACGGGGTGAACTATCACTTCGTCAGCCGGGACACCTTTACCGAGATGCTCAACAACACCGCCTTCCTTGAACACGCGCAGGTATTCTCTAACTTTTACGGCACCTCGAAAGCCTGGGTTGAACAGCAACTCGCCAGCGGTATGGATGTGATTTTAGAGATAGACTGGCAGGGCGCCGAGCAAGTGAGACGCTTGATCCCCGACACCATTGGCTTATTTATTTTGCCGCCCTCCAGAGAGGCCTTACATCAGCGCCTCACTGGGCGCGGCCAAGACAGCCAAGACATCATTGACGCGCGCATGAAAGAGGCGATCAATGAAATGACCCACTATGTCGAAGCCGATTACCTAATCATCAACGACCAGTTCGATGTCGCCTTAGCAGACTTTAAAGCCTTGGTGATGAGCCAGCGCCTAACCCAGCAACGGCAAGCACAAAGACATCAGCCTTTATTGGCAGAGCTATTGAGCTGACTGGTTGTTTTGCGTACACTTGCCAGCCTTTTTCTCGGCACCCGTCGAAGGGCTAATAGGCTATTATCAAGACTGGGTGTTTTCACTGGTTTACCGGAATAAAATTTATGGCACGCATTACCGTTGAAGATTGTCTGAACCATGTTGATAACCGTTTTGAGTTGGTTATTGTGGGCAGCAAGCGCGCTCGTCAAATCGCTGTTGGCGGCAAAACCCCATTGGTGCCTGAGGAAAACGACAAGCCCACCGTTATCGCCCTGCGCGAAATCGAAGAGGGTTTGATCGACGCATCCATTCTGACTCAGAAAGACGAGCCAGAATATGAAATCGAAGCCCCCATGCTTACCGAAGAGTAATGCGTACTAGGTAGGAGGCAGGATTGCAAACCATCGACGCCCTCGCGCATCAACTTTCCTCCTATTTAGAACCCGCTCAAATCAATTTGGTCCGTCGCGCCTATCTCTATGCAGAGCAGGCGCACGACGGTCAAAAGCGCCGCTCCGGCGACCCCTACATCACCCACCCACTCGCCGTTGCCGTGATTTTGTCGGGCATGCACATGGACCATCAAAGCTTGATGGCCGCCATGTTGCACGATGTCATCGAAGATACTGGCATCGCCAAAGTCGCACTGGGCGACCAGTTTGGCGATACCGTCGCCGATCTAGTGGATGGCGTCAGCAAACTGACCCAGATCGAATTCGAATCTCAGGCGGAAAAACAGGCGGAAAACTTTCAAAAAATGACCTTGGCCATGTCGCGCGATATTCGCGTAATTTTAGTCAAGCTGGCCGATCGGCTACACAACATGCGCACCCTCGGCGTTATGCCGCCGGAGAAAAAGCGCCGCATCGCCCGGGAAACACTGGAAATTTACGCGCCTATCGCCCACCGACTGGGCATGAACGACATGCGCATCGAATTTGAAAACCGCGGCTTTTCCGCCATGCACCCGCTGCGCGCCAAGCGCCTCAAGGCGGCCTTGCAAAGTGCCCGCGGCAACCGCAAAGAGCTGGTCGATCAGATCAATCAAAGCCTGCAATTGCGACTCGAGGCTGAACACATTAACGCCTTAGTCATAGGCCGCGAAAAGCACCTGTACAGCATTTACACCAAGATGCGCTCGAAGAAGAAGTCGTTCAAAGAGATTATGGACGTCTACGCCTTTCGCATCATCGTCGACTCAGTGGACACCTGCTACCGTACCCTAGGCGCCATTCACAACCTCTATAAGCCCATCATTAGCGAATTCAAAGACTATATCGCCATCCCCAAAACCAATGGCTATCAATCTTTGCACACAGTGTTGGTGGGTATGCACGGAGTGCCCATCGAGGTGCAAATTCGCACTAAAGAAATGGATGAAATGGCCAATAGCGGCATCGCTGCGCACTGGTTGTACAAGGCCAACGACAACCCCAACGCCAGCCACTTGCGGGCGCGCCAATGGGTCCAAGGTCTACTCGAAATGCAACAGCGGGCGGGCGATAGTTTGGAGTTTATCGAAAACGTCAAAATTGACCTTTTCCCCGACGAAGTCTACGTATTCACGCCAAAAGGCCGCATCGTTGAGCTGCCTAGCGGTGCGACGGCGGTGGATTTTGCCTACGCCGTACACACAGATGTAGGCAATGCCTGTGTAGCATGTCGCATTAATGATCGGCTCGCGCCCCTGTCGCAGACACTGCAAAGCGGCCAAAAAGTCACCATTATCACCGCCTCAAGCGCGCAACCTAACCCCAGTTGGCTGAATTTTGTCACCTCGGGCAAGGCGCGCTCGGCCATTCGTCATTTTCTCAAGCACCAGCGCCATCACGAATCCATCGATCTCGGCCGCCGGTTGTTAACCCGCTCGCTGGCCGATCGCGGTATCGACCTGCAAAACTTGGACAAGGATGAGCGCAAAGCCTTGCTCAAAGAGTGCGGGGTTAACTCGCTCGAGAGCCTGTTCGAAGACGTAGGCCTGGGCAAGCGCTTGCCCCACGCGGTGGCCAATTTAGTGCAATCGGAAAACAATAAAGCCAATAGCCAATCGCCGCTGATGATCGAATCTTCCGACGGCATGATGATTAGCTTCGCGCGCTGTTGCCGGCCCATTCCTGGCGACCCAATCCTCGGTCACATCAGCGCCGGCAAAGGCTTGGTGGTACACCACGATACTTGCCGCAACATCGCCGAGCTGCGCGAAAACCCAGAGAAGATATCCATCGTCAATTGGTCGCCCGATGTGAAAGGCGAGTTCCCGGTGGATATCCGGGTCGAGGTGGAATCGGGCCGCGGTATCATCGCCAACTTAGCCACCCGGATTACCGAGCAAAACGCCAATATTGAACAGATTCAGGTGCACGAGCGCGATGCCCACAACAGCGTGATTAACCTGACCATCGATGTCAGCGGGCGGGTGCATTTAGCCAATATTATTAAACGCCTGAAAAGCTTGCGCTCGGTGATTCGCATTAGTCGGCACCGCAATTAGCGTTCGACAAACACCCACCACCTAACCGGCGTACCTATTTGACGACTCGCTAGTCAGCGGCTTAAGCTGGCCGTTTTTATTCACCTGTGACAGGACAAGACCATGACCAACAAAGCCATCATCAGCACCGACAAGGCACCCGCCGCCATTGGCACCTATTCGCAGGCGGTCAAGGTCAACAACACCGTGTACTTGTCTGGCCAAATCCCGCTTATTCCAGAGACCATGGAGATGGTGGGCAACGATTTTCGCGCCCAAGCGACACAGGTGTTTAAGAACCTCAGCGCCGTGTGCGAAGCCGCCAATGGCAGCTTGGCGCAAATCGTTAAGTTGAATTTGTACTTAACCGACTTGAGCCACTTTCCCGTGGTCAATGAGGTGATGGCGGAATTTTTTGAAGCGCCTTACCCAGCCCGCGCCGCCGTCGGCGTTAAAGAGCTGCCAAAAGCGGCGATGTTTGAAGCCGAAGCGATTATGGTTATCTAACCTAGCTGGGCTGGAGCTTATCCAGCCCATAACCCTCGCGCCAGCTGGGGTAGCGAAAACGAAAACCACTGGCCAGCAAGCGCGTATTGCGCAGCCGCTTGCCAGAAAAAGGTGCGCCGGCACTAGCGCTCGGCGCCGGTCTTTGCAGGGCCGTTGCCAAAGCGCGCACAACCTCCCCTAACAACACCGGTTCGCTATCGGTCACCAAATAATGGCTTTCGGGCGCCTCGAGCTGCAGTAAATGCGCCACTGCACTGGCACCATCGTCTACATGAATTCGGTTACTGTAGGCCAATAAATTGCGCGAAATCGGTATTCCGTGGCGAACCTGCTCAACTAAGCGTGCGCGGCCGGGGCCGTAAATGCCGGAAAAACGCGCAATAATGACCTCTAAACCAGCATTCAACAAAATTCCTTCAGCCTCCAACAAGCGCACGCCGTTAAACTGGCTTGGCGCTACGATACTGGTTTCATCCAACCATTCACCTTGGTTTTGACCATAGACGGCGGTGCTAGAAACAAACAGGATGCGCGGCCGCAATTGGCGCTGCGCTAAAAGCTCAACCAATAAAGCCATAGGTTCAACATAGGCGCGGCGATAACCCTCATCGCTGCGCTCGCTGGGTGTGAGGGTCACCACAATCTGATCAAATCTTTGCTCTAACAACGCCCCCATGGCCGCAGCATCTAGGGCGTCTAGTTGCCGGCAAAAGGGCTCAGGTCTGGGGCTGCGCCTTATAGCCACGATATCGCCGGGCAATAAAGGCTGTAAACGTTGCGCCAAATCGCCAAAGCCAATTAATAGAGTTTTCAACGGATTAGATTCCATAAATAGGGGCTATCGATATAACAGGTTCTGATATAAAGTCGCAATCATACGTGAACCGGTCGGAAAAATGCCATGACGCTCAATGAATTGCGCTATATCGTCACGCTAGCGCAAGAACAACATTTCGGTAAAGCCGCCGAGCGCTGCTATGTGAGTCAGCCGACCTTGAGCATTGCGGTAAAAAAGCTCGAGGAAGAGTTGGGTATCGCGCTATTTGAGCGCTCCAAAACCCGGGTTCAAGCGACGCCCCTAGGCGAGAAAATTGTCACCCAAGCGCAGCTCGTGCTCGAGCAAGCGGCGGCCATTAAAGATATCGCTAAATCGGGCAAAGACCAGCTCTCTAGCCCCCTGCATGTGGGCGCTATTTTCACCATCGGCCCCTACCTATTTCCCCATTTTATCCCCGAATTGCAGCGAATAGCGCCAAACATGCCGCTTTATGTTGAAGAAGGTTACACCGCAACTTTGCGCCAACGGCTGCGCAAGGGCGAGCTCGATGTGATCATTGTGTCGCTGCCCTTTACCGAGGCCGATGTGGTCACCCAAACCCTATATGACGAGCCCTTTGTGGTGCTCATGCCAAAGGATCACCCATTAGCCGCATTCGACGTGATTGATACGCCGCAATTGCACGAATACAACGTCTTGTTACTCGGCGAAGGCCACTGCTTTAGGGATCAGATACTCGACGCCTGCCCAGCGCTGCTAGCCAGTGCCGACCCCAAAGCTGGGCATATTCGAACTGCCTCCAAAGGCAGCTCGCTCGAGACCTTACGGCATATGGTGGCGTCAGGTTTGGGTATCACTATCCTGCCTTACTCGGCCGCCGAGGCCACGCGCTACGCCGACGATCTGTTGGTCTGCCGCCCCTTTGCCGAACCGGCGCCTCGCCGAACCGTTGCCATGGCTTGGCGCGCCAGCTACCCGCGCTTTAAGGCCATTGACGCCCTGCGTGCTTCGATCAATCAATGCCACTTACTTGGTAATGACTAGCCCGGCACCGACACTGGATCGGGTTGAGCTAACAGCGCTAAAAGGCGTTGGCAAGGCCCTGGCCGAAAAGCTCACCAAGCTTGGTCTACACAATGTACAAGACCTCTTGTTCCACTTGCCCTTGCGCTATATGGATCGCACCCAAGTCACCCCCATAGGCGCGCTGCAACCACAGAGCACGGTGGTTATCGAGGGCGAGATTAAAGCCGCCGATATCGTGTTCGGCAAGCGCCGCTCGCTGGTGGCGAAACTGCAAGATAATACCGGTACCATCACACTGCGCTTTTTCCACTTTAACCAAGCGCAAAAGCAAAGCTTGGCCAAGGGCGTTCGGCTCAGGTGTTTTGGCGAAGCGCGCCGAGGCGCCTCTGGCCTAGAGCTGTACCACCCAGAATACGAATTGGTCGACCAAAATACCGAGCCGCTGGCAGATAAGTTGACCCCAGTATATCCAGCCACCGAAGGCATCACCCAGCCGCGTATTCGCACCTTGGCGCAGCAGGCGCTAACGCTGCTTAGCGCGCAAAGTTTGGCCGAGTTGCTACCGAAAGATTTACAGCAGCGCTACCAACAATGGCCCTTGGCACAAGCGCTGCACTACTTGCATCAGCCGCCCAAGCAGGCCGACGTCGAGCAACTAACGCTCGGTGCGCACCCAGCGCAGCAGCGGCTGGCCTTCGAAGAACTCATGGCACACCACGTTAGCTTGTTGTCTTTGCGGCAGCAGATTCAATCCGAAGGCGCGCCGGCCTTGCCATTAAATACCGATCGACTCGACGCCTTCCTGAACAATTTACCCTTCGCACCCACCCAAGCGCAGAGTCGAGTCGCCAAAGAAATTGCCAGCGATCTGGCCCAGCCTCTACCCATGCTGCGATTAGTGCAGGGCGATGTGGGCTCAGGCAAAACCCTGGTGGCAGCCATGGCAACCTTGCAGGCTATTAACAATGGTTTTCAAGTGGCGCTCATGGCGCCCACGGAAATACTCAGCGAGCAGCACCGGGTTAACTTTTGCCACTGGTTCGAACCGCTCGGCATTAGCGTTGGCTGGCTCACCGGCAAGCAAAAAGTCGCCGAGCGGCGGGACCAACTGGCAGCCTTGGCGGACGGCAAGACACAGTTGATTGTCGGCACCCACGCACTGTTTCAAGAGCAGGTGGTGTTCGCCGATTTAGGCCTAGTGATCATCGATGAACAACATCGATTCGGCGTCCATCAGCGGCTAAGTTTACGGGAAAAGGCCGGCAGCGAGCGGCGTCCACATCAGCTCATTATGACCGCCACACCGATTCCAAGAACCCTAGCTATGAGCGCCTATGCGGATCTGGACTGTTCGGTTATCGATGAGCTGCCGCCGGGGAGAAAGCCCGTGACCACGGTGGTGATCAATCAAGATAGGCGCGACCAAGTGGTACATAGGGTGCGCGAGGCCATCGGCCAAGGGCGCCAAGTATATTGGGTCTGCACCTTGATCGAAGAGTCCGAAACCCTCACCGCGCAAGCGGCACAGGCAACCCAAGAGGAGCTGGCTTTAGCCCTGCCCAATGTTGCTATCGGCCTGGTGCACGGGCGGTTGAAATCGACGGAAAAAGAGGCGGTGATGGCGAGCTTTAAGGCGGGCGACATCCCGCTGCTGGTGGCCACTACCGTGATCGAGGTAGGCGTCGATGTGCCCAACGCCAGCTTGATGATCATCGATAACCCAGAGCGCCTAGGTCTGGCGCAACTGCATCAATTGCGCGGCCGAGTAGGGCGCGGCACGGCGGAAAGCCACTGTGTACTGCTCTATTCAGGGCCATTGTCCAACCACAGTCGAGCTCGTTTGGAAGCCATGCGCAGCTCTAATGACGGCTTTTTCATCGCCGAGAAAGACCTAGAGTTGCGCGGCCCGGGCGAAGTGCTTGGCACCCGGCAAACCGGTGAAATGGCATTTCGCATCGCCGATTTACAGCGCGATGCCGATTTAATTCCTCTTGTTCGAGAGGCCGCGACAAATTTATTACAACAATATCCAGCGCACGCCCAAGCGCTTACGCGAAGATGGCTAGGTTATAACGAGGTCTATGCCAAAGTGTAGATTTAGACGCCAGTTATTCTAAGAAGTGCCTATCCGATGACCTACACTTAACTACACTTTACAGTGCAGACGATGATGGATCAAAGGAGCCTCTGTGCCGCTATCAAACAGTGTTACGCAATTTCTGGATAAGCAACAACTTGAATACCAGCTTACCGCCCCCCTAGATGCTCCTATTTGGCACGATCAGCAACTTCGTAACAATGGCGCCGCAAGAGCAACGCTACTGGAAGACAGCAACGAGAAGGTGCTTGCTATTTACCCAGCCGATTCTCTTCTCGACTTAAGTGCCGTTAACCGTCTGCTCGGTCGCGAGATGCAGGCCATAGCGCCAGCCATACTCGATACGCTGTATGAAAAACACCACCTTTCCTCGGTACCGGCACTGCCGGGCTTAGCCGGTATGAGAACCGTTATCGAGCAGAGCTTATACCAGCGAGACCCGTTATTTTTAGATGCTGGTAGCCGGGAGCAGATGCTAGATTTGTCGCAAATATCTTTTAAAACTCTGGCTAAAGACGCGATTAGCGGTGAAATATCCATTCCAATCAGTAAAATTGAACAGCCGACTCAAGCCAGCGACCAAGACATTATTCTGGCCTCGGTGCGCCAATTCACCGAGCTGCGGGTCAAGGAGCGATTAGAGGAAACCCTCGAGCTTCCACCCCTACCGGAAACCGCGCAACGCATTATTAAACTGCGTGTCGACCCAAATGCCGACATCAGCGATTTAGCCAACATCGTCGAAACTGACCCTAACTTGGCAGCGCAAGTGGTGAGCTGGGCCGCCTCGCCCTACTATTCGGCTCCTGGCAAAATCAAATCCATTCACGATGCCATCGTTCGTGTGCTCGGTTTCGATATGGTACTTAACCTAGCGCTGGGCTTAGCGCTTGGAAGGAACCTTGCCATGCCAAAAGACGGGCCTTTCGGCGTTACCCCTTACTGGCGCCAATCAGTGTACATGGCGGCGGCGATGGAGGGCTTAGTCACTGCCATTCCGCGCGAGAACCGGCCAAGCTTTGGTATGGCCTATCTATCCGGTTTACTTTTTAACTTCGGCTATTTGGTGATGTCAGAAGTGTTTCCGCCTTACTTCCACAAACTCTGTCGCATGATGGAAGCCAACCCCCATGTAGATCACACCTTGGCAGAAAAACATTTACTGGGTTTAACGCGGGATCACATCGCCAGCTGGCTCATGGATTTGTGGAACATGCCGGAAGAAATTGTCTTTGCGCTGCGCTACCAGAACGAGCCTAATTGCCAAGGCGAGCACGCGTCCTATGCAAAACTGCTGTTTGTCGCTCGGCGTTTACTGTCTCAGCGCGGCTTGCAGTGTGGCCCCAAATTAGACATACCGGCCTCGGTCTTCGAAGACCTGGGCCTAGACCCAATAAAAGCCGAAACGACTATCGACAACATTCTCGAGTGCTCGGTGGAACTCGAAAACATTGCCAACCATATGGTCCCAGCTGCCTAGGCGGCGTCGTTAAACGCACCGACAGGCGCGTTATCTTCAGGCGATATGGCCCGGTAGCGACGGGTCTTCGTTGAAACGCGCTTCATCTAACATGCCTTCACTTTTAGCAACCACTAACGTAACCATGGCGTCACCACAAACATTGACCGCGGTACGGGTCATGTCCAGCAATCTATCGACGCCAATAATTAACGCTATACCTTCGACCGGCAAGCCCACTTGCTCTAATACCATTGCCAGCATAATCAAGCCGACACCGGGCACGCCGGCCGTGCCGATAGAGGCTAGGGTGGCCGTTAAAATAACCATCATGTAGCCGTTCAGGCCAATATCTATGTTGTAGGCTTGGGCGATAAACGCCGTGGCGACGCCTTGCATAATGGCCGTGCCATCCATGTTAATGGTGGCACCCATGGGAATGGTAAAGGATGCCACGCGGTTGTCGGCACCCATCTCATCGCGCACGGCGCGCAGCGTCACAGGGATGGTGGCGTTCGAAGAGCTCATGCTAAAGGCAAACAACATGACCGATTTCATCTTGCGCAAAAACATCAATGGGCTTAACCCTGTGAAAACACGCAAGGCGAGGGGATATGTACCGAGACCGTGAATAAATAGCACAAACAGTACGGTGAAAAAATACACCAGTAAATTGGCAAAGGCCTCTAAACCCAAATCCGCGGCCATTTGCGCCATCAAACAAAACACACCGTAGGGCGCGAAATTCATCAAGATCACCACCATTTTCAGGTTGACCTCGTTGAAGTCGTTAAAAAATGCCGCAACCCGTTTGCCCGCCTCGCCGACCCGAGACATTGCAATACCCACCAGCAGGGCAAACACGATGATTTGCAGCATATTGCCCTGCGCCATCGCCTCCACCGGATTGGTGGGCACAATGCCCAAAATCACATCTTTCAGGGATGGCGCTTCATTCACCACAAAGGTGGCTTCAGTGCTCAGGTTAAAGCCGGCACCCGGCTGAATAATGACGCCGGCAACCAGCGCCAAGCTGATCGCCACCGCCGTGGTTGCCATATAGAGCAATAAGGTCTTGCCCGCCATGGGCCCCATGCGCGTGTTATCGCCTAAGGAGGCCACACCACAGACCAAGGACACAAACACCAAAGGCACCACTAACAGCTTTAACAGCGCTACGAATACCTTGCCACCCAGGTCAAACAAGCCGCTGACTAAAAACTGATCTACCCAAGCATTGTAAACCCCGGCCAACCAGCCTTCGCCCTCGGCAACGTTAAACATCCCCCCAATGAACAAACCTAAACCCATGGCAATTAAGATACGGCTGGTTAAGCTCATAAACGGTTCCTGTTTTAGTTTTATTGTTAGTCTAGGGAGGGGAGAGCCAGCCAAGCTAGCTCAGTCGGGCGAACTTTAGCTGTTTACGGCGTCTTTCAAACCTTTTCCAGGCTTGAAGCCAACGGAAACGCTGGCGGGAATTTGAATGGTTTCACCAGTTTTTGGGCTTCTACCGGTACGGGCGGCGCGTTTTCGCTGGGAAAAAGAACCAAAGCCAACAAGGCTAACCACATCGTCGCGCGACAGCGCATTGGTGATTTGTTCCAAAATTGAAGACACCACCAAATCGGCTTTGTCTTTGGTTAGGTCCGCTGTTTCTGCAACAGCAGCAATGAGATCTGATTTATGCATGGAGAATCCGTCCTGCGTTTTTGTTTGTTTAGTCCAATTAGGACGTAATGCTACCGCCTTTCCACAAGCCAGCGCCAGCGCCAATGTCGATTGCCCCGCAAGCTTGCGCCTCATAGAATAGCGCGCCTAGACAGGTTTATTTGTCTAAACACACCGCATATTTGCAATTAGGAAGGCCATTGCCCATACATTATCGACAACGCGAGCCCCTGTGGCGGCCCGCCGCGCAAAAAGGCTGGCAACTGCCGCGCGACTTGGCGCCTTGGATTCTAGACCAAGGCTCACTCACCGCCCGCTTGCAGGCCCACTGTCAGGGCCAGTTCGACGTTCAGCTGCTAAACCAAGGCTGGGGCCAAGCAAGACCCAGTGAATTATTGGTGCTGAAATGCCCGTCGCGGCAAAAGATGTTAGTGCGCGAAGTCATTCTCAAGGGGCGGGGTGAAAACTGGGTTTTCGCCCGCAGTCTGGTCCCTTATACCAGCCTGACCGGTCGACTTAAAGCCTTAAAGTACCTAGACAATAAGCCCCTCGGCGCGCTGCTATTCCAAGACCCAAGCATGCGTAGAGACCCGCTAGAGGCCGCCGCTATTTGCGCCGAGCACCAGTATCTACACCCTGACTTGAAATTGCCGGTTGCCGTCGACTTGTGGGGCCGGCGCTCGGTTTTCTACATCGACAAGAACCCACTACTGGTGAGCGAAGTATTCCTACCAGACTTTCTCGCGAGCCTTTAAGGAACATCACATGGCCAAGGATCAACCCAGGAAGTCAACCGCAGCAAAAACGCGCTCGACCAAACCAGCGCGCCAAGTAAAAGCCGGCACCTCGACCCTAGGCGCCTATTGGCGCCTAATGCGCTTTGATAAACCCATCGGCACCTTGTTGTTACTCTGGCCCACGCTCTGGGCGCTCTGGATCGCGGCCGATGGCACACCCAGTTTGCGAGTGCTCGCTATCTTTGTAGCAGGCGTCATTGTTATGCGCGCGGCGGGTTGTGTTATTAACGACTACGCCGATCGCAAGGTCGACGGGCAAGTGGCTCGCACCAAGTCGCGCCCTCTGGCAACCGGCGAAGTGACGCCGTCCGGCGCGTTATTGTGCTTCGCTGGGCTCATTATCTGCGCCTTTTTTCTGGTCCTGCTCACCAACCTATTAACCCTTTCGCTGGCCTTTGGTGCCTTGGCACTCGCAACGATTTACCCCTACATGAAACGTCACACCCACTTACCGCAAGTGGTGTTGGGCGCCGCCTTTGCCATGAGTATTCCCATGGCCTTTGCCGCCGTGCGCGGTGATCTGGATAACGGCATCTGGCTCATATATACAGCCGTAGTACTCTGGACCGTGGCCTACGATACCTACTACGCCATGGTGGATCGCGCCGACGATTTGCGCATTGGGGTTAAATCCACCGCCATACTGTTTGGCGAACTGGATCTCGTGATTATCGGCTGTTTGCAGCTAATGACACTGTTTGCGCTGTGGTTGGCGGGCGATCACTTTAAGCTTGGGCACTACTATCTCGCCGGCCTAGCTGGTGCCGCTTTGCTGTTTATTTGGCAGCTCTGGCTCAGCCGCAAACGCCAACCTAAGGCCTGCTTTCAGGCCTTTCTTAACAACAAATGGGTGGGCGCGGTGATATTTGCCGGCATACTGGCTGATACCCTGCTAGCTTGATTAGAGGCCTCGTCATATAACTGTCATCTAACCGTAATCTAATACAGGTCCAACCAAAGTGCAGACGAACCGGTTATGAGCAAAAAGACCATTTTGATCATCGATGACGAACCCTCCATTCGCGACATGTTGCGCGTGGCCTTGGAGATGGCAGACTACCGCTGTCTAGAAGCGGAAAATGCCCAGCAGGGTCACGCCTTGGCGATTGATGAGAAGCCCGATTTAATCCTGTTAGACTGGATGATGCCGGGCACATCGGGCATCGAGCTAGCTAGGCGGTTAAAGCGCGAAGAGATCACGGCCAAAACCCCCATTATCATGCTCACGGCGAAGGGCGAGGAAGATAATAAAATTCAGGGCCTAGAGACAGGCGCCGATGATTACATCACTAAGCCGTTTTCGCCGCGCGAGCTGATTGCGCGGTTAAAGGCCGTGCTGCGCCGTATCGAACCCGATACACCAGAACAGCCCATCACCGTCGATCAATTGTGCCTAGACCCCATTAGCCAGCGCGTTACTATCGCCGATGAGCCGGTGGATATGGGTCCAACCGAATACCGCTTGCTGGCTTTTTTCCTGACCCACCAAGAGCGCGTGTACAATCGCGGCCAGCTGCTCGACCACATCTGGGGCGGCAATGTGTATATTGATGAGCGCACGGTAGACGTTCACATAAGGCGCCTGCGCAAGGCTCTATCCATGCAAGAACACGACAGATTTGTGCAAACCGTGCGCGGTTCGGGCTATCGATTCTCCACCAAAGTCGCCAGCAAATAAGGACGTTTCGTGTTAAGAGGATTTCATGCCGAGCTCAAGCGCGTCGCCCTGTTCACCACGCTGTGCATTGGTTTTGGCCTGGCCAATGGCTCCGTGCTGGTCACGCTGTTGCTGGGTTGTACCCTCTATATCTTTTGGATGCTTTGGCAAATACGGCAGCTGGATTTGTGGCTAAACCAGCGCAAAAAATCGCCGCCGCCGGAGGCCAGTGGGATTTGGTCTGATATTTTCGAAAGCATTTACCGGCTGCAAAAGCGCCAGGAAAAAGAGTCGGATCGCGTGAGGCAGGTGTTAAATCGCGTTCAGGAAACCACCGGCGCACTGCCCGATGCGGTGCTGTTACTCGACAGCCGGGGCAATATCGACTGGTGGAACCCAGCTGCCGAGCGCCTCTTTGCCTTTGAGAAAACCGACCAAGGCCAGCCACTGGTGAACTATGTGCGCAACCCCAAGTTTGTCGCCTACATGGAAAACCAAGACTACCGGCAGCCGCTCGATTTACCCGCCTCGCGCAATAAAGACCAGCGCCTGCAGTTCCAAGTCACCCGCTATGGCCAAAACGAACGGCTAGTGGTGGCGCGCGACATTACCTCGCTGCACAAGCTTGGGCAAATGCGCAAAGATTTCGTCGCCAATGTATCGCACGAACTGCGCACGCCACTGACGGTACTCAAAGGCTATTTAGAGACTCTCGCCGACGCCGACGATAAACCCGAGGCCTGGCAGAAACCACTCGCGCAAATGCAACAACAGTGTTCGCGCATGCACATGCTGGTGAACGACCTAATTGCGCTTTCGGTGCTCGAGACAGAGGTTAATCCCGAGCGGCATCAGCCGGTTGCGCTCTATCCACTGCTCAACCGGCTAATCGACGAAACCCATTCGGTGGCGAAGCAGCCGCGCAATCTGGTGTTAAACTGCGCTGACGATATCGCCATACTCGGGGTAGAAAAAGAACTTCAGAGTGCCTTCGGCAACCTCATTACCAACGCCATTAAATACACGCCTAACACCAGCACCATCACCGTCAATGCGCGCAAAGATCAATATGGCCTGCAGGTGGAAGTGGCCGACAACGGCCCGGGTATAGACGCTAAACATCTGCCGCGCTTGACCGAGCGCTTCTACCGAGTAGACGACAGCCGCAACAGTGCCACAGGCGGCACAGGCTTGGGTTTAGCCATCGTCAAACACGCCCTGTCCCGCCACGACGCGCGGCTCGACATCAGCAGCCAAGTAGCCAAGGGTTCGAGTTTTACCTGTCACTTCCCTAAACAGCGACTGCTACAGATTACACCTCAATAACTAGCGCGCGCGCCGCTACCCAAGTAGGCGAGCAAACCTTAGTATGGCGCCATGCTAAATATCGAACTCGTTGATACCATCGAAGCCATAGGTGCCAACACCTGGCAGAGTCTTTTGCGCAGTCGCTACCCCTTTGGCCGGTACGATTTTTTGCACGCCTTAGAGCAAGCCGGCTGCGTCGGTGCGGCGTCGGGCTGGCAGCCTCAATACTTGGTGGTTCGAAACCCGGCGCGACAGATCATTGCCTGTGCACCCTTGTATTTGAAACAACATTCGTGGGGTGAGTACGTTTTTGACTGGGCCTGGGCCGAGGCCTTTCAGCGCGCCGGTAGACCCTATTACCCCAAATTGGTCGCCGCCATTCCCTTTACCCCAGCCTGGGGCCCGCGCATGTTCGGCCAGCTAACCCCAGCGGAGTTGCTGCAAGTGCAGCAGTGGTTGGAGCAACATGTTGAGACAGAGCAATTGAGTAGCTTGCACTGGCTACTGCCAGAAGCCGCCGCGAGTGAGCAATTAAGCGCCCGGTGGGCGCAGCGGCAAACAGCCCAGTTTCACTGGTTTAACCGTAGTTTTAACGATTTTAACGAGTTTTTAGCTACATTTAACGCCAGAAAGCGAAAGTCGCTATTGCGCGAGCGGCGCAAGGTGATGGAGCAGGGTGTTCATTTGGTTCGCAAATCTGGCGCCGACATCAGCGCCGCCGACTGGCGCCTGTTCTATCAGTGCTATCACACCACCTACCTAAAGCGCTCAGGCCGGGCCGGATATCTCAATTTTGATTTTTTCCAGCGCCTTGGCGAGGTGATGGCGGAGCAAATGATGATGGTGATCGCCCAGCGCGGCGAGCAAACTATCGCCACAGCCCTGTGCTTTTTTGATGATGAGACCCTTTACGGTCGCTATTGGGGTTGTCTAGAGGAGGTTGAATGTTTGCACTTTGAGGCCTGTTACTACCAAGGCATAGAGTTCGCCATAGCGCGCGGCCTTAAGCGTTTTGACCCGGGCGCCCAAGGCGAGCACAAGATCCAGCGCGGCTTCGAACCCGTTGCTGTTTACTCCAACCACTACATCAAAGACACCGACGCCCGCGCCGCCATTAATCACTTCATCGCCGAAGAGCGCAACCAGACCCAAGCCTACCTCAAGGCCGCGCGCGACTTATTGCCTTATAAAAATACTGACAACGCTTAAGGTTCAGCTCCTACTTTCGAGTATCACTTTAGCCAAAGTTACACGCAGCCGGAATTATCTTAAGCTCCCACGCTGACGCCAGCTCACTTGGCGCACAAGTAATGTCCACCAGTAAAATTCAAAGAAGTAGCGCGCAGGGTCGGGCTCATGATCGATGTCGATATAGCAGCGTCTAGTAGCACTAGTCCGCACACCCACTTGTAGGCTTAGCGCCCAACTCACCCAGCCACACTCATCGAAAACCGCCAGTGCTCCCGGAACTTGCGGCTTGCGGCTTGCGGCTTGCGGCTTGCGGCTTGCGGCTCAAAGTTTTTCCTGTCTACCGTAAACTGTAAACTTCTGTCCCTAATTCTTCCGCCACACCAACAAGCGATTGTTCGCCGGCATCTCGTTATCTTCTAACGCCTTTAAATTCGCCAGCTGAGCTAGGTGTTGGATTTTTTCAAAATCGCGAATACCGCGCTCGGGGTCTTGCGCCTTTAACCACACATCGAAGCGCTCGTTACTTTCACTGGTATAGCTACCGCCGTAATTCATGGGCCCATAAAGCACAAATAAACCGCCAGAAGATAACTGCTCACCCACCTTTGCAAACATCTGCTCGACACAGGGCCAAGCCATAATATGCGCCGTATTGGCCGAGTAGATCGCGTCAATTGGTGGTAGTTCAGGCCAAGATTGGGTTACATCGAGCAAAAAGGGGCCGCGCAGATTGGGCAGATCGTACTCCGCCATCCACAGGCGAATGCCGGCGTGGTGCTCTTCTAGGTCGCTGGCAAGCCAGGTCAAATCCGGTAGCGACTTAGCGAAATGTATGGCGTGCTGACCGGTGCCACTGCCCACCTCTAATACCGTTTTAATACCATCAAACAGGCGCCGCAAATGTTGCAGAATAGGCGCTCTGTTGTTCTGGCAGGCTTGAGAAAAGGGTTTAAGGTCGATTGATTCCACAGACAACACCTAAATTATTGTTATTGAGTGCGTCGATACACGGCTACAGCTTAGCGATATATTTCGACAAGCTCTCAAATTTAGCAGGATCATCGTCCACAAAGCGAATAGTGATTTTAATCAGCCGCGTGTCCATGCGCGCCTCGGCCGCTTGTAGACTACTGATATAGCCATTTACCCGCGCCACAGCATTGCCATCAAGATCCGTGATATCTAGCACGGCAGACTCAAACAACTGTGGTAATTGATCGGTGCGCTGGATAATACCGTTTAACGCCTGCAGCGATAGCTCACGGATTAAGCAGTCCAGTTGCTGACCCGCTAAACGCAGCTGCGCCATGCCTTTTTTCGATTTCGCAGGGGCTTTAGCAGCCGCCTTTGGCTTGGCTTTCGGAGCCAAAGCCTCAGCGGCTGGCACTGAGACAGCTGCCGGCTTGCCAGTAAGAGCTTCGATAGAGCCAAATGCCACGCCTTGTGCGCCAGCCGCCGGCCGGCTAGTGGCGTCTATTCCCAGGCGTTTCAATTGTTTTGACACTTTGGTCATCAACTCGTCAGGGGTAAACGGCTTGACCAGATAATCGGATACGCCCGCTTGTACCGCCTTGACCACAAATTCCCGGTCGCCTCGGCTGGTAACCATCACAAAGGGGGTCTTAGCATGGGCTTCCGTGGCTCTAACCCACTGCAACAGTTCCTCGCCAGACATACCTGGCATTTCCCAATCCGACAAAATAATATCGACACTTTGCTTCTTAAGAATCGACACGGCTCGGTGGCCATCGGGCGCGTCGAACAGGGTAACCCCGGGCAGCAAGGTTCTAAGATTTTTCTTCACCATATCGCGAATAAAACTGGCGTCATCAACCACCAGAATGCGTGCAGACATTCCACAACCCCTACATAAGCGTTAACTTATAGCCTAGCAGGCAAGTGCGAAATGGGCTGGTTAGGATGGCATTTTATGCGTAGGCGGAAAGGGGCTGATCTACTAACAAGGCATTATTCAAACAACGGCCTAGCTGCTTGGTATCGGCCAACCAGGCTAATGGGACAGGGAAAAATTGGCTATCGACGTCCACGCCCGTGGGCTTGAGTGGGCGGATACCGGGCAAGAGCTCGGCGGCAACTTGGTGACCCAGTTGTAAATAGAGGGTGTTATTGACAATTAAACCGACCAGCTGGCCGTGATAACTGATGCTGACAGCGTTAAATCGATGACGGGTTTCGACCGTCGCGGTGCGGCTTCCGCCAGCCTTTTGCAATTGCTCGATGACATAGTCGACAAACGCTAGATCTTGCTGCATGGGTCACTCCAGTGGCTTTGCGGTGCCTTCTAAGGCGCTGCAAACATTAACAGGGGTGACTGCGTTTACCCTTTATTATGGTTGTTGGCTGTAGCAACTAAACACTCTATGCACTTTCGAAATAACAGAGATCTAGCTGAAGCCACTGAGGCAAATCCACCGTGCCGCTACATTACCAGTAAGCAAAAAACCTGCAAGACGGATTTGGACTAAAAAGCACGCCAAACTATTTCAAATAGACTATCAAATAGATTAGCTAGCCGTTTTACGTTTGAATACCCATTCAGTGTCACTAGAGCTGGCCGCATCAAATGCGTAACCATCGGTACTAAAAGTCTTTAAGCCATTAACGTCGGTTAATTGGTTTTCAATAACATAGGCTGCCATCAAACCGCGCGCCTTTTTAGCGAAAAAGCTAATAATTTTGTACTGCCCATTTTTATAATCTTTAAATACTGGGGTCACAATCGGCTTGTTCAGTTGGCCTTTTTTCACGGCGCGAAAATATTCCGCCGAAGCAAGATTAACCAATACATCGCTACGGCTAGCTTGTAATTGTGCGTTTAACGCCTGGGTGATTTTATCACCCCAAAATGCGTACAAGTCAGCGCCTACTGGATTGGTAAATTTCGTTCCCATCTCCAGGCGGTAGGCCTGCATTAAATCCAATGGGCGCAATAGCCCGTACAAGCCGGATAAAATGCGCAAATGTTTCTGCGCAAAGCTACGCGCCTTAGCGTCAAAATTTTCCGCTTGCAAACCGGTATACACATCGCCTTTAAAGGCCAGCATGGCAGGCTTGGCATTGCTTGAATCAAAGGGCTGTTGCCAGGCGTGAAAGCGATCAAAATTCAACGTGCCAATTTTATCGCTAACACTCATCAGTGCAGAAATATCGTGTGGCGATAACTTTTTCAACTCATCAATAAGTACTTGTGAATGCTCGAGGAAGCCGGGCTGCGTCGCTTTCGCCATTTTCCAAGGCGTTTCAAAGTCTAAGGTTTTTGCTGGCGAGATAACCAATAACATCAATAACTTCCCGTTTTATTCAGGCGCGAGTATAGATTGCCACCAATTCAACGGCGTTTTGCCGTCTTGGGGGTCGTAAACATTGCCGTACAGCCACATACACTCTTCGTCGAGGCAACCATTTAAAATATCTTCGATGACGGTAAAACCCAAACTCACGTGCACGCTGTAAACCAACATACGTGGGGTTTCGATATCCAGTTCACCGCCTAATTTTTCCAAGGCCGGGGTTAACTGCTCAGCTACGGCATGGATGTCATCGCGAGAAAATACGCGAATGCATAAATTGCCGCTGCGACGAACAATTTCAAACTCCTGCGTCTGCGCATCAAATTTAATATTATCGCCACTTGCCAGGCCCTTGACGAAAGCCGGCGACTTTACCAACTGTAAACTTTGGTCTTCATTGACCCGTACCTGAACTTTTTCCGCAACGGGCTGACCTTGCGGGTTAAGACCGGCAAAAATTTCGATCACTTGAAGAGCATTCATAACAAATCCTAGAGCAGAACGACGGGCGAATAGCGGGGGATTATAGGGCAAGCTTGGGTCTAACCCAATGGACTATCTAATCTAACAACCTCAGTCTTATCAAAGAGCCTCAACCTAATCAAAGGACCTCAGCCTAATCAGTGAGTATCAACCTAATCAAGCGGTATCGGTCAGTAAGCGACATCAGCGGGAGCGACAGACATAGGAGCCCAGCTCGCGCTTGCGGCGCTCGCACTCTCGGCGTAAATTTTCGCAGGCGGTGGCTTTACCGGGCGCCGTGGGTTTCTTTTCCAGACAATAGTCATAGCGCTCAGACAGCTCGAAGTCCGACATTCGCTCAATCCGCGAGGGTTCACAGGCGACAAGTAATAGGGCCGTAGCGAGTAGAATAAGATGGGGAGCAGGGGTCACGGGTCAATCCGAACTGAAAAGAATGCCCCATTATACGTAGTTAGGCGACGTCCGCTAGATTAGCGAGCAGACGCACTTTGGCACATTTGTTCTAGTCGTTAACGCCAAAACCGCCAAACAGCGGCTTGGCGCGAGACTTACGGCTTTTTACTGTGCAATTTAGCTTCGGCTTCATCCAAACTGATGTGGCGAATATCCAGCCCGCGCACCAAATAGATAACATGTTCGCAAATATTGCGCACATGATCGCCAATTCGCTCCAGCGCGCGCAGCGCCCACAAAACGTTCATCACCCGAGAAATCTCGCGCGGGTCTTCCATCATGTAGGTAACCAGCTCGCGCATGGCAGTTTTATATTCGCGGTCCACAAGCTTATCGGCTTCAACCACTTTCAGCGCTGCATCGGCGTCAAAGCGGGCAAAGGCATCCAAGCCCTGGTTCATCATGGCCGCCACGCTCGCGCCGATATGACGAAGCTCGCTGGCGCCGCGGCTGTTAGTGCCGGCGCCCGATAACTCAATCGCCATCTTGGCCACTTTTTGCGCTTCGTCACCAATGCGCTCGAGATCGCGGATAGCCTTAATAACGGCTAACACTAAACGCAAATCCGAGGCTGCAGGTTGGCGCCTGGCTAGCACTAAGGTAGCCTGCTCATCGAGTTCAAGTTCGAACTCATCCACTTTGTCTTCGTTAACAATTACTTTCTCGGCTAAGGCCGTGTCTCCGCTTTCGATGGCGGCAACGGCATCTGACACCTGCTGTTCCACCAAGCCACCCATCTCTAACATTTGGGTGCGCAATGCTTCTAATTCAGCATTAAATTGACGAGAAATATGACGATCGAGATTTAATTTATCCACAGCTACTGCTCCATCAGCCGAAGCGGCCGGTTATATAAGCTTCTGTTAAGGCGTGATCTGGGTTGGTGAAAACTTTTTCCGTTTCATTCACTTCAATCAGCTTACCCAAATGGAAATAAGCTGTGCGATGTGACACCCGCGCCGCTTGTTGCATCGAGTGAGTGACGATGGCGATGGTGAAGTTTTCACTCAACTCCGCGATCAGCTCCTCAACTTTAGCCGTCGCAATGGGATCGAGCGCTGAACAGGGCTCATCCATTAAAATCACCTCGGGGCTAACGGCAATGGTGCGCGCAATACACAAGCGCTGCTGTTGGCCACCGGAAAGGCCCGTGCCAGGACCATGTAACCTATCCTTCACTTCATTCCACAAGCCCGCTTTGCGCAGTGAGGTTTCAACAATTTCGTCGAGTTCGGTGCGTCGTGTCGCAAGGCCATGCACTTTGGGGCCATAGGCAACGTTATCGTAAATGCTTTTTGGAAAGGGGTTGGGCTTTTGAAACACCATGCCCACGCGCGCGCGCAACGGCACTACATCCAAGCTTGGATCGTAGATATCTTGCGATTCCAACATCAGCTTACCCTGCACTCGACAAATATCGATGGTGTCGTTCATGCGATTAAGGCAGCGTAAAAATGTCGATTTACCGCAGCCGGAAGGGCCTATCATCGCGATCACTTGGTTGCGGCCGATATCGAGATCGACACCAAATATCGCTTGCTTGTCGCCGTAGAAAACATCGACTCCACGCATAGACATTTTTGGATCATTTAAAAGCGGCTTTCCTACAGTGGTTTCATACTCGGCATTTTGTTCTGCAATATTCATTGTTTCACTCTTAACTACATGGGTCATGAGAAAGATTACATATCGCGCTGAATTACCAGCGGCGTTCAAGTTTACGGCGCAACAATACCGCCAGAGTGTTCATTAGAAATAAGAAGCCTAACAACACCATAATAGCGGCTGAGGTCTTTTCAACAAAGGCGCGCTCTGGGCTATCGGCCCACAGATAAATTTGCACTGGTAGCGCGGTCGATGCATCCATAATGCCGCCCGGTACATCGACAACAAATGCCACCATGCCGATCATCAACAGCGGTGCAGTTTCACCTAGCGCCTGCGCCATGCCAATGATGGTACCGGTTAACATACCCGGCATGGCGAGCGGCAATACGTGGTGCAAGACCACCTGCATTTTCGAGGCGCCAAGGCCAAGCGCCGCTTCGCGAATCGACGGCGGCACCGCTTTAATAGCCGCCCGGCTGGAAATGATAATCGTGGGCAGGGTCATTAAGGTTAAAACTAAACCACCCACCAACGGGATGGAGCGCGGCATCTCGAAAAAATTGATGAAAATCGCCAAACCCAACAAGCCAAAAATAATGGAGGGCACCGCCGCCAAATTGTTGATATTTACCTCAATTAAATCGGTCCAGCGATTCTTCGGTGCATATTCCTCTAAGTAGATGGCCGCTGAAACGCCTATCGGAAACGACAAAAGCAGCGTGACTAACACGGTAAAAAATGAACCGGCGGCCGCGCCTAAAATACCTGCCATTTCGGGCTCGCGCGAATCACCGCTGGTAAAAAAAGTGGTGTTAAAGGAAGTGCGCAAAGCCTGCTTTTCTATTAGCCCATTTAACCAAGCTAGCTGTTGCTCACTCAGGCGCCCGGTGAAGGCTTCTGAACCGTCGTCGCTACGGCTTTTGAACCAGGTGTCTACGTCATCGTCGGCTAACAACCAAAACCCTTGCGTGCTGTTAATCAGCTCTGGGTTGGCTTTCAGCGTGTCTCGCAAACTGTAGCTGGCGCCGCTACTAATTAGTGCGGTCGCGGCTCGCTTCTCTCGACGATCAGTAATATTTAGCTCTTGATATAACGAGCGCTTTATTTGACCGTCGAAATCGGCCATTAGATAAACGTCTTTCGCTGCCAAGTCGGTAAGACCTAGGTCTTGCGCATTCAGATCTACAGACAAATAAATTTCCGTGGACAGAAAGCCTTTATAGCCCTTGCCAATAATATCGGTAAATAGAACCACCAGACAGGTTAAACCAAACAGCACAGACGCTATGCCGTACCAGCGGAAACGTTTTTCGGAGCGATAGCGCTTGGCTAGGTTCCGATTAACAATATCGATGGTTGATTCACTTTTACTCATATTGTTCTCGGTATTTTTTCACAACGTGGAGCGCAACAAAATTTAACGCTAAAGTTGTTACAAAGAGCATCAATCCCAGTGCGAATGCCGCTAGGGTTTTTGGACTATCAAATTCTTGGTCACCCACAAGCAGAGTAACAATTTGCACTGTGACTGTGGTGACGGATTCGAGTGGGTTAGCGGTAAGTTTTGCCGCCAATCCCGCCGCCATGACCACAATCATGGTTTCGCCAATGGCGCGCGACACAGCTAGCAGAATACCGCCCACCACGCCGGGCAATGCCGCTGGTAGGACTACTTTTTTTATGGTTTCAGAGTGGGTGGCACCCAGCGCCAGAGAGCCATCTCTAAGCGATTGCGGCACGGCGGTAATAACGTCGTCAGCAAGGGAGGAAATAAAGGGAATGATCATGACCCCCATCACCAAACCAGCGGCTAGCGCGCTTTCACTCGAGGCCGAAAAGCCCAAACTAAAACCGGCATCGCGTACCATCGGCGCAACGGTAAGGGCGGCGAAAAAACCGTACACCACAGTTGGAATACCGGCCAGAATTTCCAGCATGGGTTTAACCACCAATCGGACGCTTTTGTTTGCGTATTCGGCTAAATAGATCGCAGCCATTAAGCCAACCGGAACGGCAACCACCATAGCAATTAAAGAGATCAACATGGTACCGGCAAACAGCGGCACGGAACCGAAGGCGCCAGAGCTTCCAACTTGATCTTCTCGCATCGCCATTTGTGGACTCCACTGAGTGCCAAACAAGAATTCTACGGGCGAGATAGATTTAAAAAATTGCAGCGATTCAAACAGCACGCTTAATACGATGCCAATGGTAGTAAAGATGGCTAGACACGAGCACAGCAACAGGGCGAAACTGAATGCCGCCTCTACTTTTTGGCGCGCGCGCAGGCTTGGCGAAACGCGACTCCAGCCAAACAATAGGCCCAGAATGGCAATACTTAACAAGGTTCCTGTTAAAGCCAACTGGTTAATTCTTAAAATGCTTTTTAAGCTTTCCGCCGCACTTAACATTTCTGCAGACTGGCCATCAGCGCTTAAGTGGCCTTGAGAAAGGTTGGTGATGGTATTAAGTAAAAGCCCGACATCTGAGCCTGAGAGATTTTGTTGTGTATCTGATAAGCGGTCTATCACTAGCCACTGAATAATTTGGCCATCGAGCAGTTGCCATAAGCCCAACACGATTAAGCACGGCAGCGCGCACCAAAGTGCCGTCAACATCCCATAATAAAATGGCAGTGATGCGAGGCGGCTGGTTCCACCAATAGCCTGCGATTGCAGTACCGACCGACCACGGCCCAAGACAAAGGCAAAGGCAAACAGGGCTAAAAGTATTGTCGCTAAGGTTAGAGGCTGCATAAATTTCATTGTTCTCTATAAAACAATCGTCAGGTACCGCTTAGTACCTGACGATTGGGTCGATCATTAGTAACAGCTGTTACAGGGTTTTCAAGCTTTTTACATCTGCAGCCATTTTGGTGCGCTTGTCTTTAGACATAGGGATCATGCCTTTTTCAGTCAAGTAACCATCATCACCCCAGGCTTTTTCGCTGGTGAATTCAGCTAAGTACTCAGCCATACCAGGTACTACGCCGATGTGCGCCTTCTTCACGTAGAAGTACAAAGGACGCGAAATTGGGTAAGAGCCGTCGGCAATGGTATCAAAGGTAGGTTCTTTACCATCCACTTGAGCGGCCTTCACTTTATCGCTGTTTTGGTCGAGGAAGCTAAAACCAAAGATACCCAAGGCATTGGGGTTGGCATTTAACTTTTGCACGATCAGGTTATCGTTTTCGCCCGCTTCGATGTATGAACCATCTTCGCGAATATCATGACAGATGCTCTTGTACTTGTCTTTGTCGGCTTTTTCTAAAGCTTTCACCCAAACAAATGTCTGACAACCACCTTCCATTGCCATCTCCAAGAACGCATCGCGCGTACCAGACGTTGGTGGTGGGCCAAGTACTTCGATTTTATTCGCTGGTAACGCCGCGTTAACATCTTTCCAAGTTTTGTAGGGGTTGGGAATCAGTGCTTCACCGCCCTTAGGGTTGGGTACTGATTTAGCCAGCGCCAAAAACAAATCTTTGCGGGTAACGCTGAATGCAGGCGCGGCTTTGGCGTTTGCAATGACGATACCATCGTAGCCAATCAATACTTCAACAACATCCTTAACGTTGTTTTCAGCACACATGGCCAGCTCTGAATCTTTGATGGCGCGCGAGGCGTTAGTCATATCGGGGAATTGCACACCGACACCGCTGCAGAATAACTTGAAGCCACCGCCGGTACCGGTAGATTCAACTTTTGGCGCCTTGAAGTTAGTGGAGCGGCCAAAGCGCTCGGCAACGGTGGTTGAGAAAGGGTATACGGTAGATGAACCAACGATGCTGATATGGTCGCGAGCAGCGGCTTGCGAGGTCATGGCAACGCCCATGGCGGTAGCGAGTAGGGCTGCTGTAGTAATAAGTTTGTTCACGGAATTCTCCAAATGGGACGTGGGTTTTGTGACGTCCGCTACTTTATGTAGCTTAGGTGACAATTATATGAAAGCGAGATGACAGTATTGTGACAAGTCGATGGCAAGTAGCTGGGGCCCCGTGTTATGTATAATGCCAGCCAAAAAACCCTCAATAAGAAACAATAAGATGGACTTTGCGACCCTTATCCAAACCCAGCGCCGCCTCTGCGCAATAACCAGTGCGCTCGGGCGAGCCGTAGCCTGGCTAACCCTGCTAATGGTGCTGCTGACCAGCTGCGTGGTGCTTTTACGCTACGGCTTCAATATTGGCAGCGTCGCATTACAGGAAAGTGTCACCTACTTGCATGGCATCGTGTTTCTGTTAGCCCTCGCCTATACCGCCGATACCGATCAGCACGTGCGTGTAGACATCTTCTACCGCCGCTTTAGCCCACGCACCCAAGCCTGGGTTAACTGTTTAGGCAGTTTGGTTTTCCTCCTGCCCTTCGCGGTTTACCTGCTTTGGGTAACTTGGCCATTCTTTGTCAACGCTTGGCACATTCGGGAGACCTCGGCCGAAGCGGCTGGCTTGCCCTTTGTTTATCTATTGAAGGGTCTACTGCCACTCGCGGCCGCCAGTTTGGTGTTGCAAGCCATCGGCCAGGTGCTCGGCCAATTAGGACATTTAGTAACGGGGGAGTTCGAATCATGATCGAATACCTGCCGTTATTTCTCTTTGCCGCGGTCTGTTTAGCCTTGATGCTAGGCTACCCAGTCGCCTTTACGCTGGCGGGTGTGGCACTCATATTTGCCGGACTGGGCATTTTATTGGGGCATTTTGAGCCCAACCTTTTATTGGCGCTACCGGACCGGCTCTACGGCACCCTAACCAACGTCACGCTCATTGCCGTGCCACTGTTCGTCTTTATGGGCGTCATGTTGGAGCGCTCTCGCCTCGCTGAGGACCTGCTTAACAATATGGCCCGCGCTTTCGGCCGGCTTCCGGGTGGCTTGGGTATTTCGGTTATTTTGGTGGGCACCTTGCTTGCCGCATCCACCGGTATCGTGGGTGCCACGGTGGTCACCATGGGGTTAATGTCCCTGCCCGCCATGCTCAAACGCGGCTATTCGCCCGAACTTGCCACCGGCACCATTTGTGCGACCGGAACACTTGGCCAGATTATTCCGCCCTCTATCGCTTTGGTGTTGCTGGGAGATGTCCTCAGCGGTGCTTACCAGCAGTCCCAACTGGCGCAGAGCATCTACAATTCCGAGCCGATCTCCGTGGGCGATCTGTTCATAGGTGCACTGGTACCCGGGTTATTACTGGTAGTTATGTACCTCGCCTACTTGATTTTTACCGCCTGGCGAGCGCCCAATTTAGCCCCCGCCGGCGATGATGAAAAACCGGAGTGGGGTGCTTTTTTATCGAGTTTAATCCCACCTATCTTATTGATTTTATTGGTATTAGGCTCAATATTAAGCGGTGCTGCTACGCCTACAGAGGCGGCCGGCGTAGGCGCGCTAGGCGCGCTAGTGCTAGCACTCTTTAAAGGCAAACTCAGCAAAGCCGTGCTTACCGATGTGGTGCAATCCAGCACCCGCATTACCGCCATGGTTTTTGCCATTCTCATTGGTGCCTCGCTTTTTTCCTTGGTGTTCAGGGGCTTAGGTGGTGAAACCTTGGTGCACCAGCTGTTCGACGGCCTGCCTGGCGGGGTTTTCACAGCCACACTCTTAGTGATGCTAGTGATTTTCCTGCTTGGCTTCATTCTCGACTTTATCGAGATCACCTTTGTGGTTGTGCCCATCATCGCGCCGGTGTTGTTCACCATGGGCGTAGACCCCTTATGGCTCGGCATCATGATCGCCATTAACTTACAAACCAGCTTTCTAACCCCACCTTTTGGCTTCGCCCTATTCTACCTGCGGGGTGTAGCGCCAGATTCTGTCTCCACCGGGCAGATTTACCGTGGCGTGGTACCTTATATTGTGATCCAATTGTCGCTCCTTACGCTCCTAGCAATGAAACCGGAGATAGTAAGCTGGCTACCGGACCTGCTCCGCAACTAGCCAAAGCGCTGATGTATCTATAACGAGAAATAAATAATGCAAAACGAAGACGAGAGCCCCACACCTAACGGCCAGCTAATGCTGCAAGCACTCACCCTACCGGCCGATACCAACCCCAGCGGCGATATCTACGGCGGCTGGCTAATGACCAAGATGGATCTAGCCGGCTCCGTTTCAGCCCAAGCCATAGCGGGCGGCAGAGTAACCACCGTGGCGGCCGGTTCTATGGTGTTTTTGCGGCCCGTGCCCGTTGGTGCCTGTGTAGGCTTTTATGTAGATGTTGAAGAAGTGGGGCGCTCCTCCATTCGCACACTGGTGGAAGCTTGGATACTCGACCCACGCGGTGGCGAGGCACAAAAAATTACCGAAGGTGAATTTGTCTTTGTCGCCATCGATGGCAACGGTAGAACCCGCCCCATTCAAAAATAAGGTTAGCTATCTAGCCTTGCTAATACGATATAAGACCTAACGGAGAGGCCAGCACCGGCCTCTAACATCGAATCTACCGGCTTTGGTAGTAAGCCTCTTCTGAAATTTTATGATACTGCTGGGCTTGGTTTAAAAAGCTTTCATAGTCAGCGTAAACTTTGGCAAAGAATGGATCTTTACCCGACTGCTCGGCGTACATTTGCACAGAAATCGCTTTCAACTTCTGCAACACGTCATCGGGTAAACGCCGAAGTTGCACGCCATGTTTATTCACCAATTCATTCATTGCGCGATTATTGCGCGCGGTATATTCATCGAGCATATCTTGATTAACGGCGCGGGCGGTCACCTCTACCAATTTTTGTAAGTCCTCTGGCAAAGATTCCAGCGCCGTTTTATTAATCAACAGCTCAAGCGTAGGGCCCGGCTCGTGCCAACCCGGGTAATAATAATATTTTGCCACCTGATGAAAACCGAAGGCGAGATCGTTATAGGGGCCAACCCATTCGGTGGCATCTATCACCCCGGTTTGCAAAGATGTATACAGCTCGTTCCCGGGAATGTTCACCGCCACGCCCCCGGCGCGAGTGAACACTTCACCGCCTAAACCGGGAATGCGCATTTTTAAGCCTTGAATATCGGCCAGCGAATTGATTTCCTTGTTAAACCAACCGGCCATCTGCACACCAGTGTTACCGCCGGCAAAGGGCACGATATTAAACGGCGCATAAGCCTCGCGCCAAAGCGCGCCGCCATTGCCATAGTGCAACCAACCATTCATCTCCTGCGCGTTCATACCGAAGGGCACAGAGGTAAAAAATGGCGCCGCCGGAATTTTTCCCTTCCAATAATAAGCCGCGCCATGACCCAGCTCGACGCTGCCGCTCGATACCGCATCAAACACACCGAGGGCGGGCACCAATTCATTGGCACCGTAAACGGTTACCTCCATGCGACCCTTGCTGGCCTCGTTAATCCACTTGGCAAAATTTTCTCCCGCCATACCAAGGCCTGGAAAGTTTTTCGGCCAAGTAGTCACCATACGCCAATGGTATTTCTGTTGATTTTTTAGCTCGCCCTGTTCAAAACTCAATTGCGCCGCCGGCTGAGTAAAAACCAAGGCGTAAAATAAACCGACCACCAAGGCGACGAGTACAATAATCACCAGGGGCACTAATGTTTTTTTGCTGCTATCCATAGTCAGATTTTCTGTAGTAAATTTATTATTCTAAACGGCTTCTAGTTTTGCCAACCGCAATACCAACCACTTCGAGCCTTCATCGCGAAAATTAACTTGCACGCGAGCGTTTGCACCCTGGCCTTCAAACTGGGTGATCATACCCTCGCCAAAGACTGGGTGGCTCACGGTTTGTCCCAAGTTAAAGCCAGTTTCTTGCACCACCTCTTGCTGATTATCCCAACGCGAGGGCGCCGCGCGCTGGAAAGACACTGGCCGGCTAAAACTGGCTTTAACTCTAACTTCTTCTAACAAGTTGCTAGGTATTTCCTTAACGAAACGGGAGAGGGCATTGTAGGTTTCGCTGCCGTACATACGCCGCGATTCTGCATAAGTTAAGTACAACTTTTCCATCGCCCGGGTAATGCCCACATACGCTAAACGACGCTCTTCTTCCAACCGGCCCGGCTCCTCCATAGACATTTTATGGGGGAATAGATTTTCTTCCATGCCGGCTAAGAACACCAAGGGGAACTCTAAACCTTTGGCCGAGTGCAAGGTCATAAGTTGCACGGCGTCTTCGAATTCATCCGCCTGCTGATCGCCAGCATCCAATGCAGCGCCATCTAAGAACTCGGCAAGATCGCTGATATTTTCATCCTCTCCCACGAAGCTGCCGCAGGCGTTAATCAGCTCCTGCAAGTTTTCCACCCGCGCCTGACCTTTTTCGCCTTTCTCGTTTTTATGAAATTCGAGTAGGCCTGAATCTTTAATCACCTTATCGACCATTGGCCCCAAGGTTAGCTCGCTAGTGTCTTGTTTTAACTGCAGCACCAACTGCTGAAAGGCTTCCACCGCGCCTCGCGCCCGCGCCGCCAAGATTTTTTCCTGCACCATTTTATTGGCGGCGCTCCAAAGAGAACTGCCTTCGGCGCGGGCAAACTGGCGAATGGTATCCACCGATTTTTCGCCAATACCGCGCGTCGGGGTATTCACCACGCGCTCGAAGGCGGGGTCGTCGTGCGGGTTATTAATAAGACGTAAATAGGCCAAGGCATTTTTAATTTCCAAGCGCTCATAGAAGCGCTGGCCACCATAGATGCGGTAAGGCACTTGTTCGCGTAACAGCGCCTCTTCTAACACCCGCGATTGGGCATTCGAGCGATACAAAATCGCCACTTGATCTAAACGCGCATTGGGCTGGGTGTGCCACTGCTCAATGCGCTCGACGATAAAACGCGCCTCGTCTTGCTCGTTATAGGCGGCATAGAGTGCGATCAGCTCGCCCTCGTCGCCATCGGTCCAAAGCTCCTTACCTAAGCGGCCTTGGTTGTTGTCAATCACCGCATTGGCGGCTTTCAAAATAGTGGCGGTGGAGCGGTAGTTTTGCTCGAGCCGTATAATTTTGGAGCCCAAAAAATCGTCGCTGAAGCGCTGAATATTTTCTATCCGCGCGCCGCGCCAGCCGTAAATCGATTGATCGTCGTCGCCCACCGCCGTCACAAAGGCAGTTTTACCGGCCAAGACTCGAAGCCAGGCATATTGCACGGCATTAGTATCTTGAAATTCGTCCACTAAAATGAACGGAAAGCGCTGTTGATAATGGCGCAACAAGGCCGCGTTATCGCGCAACAACTCCAACGCGCGCAACAATAATTCGCCAAAGTCCACCAAGCCGCTGCGGTTACAGGCCGCTTCATAACCACGATATATAGCCAGGTGGGTGCGGGTGTAAACATCGCCCGTATCGTCCACATGGGCGGCGCGCCGGCCCTCATCCTTTTGCCCGTTAATCCACCATTGGGCTTGTCGCGCCGGCCACTGTTTCTCATCCAACTGCAGCTCAGCGCAGACGCGCTTAATCATGCGCAATTGATCGTCGCTATCGAGAATCTGGAAGTTTTGCGGCAGCTTGGCGTCTTGCCAATGCATCTTTAATAGCCGATGAGCAAGCCCATGAAAGGTACCCACCCACATTGCGCGCGGGTTCAACCCGAGCAGCTCTTCCAGCCGCGCACGCATTTCGCGCGCCGCCTTATTGGTAAAGGTCACCGCCATAATCGATACCGGCGACACCCGTTCGACTTCAATCAGCCAGGCAATGCGGTGCACTAACACGCGGGTTTTACCGCTGCCGGCACCAGCCAATATTTGCTGGTTGCAAGGCTCGGCGCTCACAGCTTCGCGCTGTGCGTCGTTAAGTTGGTCGAGTAAGCGTGAGACGTCCATGCACCATCTTTTAGCTGTATGTAGGAAAACTACAAAAACATAGCGTTTTTACTACATATTTGAATAAAATAACGATCTAAACCGAGCACAAACGGATGGCTCTGGGAAGATCGACGCAAATACCGGTTTTTAACTGTACTTTATAGGGAGAAGGCCTTGAAACCCGCGCTAATGACGCAAAGAATCAGCGACGCCATTTTAACGATGCGCAAATCAGAACGCAAAGTCGCCGAATTCGTATTGACCAACCCCGCCGACATCATACACATGCGCATTGTCGACTTGGCAAAAAAAGCCGAGGTGAGCGAACCTACGGTGGTACGCTTCTGCCGCGCCATCGGCTGCGAGGGCTTTCAAGACTTCAAACTCAATCTGGCCCAACAGCTAGCCTCCAGCCCCAGCTTCGGCCAAATAGCCGTCACCGATGAAGATTCCGTCGCCGATTACAGCCACAAGGTGTTTGACTCCACCGTCGACACGCTATTAAAAGTGCGAGACTCGCTCAACCCAGAGGTGATGGATCGCGCCGTCAGCGCACTGTGCAAAGCCAACCGCGTGGAGTTCTTCGGTTTCGGCGCCAGCGGTGCGGTAGCGGCCGACGCCCAACACAAATTTTTCCGCCTACAACTCGCCACCGCTGCCTACTCAGATCACCACATCCAACACATGAGCGCCATGAGCATGCAACCTGGCGATGTCGTGGTCGCCATTTCACAATCGGGCCGCACGGAAGCGTTAATCAATGCTATTGAAGTAGTCAGAAGTGTCGGCGGTATCGTCATCGCCATAGCACCCTCCAGTTCCCCGGTCATTCAAAAGGCCAGCATCGCCATTGAAGTAGATGTTGAAGAGGACATTGAAATCTACACGCCCCTGTCATCGCGCATCGCGCATTTAGTGGTGATTGATGTATTGGCCATTGGCGTGGCGCAGCATAAAGGGCCGAAGCTGCACGATCATTTGTTTCGATTGAAGCAGGGGTTGCGGAAGTTGCGAGTGCAGGGATAGGAATATCTTTTTTAAATTAGTCAAAAATGACCAACTAACAGCGGCCATTTTTGATCCATATATTATTTACTAAATTTCGCCATTCCATCAGTTCCCTTAGGGATGAGCGGCACAGAAGAATCTAAATTATCGTGCTCAATTTCGTAAACAGCCAGATAACCTTGCAATAAATTGAGATTTTTATACATGGTGAAATAGGGACTCAACTCCTGAAAATTACCTACTCTATCCGTTAGATAGGTATAAAAAGGCCTCGACGGCAAAACAAGAACCCCTCCAACCAGTTTGTTTTCCAACATCCCGCACGCCATTTTATTTAAGGCTCTATGTGAGGATGATATATTTCCAGTCTCCCATTCCAAAGCTAAGAACTGGCTGTTTCCTATCGGTTTAACAGCATCTAATGGTCCCGGCTTGGCGTCAGTTAATATTTGCAACCGCTCTTCGAGCTTCCACCCATTTAACTCAAGATGTTGCATACAAGCATCTTTAATTATTTTGACGCCATTTCCCTTTGGCACAGGATTTATTGTAAAATTATTTCTCCCAAGGGGCCAAACGACTTTGCTTATAGCCTCATCAATTTGAGCTAGGTATTTTTCCTTTGCAGGGAAACTACCTTTATTTATTAACACTTCTCGACGAATTATTTTCATTAAAACACTCCATTGTTTGCTTAACTAATTCCTGCGGCGAGATATCTAACGATGTCGATAACGACACGATGGATGAGAGTGAAGGCTGTCTCTGCCCTCGCTCTAAAAGAGAGATAAACGTTCTATCTAACCCAGAATTCAAGGCTAAAAACTCTTGGCTAATTGCCATTTCCGACCTGGCTCGCTTAAGGACTAAACCGAAGGCCTCCTCTAATTTCATATCACCACCTCGATCGCGATTCTCAGCTTTTCGAAGACAATGGTCGACGGACTATAGTCTACAGCGTTGATTTAATGTTATTATTTACGACTTAAAGTGGGGGGACGCATGGGCTATTCAAACCAATTTTTCAGCGCTATTGGGATTAATACTAAGAAGGACTTGGCTTTCTTTTCTAAGAAGTCTTTCATACCCATAGAAAGACTAAAGTACTACAACGATTTTAATCTTGTCCCGTCTGGTCAGGATTTAACTAAAATCGTCTCCATATTAAATATCACAAATATTGAATTAAAAATAAGAATGGGTAGGTTAGACGCCGAGATTGCTCATCTATTACAAAATAATATAGATCAACTCTCTGATATTTTAGATAAGTCAAAAACACCACTGCAGAAGGAAAGTAGAAAACTACAGGCTAAATTTAAAACTCGTTTAGGGAAACTGTATCAAGCAGATTGTTTAGATTTCCTACAAACTATTGAAAGTGATTCCATTGACCTGGTTTTTGCCGATCCCCCGTTTAACCTGAACAAGCTTTATCCGTCTAAAATTGACGATCAAATTAAAGCTGAAAAATATATTCAATGGTCGGAGCAGTGGCTATATGAGTGCATCCGAGTACTTGCTCCTGGTGGTGCACTGTTTATCTGGAATCTGCCAAAATGGAATACAATTCTGTCCAATTATATTGGCAACTACTTAAATTTCCGAAATTGGATAGGTGTTGATATAAAATACAGCCTACCAATACAAGGTAGGCTTTACCCATCACATTACTCCCTGCTTTATTTTGTTAAAGGTGATAAACCTAAAGTTTTTCATCCAGACAGGCTTCCTATGCAAACTTGTCCTAAGTGCGTCTCTGAACTCAAAAACTACGGCGGGTATAAAAACAAAATGAATCCAAATGGAATTAGCCTTACTGATGTTTGGTTAGATATCCCGCCTGTACGACATGCAAAGCATAAACGTAGAATTGGCTCAAACGAACTATCGTTAAAGTTGCTAGATCGAATCATTGAAATGGCCAGTGATGAAGGCGATCTAATTCTTGACCCTTTTGGAGGTTCTGGGACAACTTATATGGCGGCCGAATTAAAGAAGCGTCGATGGATTGGATGCGAAGTTGGGCCTGTAGGCGACATTATTGATCGATTTTCATTGAAAGATGAAGAGCGAGAGTTATTAAAGCGCTATAGAGGCGGTATTAATTCTCTTTTCCCAATTGACGTAAGGAAAAAAAGAGAAACTTTTGGTTTATGGACATGTGAAACTCTTTGACTCTTTGCAATAGCTTTAGTTGACACCTGCCCTTAGATAATACTACGTTTATTAGCGTTAGCCTCATTGTACAAACTACTAAGTTTTTTACCTGTTCAAGGTGAAATTAACGACCTTCTATTGGAAAGGCTTCTTTCGTTTTTCTTACTAATTTAAACGAAACTTCTCAATTCGTTGACCACCTTCCGATCCCGGCACCAATTCCAAGATCATCAATAGATTGGCGGGTTGTTTGGTTAGCACTTTTTCGACCTTGCCATTGGAGTAAGTCCATACATCCGGTGAAAGAGCGTTGTCTGGCACATACTCTTCTAGCACAAACCCTGCCCCATCGGGACTTATTCGCAATATTCCAACGCTACCAATTAAGCCTTCTGTATATAGAACGCCAATTTTTTGTGTCGATTTAACGTCGCCGAGCCCTTTTGAATTCCACGCTCTAAAATAGATTTTTGATTCGACATCAATACTCAATTGTGGATTGAATTCTTGGGTTTTATTTTCTGCACAAGCCATCAAGGGTAGAAATGAAAAAATGATAGCAAATATTTTTGGCGTGATATTCATATTTCCTACCCACACTTTACTTTTGACATGGTTAAAGGGTCGGCGTGAATTAGCTTTTTGTTACGACCCAACAGACCTAGGCTTTTCCAAATCACTCGCAGCTACCACTGTAATTCGGAGGATTGGCCTTTAAGGATTTTACAAGCGCCAAGGATGGCGCGCGAGCGACTCTGTGCAGGACAGCACTGATGGAGCGGTAAAATCCTTGAAGGCCAAGCCCTATTGCTAAATATAGGTACAAACGTCGGGATCAGGCCTTACATTTGACATTTATGGTCAGCCCCACATAAACAATACCTAAATATGCTTTTTCTTACCCTACTCTGAGAAAGCACCCATTGATTAACATTCAATCAGAAACTTTCTCAAGTATTTCTTTGAACTTCTCAGATTCAGAAAAACTCGCCATGTTACGCCGATATTTATTCATAAATTCTGGCGATACGTTTTTACAAAGTAAGGCATCTTCATGAATGACAATCGGATGTTCTTTGGCGTAGGTGAAGGGAGTTAGGTTTCTATTATTGAAGTAAAGTAGGGCATCTGGAGTGTAAGCTGCTACTGCGTCAACTCTATTAAGTTCCAGCATCTTAAATAGGCTATCAAAGTCTGATACCTGCACCGTCGCGATTTTCAATGCCTTAGTGCGTTTAATAAAACTCTTACCAAAAGACATGCCCGCTTGCAGCGCAATGGTCTTACCCGCTAGTGCTTCTATATCTTTGATCGGCATTTTATCTTTTTGTGAAAAGATATAGGCAACCGCTGAGTTGTACGCAGGCAACTGTATTGCGCCAAGCGTTTCGGCGTAGTCGTAGAATTCTGGATTGTCGTTCATGGGGCTAAGGCAGCAAGCGGAACACTGTTCAAATATGCGTAGCGCCCGTTTAGGCGGTGCAACTTGAATTTTATAGTCAAACTCTGAAGGCAAGACCTCGGCTAACACCCTATCATATTTTCCCTTTTTATCGGTCTGGTGTAAGCCTTCTATATCATAGGCAACGATATGTATTACAGACTCTGCGTAGCTGAAATAGGATGCGAAGAGGAGTAAAGTCAAAACCAACTTACCTTTTTTCATTCGTACCTTGAAAAATAATGAATCAGAAAAATGTAACTGGTTTTTTGGATTAGTGCTAAGAACAAGTAAATTTTAGTGCGGGTATTCTAATTTGGCTAGCTAAAAGCACGGAGCATGTATTCATACTCCGTGCTTCTCCTAATGATAGAAGCTCAAAAACAAATAAGTCGCTAGGATCACCGCCACCCATAACACCATACTTCCGGCTGGGTAGCTCTGAGACAGCAGGCCACTAAATCGACTATTTCTCACCGATAGGTAGGCTAAGAAAATATCAATTTTTGCGAGGAAAAAGCTTCGCAACATTTGGTCTACTTTCCAAATTACACCAAACATTCTTTGTAACATTTTCGGGAAAAATCGACGGTAGAACCAATCAACATCTAAATTCGTTGAGCGAAGCTCTGGCGGATAGAGACCCTTAAGATTAAGCCAAACAAATGCTAGCGCTGAGAAAAACAGCAGCTGTGTTTGTGCCAACACGTGGGTAGCATCATAAGGGTTATAACCCGTGTCATAAGGCAGCAACGAGTACAATGCTGCTGGATAAACACCAATCCCAATACACAATGTTGCTGCAATCGTCATAGCCACCACCATATTCAACGGCGGATCACTTGCACGCAAACCTGAGTCATGGGCGAAGAATGCAAAGTATGGAATTTTAATACCAGCATGGTGAAATACACCAGCAGAGGCAAACAACAACATTAGCCATATCCAGCCGTAGCCATTTTCCATTGCTGCCGTCATAACCATAGATTTGCTAACAAAACCGCTAAACAGCGGGAAGGCCGAAATAGAGGCAGCACCAACAATACACAGAATGGTAGTTTTTGGCATGGTTTTATAAAGGCCGCCAAGATCGGAGCCGTTTATTCGGCCCGTCATGTGCAACACGGCACCCATAGACATAAACAACAAGCCTTTAAAAATCACATCGTTAAAGGCGTGAGAAACCGCACCATTGATAGCCAGCGCGGTTCCGATACCCACACCGACAACCATAAACCCAACTTGGTTTATCAGGCTGTAAGCCAAAACTCTTCGCAGATCATTTTCAATAACGGCAAAGAAAATTGGGAAACACGCCATAGCGGCGCCAATATAGACCAGTAGCTCCGTGCCAGGGTAGCCTCGTGCTAATGCGTAAACGGCAACCTTAGTTGTAAAAGCGCTTAGAAATACTGTGCCAGTTACGGTGGCTTCCGGATAGGCATCGGTAAGCCAATTATGTGCAAAAGGAAATGCGCATTTAATTCCAAAAGCAATAAATATCAGCCAACCCGCGATGCCTTCCAAACCAATAAAGTCAAAACCAATGGTTTGATTTTCGTGCATGTAGAACAAGGCACCAGCGAGCAACAACACGCCCGAAAGCACCTGAACAATTAGGTAACGTATACCAGCCTGATAGGATCGCTCTGTTCGGCGGGCCCAGACTAGAAATACGGAAGTGAAAGCTAGCAGCTCCCAGAATACAAACAGTGTTAATAAGTCGCCAGCAAATACCGCTCCTATGCCGCTGCCTGCGTACAGCATTCCGGCCACTTGCTGAACTTTATCTTTAACATGTAAGGAATAGATAATGGCGATAAATGCCGCTATGTGAAATACATAGCCGAACATTATGCTCAATTTATCTGCTCGGTAAGGTATTAACTGGTACTGGAGAAAGCTGGTTTGTAGGTGCACACCTTCGGGCACCATCCAAAGATGTATCGCACTCAATACCGGAATTAAAACCAATATAGTGCCACGCACTTTCCCCTGGGTTACTAGGGCTAATAAAGCTCCAATATAGAAAGGAACAAACGGCGGAATTTCAAGCATCCACATAACATACTCCCATGAACGAGTGAGTCGATATGTAGCGATTGCACATTAGTAAGGCCTGACTATTCATCCTTATCCGTCCCTTCAACATCGCCATAGTAGTCCTCTGATCGCATGAGAAAAGTGCGCATCCAAGTAGCGACTATGACGAGAATGACGCAGCCGATAAATCCGTAGATAGGATAAAAGCCCCAGAGATTCTCCCAGCTATGAAGCACATGGCGGTGAATAACGAAATCAAGCAAAAACAATATTCCACAACACCCATACAATAGGTAGAGAATACGTTTTACATTCTTCGGGTCATCGAATATGCCCTTTGGGGCTAAGGCTTTTTCATCTGCATGTTCATTACTATTGTGCATATGCGGCTCCTGAAGCGTCTAGGACGGCTAAAGCCAATTCATATAGTGGTTGCGGGTAAATAAACATAACTAGGCATATGGTTGTGGTAAAGCAAATGGCAATCAAAGATGGCAGGGGTGCTTCATGAACAGTTTCATCAGGGGATGAGGCACCGTTATTCGAGAAAAAGGCGCGCAGTGGTATGGGCAACAAATAGGCGATATTGAGCAGCGAACTTAGCATTAAAATCGACATTAATATAAGTTGCTCAGCTTCTAAGGTACCCATCACTAAATACCATTTACTCCATGTACCGCCGGTGGGCGGCACACCTATGATACTTAAACTTGCTATAAAGAAGGCTGCCATGGTGATGGGCATTTTTTTGCCAAGTCCTCGCATATCGCTGATATTGGATTTATGCGCCGCTACTAGAATCGCGCCAGCACAAAAGAACAAGGTAATTTTGCCAAAGGCATGGGTGCCAATATGCATCGCACTGCCAATAATACCTGATGCATTGGCAAGTAAGGCGCCAATGGTGATGTAACCCAACTGGCTCACCGTTGAGTAGGCAAGTCGAGCCTTTAGGTTATCTTGACGCATAGCAATGAGCGATGCGAAAAGCACAGAAAATCCCGCCAAATACAGTAAAAATTGTGTACTTGGCAATTCCGCTAGCAAATCTATGCCGAATATAAAAACACAAACTTTTAATACGGTAAAAACGCCAGCCTTTACCACCGCAACAGCGTGCAAAAGCGCACTCACTGGCGTAGGCGCCACCATTGCGGCAGGCAGCCATCGATGAAAAGGCATTATTGCTGCTTTACCTATACCCAGTATAAAGAGTACTAAAAGCACTCCGGCTAAGGTTTTATCTACATCGGCGGGAAATATTCCGCCGGCAGAAAAATCTAACGACCCTGCTATATAGCCTGTACTGATGATCGCGAGTAAAAAGAAAAGAACTGAGGTACTTAGGAGTATTCCTAAATAGATTCTTCCGCCTTTCTTTGCCTTTTCGGTACCGGCGTGGGTAACCAGTGGGTAGGTGGATAAGGTTAATACTTCATAGAAAATAAACAGGGTGAACAAATTTTCAGCAAACGCAATGCCCATTACGGCACTAATAGCTATCGCAAAACAAGCATAAAAACGTGTTTGGTTTTCTTCTTCATGGCTACGCATATAACCAATGGCATAAAGAGTCGTCACTGGCCAAAGAATCCCTGCAATGAGCGCGAAGAGCATACCTAGCGGTTCAATGGAGAAGCTAAGGGACAGTCCGGGAATAACTTCCCACCAATGGACCTCTATGACTTCGCCGTTGAGCACGCCTTGATACAAATTCACCACGCAAAAAAGTACCAACGCGGTTGCAACAAAGGTGACTGCTTCTCGTAAGTTTGGCTTTGCCCCAGCAGCTACAATGCCCGCAATAGCTATCAATGGGAGAAGAATGGTCAGCTGTAACATCAACGTCAAAGACATATTCATAGCCCTGAACCAAATAGACTTTGAGCAGCGGATTGCGCCACGTCAACGCTAACCCGGGTATCTATACCAAAGTAGATATTTGCGAGTACCAATATCCATACGGGTATAAGTAAACCTAAAGGGGCTTCTTTAACATGACTGTTGGTATCTAGGGGTTGCTTAAAATACGCCGCTTCAATAATGCGCCAGACATAGATAATGGCCAGCAAAGAACCTAGCAATACAAGCACGGCTACGGGCCACCAGCCTTTTTCAAGCAAGGCGACAACTAGGTACCATTTGCTGATAAAGCCAACCGTGAGCGGCACACCGATTAAACTTAAACCGCCCACAGCGATAGCAGCCATAGTCAGTGGCATTTGCTTCCCAAGTCCCTGAAACTGGCTGAGCTGCACGCTGCCAATACGATAAATTACGGCACCTAAAGCTAAAAACAGCGCTCCTTTCATGAGCGCGTGATTGAACAAATGCAACAAGGTAGCCGTTAAGCCTGCCGCTGTGCTGACGCTGTAGCCAACAATCATGTAGCCGATTTGTGCCACGCTCGAGTAAGCGAAGATGTGTTTCACATTCTGCTGGTAGATTGCCCTAGTGGAAGCCACGAAAATGCCGAGTAGCCCCAGCGCGACGAAGAGTGTTTGTAAGGGCAGGGTGGTAAAAGAAAATGACAGCCCAAAGATGGAATAGGTGAAGCGAATTAACAAATAGATCGCCACTTTCGTTGCCGTTGCGGCAAAAAAAGCGGTTACTATCGAGGGCGCGTAAGCATAGGCGTTGGGTAACCAGAGGTGCAGTGGAAAGAGTGCCAACTTAAGGCAGATCCCAACAATAATGAAAGCAAAGGCGGTAAATACTGTTCTTGTTTGCTCTACCTCCGGCAAATGGGCGGCAAGATCACTCATGTTGAGCGTGCCAGTCATTTGGTACATAAGGCCAATGCCAATTAATATAAACGTCGCTCCTATAGTCCCCATTATCAGATATTGATAGGCAGCCCAGAGTGCACGCCTATCTTTGCCCAATGCAATGAGTGCATAGGCCGATAAGGACGATATTTCCAAAAACACAAACACATTAAAAGCATCACCTGTAGCGACGATACCCAACATGCCGGTCAGTGATAGAAGATAAAGGATATAAAAGAGTGTTTGTTTGTCTTTTGGAATTTCTGTTTCAATACTCGTTTGTGCGGCAAGAAGCACAACTGTACTGATCGCAGAAATGATTAACAGTAGGTATGCATTGAGCAGATCTATTCGATATTCGATACCCCAAGGCGGCTGCCAACCACCAAGGTAATACGAAATCACACCGCTTGTTAGCACCTGTTGTAATAACTGAACGCTAATTAGAAAAGCGATGGCGCTTGCAATAAGGCTAAACAGCCATACCACTTTAGTATGCCTAATGAAAAGGCAAAGCGGTGCCGCAAGCAGCGGTATAATAACTTGGAGTATGGGGAGATGATTTAGCACGCTTGATTATCGACCTTTTGAATTTCTGCTTCTTCGATGCTGCCATAGGTTTCTTTGATTCTAACGGTCAAAGAAAGACCTAAAGCAGTGGTTGCTATACCAACAACAATCGCAGTAAGAATTAGAACATGTGGAAGGGGGTTCGAATAAATCTCTATGCCTTCGGCCACTATCGGTGCGGTACCACCATCAATTTTCGCCATGCTGATGTAAAAAATAAATACCGATGTTTGAAAAATAGTAAGGCCGACAATTTTTTTTATTAAGTTTCCGTGGGCAATGACAATATAAAACCCAATCATCATCAATACCACTACAATCCAGTAGTTATATAACCCTAATAGCATTTAGACACTGCCTTTTTCTTTGTTTTGTCCAAGCTCGGAGCGATCTGCAAAATTATAAAAGATAATTAGCATTACCGAAGCCACTGTACACCCAACACCAAATTCAATAAGCAGAATACCCAGGTGCTGACCGGCGATAGGGTTGGTTGCCAATACGCTATAATCTAAGAAATTTCCGCCTTTTATAAAAGAAACAATACCGACACTGCCATACAAAAGAACGCCGAGTGCTGCGGTAATTTTTATAATGGAGTGGCTAATAATTCTTCGTGCTGCACTCAAACCAAAAAGCATTGAGTAAAGTATTATGCCTGCAGAGAAAATAACACCCGCTTGAAAGCCACCACCCGGGCCGTAATCTCCATGAAATTGAACATAGAGAGCAAACAGCAAAATAAACGGAATGAGAATTTTTATGGCAACGCGCAATATGAGATGCTGATCATGTAAAGAGCGATTAACTCTTTCAAACTCTTTCAAGGTCTCTTTGCAGTAAACGACTGAGAGTAGGGAAATAACAGCAATTCCAGCCGTGAAAATGACAATCGCTTCACCAAAAGTATCAAACCCCCTATAACTGGCCAACACAGAAGTAACGATGTTTATAACACCCACTTCCTGCATGGAGTCTTGAATGTAACGTGGTGCAACGTGATGGTGAATGGGCGCATCAGCACTGCCGAAATAAGGCATATCTAAAGTGCCGTAGATCAATAGACAACCTGTAACTGACACAACAAACAATGCCAATAGAGGTTTGTGTCGCTGGGGACTTTCAGCTCTACCTGTCATTGTTATTGTGATCAACATTAACAAAGTAGCTATACCAGCACCCACTGACGCTTCCGTGAATGCCACATCAACGGCATCCATGGTGACAAAAAAGCTGGCTGAAAGAAGGCCGTAGATGCCTGTTAACATAATGACAGCAAGCAGATCCTTCATTTGCACTATGGCAAGCGCAACAATTACAAGAAACGACAGTAGAACGACGTCAACAATGGAACCTACAGCTAAAGCGCCCACTTATTTATTCTCTTTTTTGTCAATAAGAGGCCTAAGCCCACTATATACTGCTGCTTTCGCTAACGCGTGACTCGCTGATGGGTTGATAAACAACATCATCATTAAAATCATAATCAATTTTACAACCACCATGCCATTCGGGCTTTGGAGCATTAACCCAATTAAAATGGACCCAGCCGCTAAGGTGTCTGTGACACTAGCCGCGTGCATTCTGGTAAAGAAATCCGGGAATCGTAAAACACCCACAGCGCCAGATACCAAAAATAGGATACCGACTAAAAGGAAACATCCGCTAAGGATATCCATTACCTGGTCCATCAGTACTCCTCGTCAATTGAATCAGTTTGTACGGCTTCGCTAAAATGCAATAAGCCAACCACACTAATGAAATTGATCAACGCATAAACAATGGCGATATCTAAGAATTCTGGACGCCCCATAACAAATCCAAGTAGCGCAATAAATAGGACGGTTTTAGTACCAAACATATTTACTGCCAAAATTCGGTCATAGAGTGTCGGCCCTACAATCGCTCGACCGATTGCTAAAATCATGACAACTAGAATAGCGATGGTGGCGGCGGCTATCATTCGCGCTCCAATTGGCTAACTTTACGGTCCATTTTGCCTTCCATTAACGTTTTAATATTGCCTTCAAGTAGTGAATGCACTAAAAATCGATCATCTTTCAAATCGACTGTAACAGTACCAGGGGTTGTGGTAATGGAGTTTGCGTATATAACTTTACCTAAACTGGTAGTTTGGCTTACCCGGATAGTCTTTAGTGTAGGCGAGATGGTAGAAGGCCCAAGCCATATATGCTTTACGACCGTTAAGTTGGAAATTACTATTTCTTTAGCCAACCAAATTAGGTATTTAGGAAGTTTAAAAGATAGCCTAATGGAATGGGATTCATGATCAACAACATCCATTCTGTGCGCCAGAAAAGCAACGAACGCGACCGAAACTGCCCCTAGGATCAACATTAGCATGTCGTAATGGCCGGAGTTTAGTATCCAGAACAATGATGTTGTAGCGATAATATATAGTATGTGACGCATTAGGTTTGCGCTCTCCAAATAACAGCCGCATCTGCGGTTCAAGGTTTCGCGTGGGTTCTACTGCACTTGTGCTGGACTTTAGCAACCTACTTGAACAGCAATTTACACAGCGCTAGTGAGCGCCACTCTTCAAGTAACTGGCTCATGCGGATTAGCACCTCGGTGTTTTTTATAATTCCCCAATACCACAGCGCTATCAATAACGCCTAAAACAGCTACCTTTCACTCGGTTTAGCCTAGTAGTGTAGATCATCAAGTTCCTACACGCTGTTTAGTTATTCGACGGACAACTCTGGCGCCTATAGAAGTTTCCAATCTATTCAAGAAATTCTTGCTATAGAGCGCCCTCGCTTCCAGTCTCAACAGGCGTGGTCGCGAGTACCTGAAAGAGGCTTATCTCGTTTGCATCCCACCTAATTGCACAAATGAACTTAGGTAGTGTGGTAACAAACCTCACGCCATTTGACGATAGGTTGGGCGCCAATCCTATTCAGCCATTGAGTGCATGCTGTTGAAACTCGGCGTTGTACCCGGTGCTACTGTGCAACTCTCGGTTATATAACCGAAGATAGCTCAACTTACAGCGCTTTTTCAACTTCTAATATAAGGCTTACAAATGGTGGCTAGGCTTCAGCCCGATTCATTAAAATGGTTATTATTGGCTTTTTCTTGAAAAATGTTGCTGAATCACACCTTAAATGGCCCATTTACACGTTTTAGTGTAGATGGGCCGGTACTTAAGCCAACACGAATAAACAAACTAGGTCTGCTTTGGTGGTATAAGGCCTGTACCCTATCTACTCAACAGTTACAGACTTCGCGAGGTTTCTCGGCTGATCTACATCTGTACCTTTTACTATGGCCACATGATACGAGAGCAATTGCAATGGGATGGTATATACCATCGGCGCAATGGTTTCAGGTACCGAATGAACGTCGATGACAGTGACATCATCGGAGTTAGGAAAGGCATCAGCTTGATCTGAGAACACAAACAACTTGCCGCCGCGCGCCTGAACTTCCTCTAGATTCGATTTCAACTTTTCCATCAGTTCATTGTTCGGCGCAACGGCAACTATGGGCATGTCGCTATCCACCAACGCGAGTGGGCCATGTTTAAGCTCACCCGCGGGGTAGGATTCGGCATGAATGTAGGAAATCTCCTTAAGCTTGAGTGCTCCCTCCATGGCAACGGGATATTCCACACCGCGGCCAAGGAAAAGAGCATGATGTTTATCGGCAAACGCTTCACTGGTTTTTTTAATGACGTCATCCAGCAAGAGCGCTTTACTGACTGCTTCCGGAAGCGAAGCCAAGGCCGACACCATGTCGGACTCAACCGATTCTGATAGACCTTGGCGGCGGCCAAGTGCAATAGTTAACAGCTGCAAAGCGACTAACTGCGTAGTGAACGCTTTGGTTGACGCAACACCGATTTCTGGACCGGCGTGGGTCATGAACACCAAGTCTGATTCGCGAACAAGGGATGAACTTGGCGCGTTGCAAATAACAAGACTAGCGAGATAATCACTCTTCTTCGCTTCTTTAAGCGCTGCTAAGGTATCGGCCGTTTCACCGGACTGAGAGATGGTAACGAATAAAGTATCCTTTGGTACGAATACTTTTCGATAGCGGTATTCACTAGCCACCTCTACTTGGCAGGGAATATTAGCGATTGATTCCATCCAATATTTAGCAACTAATCCCGCGTGGTAACTAGTGCCACAAGCAACAATCTGAACACCTTTTACGCGATCAAAAATAGCTTTTGCTTCGGTACCAAAGGCTTCTTCCAACACATGGTGTTTAGATATGCGACCTTGTAACGTTCGCTTTAACACTTCTGGCTGTTCGAAAATTTCCTTTAACATATAGTGGCGATATTCGCCCTTAGATGCAGCCTCTGCTTTATCCGTTAGCTGCACTACTTTGCGCTCTACGAGCTCTTTATCGCCATTGAAAATAGAGAATTTTTTCCGTTCTAAATGAACAAAATCACCTTCCTCTAAAAATACAAAGCGATCGGTTACTTGGCGCAACGCCATTTGATCGGATGCGACAAAATTTTCTTCGATACCCAATCCTAAAACGAGCGGGCTACCACTGCGGCAGGCAATTAATTCATCTGGAAATTTCGTGTTTACCACGGCGATAGCATAGGCACCTTCGAATAGGGCAACAGCTTGCTGAGTGGCTTCAAGTAAACTTAAGCCGTTGTTTACTAAAGCGTGTATTTGATGCGCAATAACTTCGGTATCCGTTTCTGAAACAAAGACATAACCTTGGTTTTTTAAAGCTTGGCGCAGCTCAGCGTGGTTTTCAATGATGCCATTATGAACAACGGCTATGTCATTGGATTGGTGAGGGTGGGCATTTTTTTCAGTCGGTTTACCATGGGTCGCCCAGCGTGTGTGCGCAATTCCTACTGAACCTGACGCAGGATTGGTATCTAAGTTATCCACCAATCCTTTAACTTTGCCAACCGCTTTTCTAATTTGTAGGTTGTTTTCGGTATCGATTACAGCTAATCCCGCTGAATCATAGCCTCGGTATTCAAGGCGCATGAGCCCCTCGACTAAAATCGCGGTCACGTTGCGACTAGCAACTGCACCTACAATTCCACACATATTAATTCCCTGTCAGTTTGAATTTTTAAAAGCTATTAAGCGCATTTCCACTGTTTATTTTTTTGTTGGCTTTTGCCAACCTTCTATATTGCGTTGCTTTGCTCTAGCAATGGCAAGCTCTGCTTGCTCTATATTTTTTGTAATCGTAGAGCCGGCACCAACGGTTGCATCATTCGCTATCTCTACCGGTGCCACCAATGAACTGTTTGAGCCAATGAAAACCCGATCGCCAATGTGGGTTTTAAATTTATTAACGCCGTCGTAATTGCAGGTAATTGTGCCCGCGCCAATATTGACCGCCTCACCTAGCACCGCATCGCCGACGTAACTTAGGTGGTTTATCTTGCTACCCTTACCAACCTTGGTTTTTTTGGTTTCAACAAAATTACCCACCTTGGCGTTTTCAGCCAATTCTGTGCCGGGCCTGAGTCGTGCGTAGGGGCCAATTTCGCAACCCGATGCAATAGTCGTCTGCTCGAGATGGCTATTGGATTTGATGTGTACGTTGTCAGCAACACTGACATTGCGCAGGATGCAGTTCGGCTCTATGTAGACACCGCTACCTAGCGTCACCTCGCCTTCGAAGACGCAGTTCACATCAATTATCACATCGGTGCCACAGGTTAATTTGCCACGCACATCAAATCGATAGGGGTCGAGCAAGGTTACGCCGTCATCCATTAGCTTATCGGCATTGGTTTTTTGGTAAAAGCGCTCGAGCTCGGCTTGCTGGCGACGATTGTTGACCCCCAAAACCTCTAACTCAGATAGGGGATGAACACCATTAACCAATATACCGTCGCGCGAGGCTAGGGCGATTATATCGGTTAGGTAGTATTCGCCTTGGGCATTGTCGTTGGAGAGTTCTGGTAACCAGCGCTTTAATAGCGCGCCTTTTACCGCCATCACACCGGTATTCACTTCCTGCACGCGCAGCTGCGCCGGTGTGGCATCTTTCTGTTCGACGATAGCAACTATGTGCTTTTTTTGGTTGCGAAGAATTCGGCCGTAGCCCGAAGGGTCTGTCAGTACAACGGTTAGCAGCGCCATTTCAAAGTGATTCACTTTGGTGAGCATATTGCTCAACGTCTCTTCACCGATCAGCGGTACGTCGCCATAGAGGATCAGTACGATGGCGTCGTCACGCAATTGGTCGAGTGTTTGCAACACAGCGTGACCCGTACCCAACTGCTCAGTTTGCTCTACGAAACTAAGTTTAGGTGCGCTCACTGTTTGCTTAACCTGTTCAGCGCCGTGACCTACCACCACAATGAGGTTGCTATCACCCAATGCCTGGCTGGTATCCAAAACATGCTGCAACAGAGGTTTGCCAGCCACTGGGTGCAAGACTTTGGGTTTACTCGATTTCATGCGAGTTCCCTTGCCGGCGGCAAGGACAACGATGTCTAACATAGTCATTTCTTTACTGTTGGGTTCCCGGCCGTCCCTGAACGCCCCAGCGGAACAAAATTAAGAACCTAAGTGATCTAGGTAGCTAGCAGGGAGAGCTTCCTTCTCTCTTAACGCGATGCAATCACGTTGTAGATGCCTATTGCCCAAATAAAAAAAGGGCAGCTAATGCTACCCTTTTTTACCTAACATTTCGCTCAAACTTACTTATTAAGTTTTTTGCGAATCGCCTGCAGCGTACGAAGTTGCGCAGATGCCTCGGCCAACTCAATTGCCGCGCGGGAGAAGTCTATTTCGCCGTTGTGGTTATTGAGGTCCTTAAGGGCAGCTTTCTGCGCTTCGAGCGCTGCAGCTTCATTCAGATCATCAGCACGCAGCGCAGCATCTGCCAGCACGGTTACATGATAGGGTTGAACCTCCAAGTAGCCACCAGAGAGATAGTAAACTTCCTCTACCCCTCCCTGCTTTATGACGCGAACTGGGCCTGGCTTAAGGCTACAGAGTAAGGGCGCGTGCCCGTAGGTAATACCAAGATCACCTTCGGTTCCCGCCGCTACTACTAGCTCTACCAAGCCAGAGAAGATAGCTTCTTCTGCACTGACGATGTCGCAATGGACTGTCATGGCCATATCTCTTGCCTCATTTGACGGCTATTATTTCTTCATTTTCGCAGCTTTTTCGACCGCTTCGTCGATAGAGCCAACCATGTAGAACGCCTGCTCAGGCATACCGTCGTAATCACCCGCTAACAAACCTTTAAAGCCTGCAATGGTGTCTTTTAAAGTCACGTACTTGCCAGGTGCACCGGTGAAAACTTCGGCCACATGGAAAGGCTGAGACAGGAAGCGCTCGATTTTACGCGCACGGTAAACGGTCTGCTTATCTTCCTCAGACAGCTCGTCCATACCCAAAATGGCAATAATGTCTTTCAGTTCTTTGTAGCGCTGAAGAACAGTTTGCACACCACGGGCTGTGTCGTAGTGCTCGGCACCGATGATCAGTGGATCTAACTGACGCGAGCTTGAGTCCAATGGATCGATCGCAGGGTAGATACCCTTAGCGGCGATATCGCGGCTCAATACAACGGTTGAATCCAAGTGCGCAAAGGTGGTGGCGGGCGAGGGGTCAGTCAAGTCATCAGCTGGTACGTATACCGCTTGGATTGAGGTGATTGAACCGGTTTTGGTAGAGGTAATACGCTCCTGTAAAACACCCATCTCTTCAGCCAAGGTTGGCTGGTAGCCCACCGCAGAAGGCATACGACCTAACAGTGCAGATACTTCGGTACCGGCCAAGGTGTAGCGGTAGATGTTGTCTACGAACAACAGTACGTCTTTACCTTCGTCACGGAATTTTTCCGCCATGGTCAAGCCAGTCAACGCAACGCGCAAGCGGTTACCCGGTGGCTCGTTCATCTGGCCGTAAACCATTGCCACTTTGTCCAATACATTGGACTCTTTCATTTCATGGTAGAAGTCGTTCCCTTCACGGGTGCGCTCACCTACACCGGCGAATACGGATAAACCGCTGTGCGCCTTGGCGATGTTGTTGATCAATTCCATCATGTTTACGGTTTTGCCTACACCGGCACCACCGAACAAACCTACTTTACCGCCCTTGGCGAAAGGACATACAAGGTCAATTACCTTGATGCCGGTTTCCAGCAAATCGGAAGAAGGTGATAACTCATCATAAGCTGGCGCTTTACGGTGAATAGGCATGCGAGCCTGTTCGCCAATAGGACCGGCTTCGTCGATTGGGTTACCTAAAACATCCATGATGCGACCCAGGGTTTCTTTGCCCACGGGTACAGATACAGGTGCGTTGGTGTTATTTACGCTTAATCCACGGCTCAAACCTTCTGAAGAGCCCATGGCAATCGCGCGTACCACACCGTCACCCAGCTGTTGTTGCACTTCAAGCGTCAGACCTTTGTCTGTCACTAAAAGCGCATCGTAAACCTGGGGTACGGAATCACGCGGAAATTCCACGTCAATAACGGCACCGATGATTTGTACAATGCGTCCGCTACTCATTTCCGGTTCCTCTTAAAAACCTAAATTTCAAAACTTTTTAGCTGCTGCTGCGTTTAAACCGCTGCCGCGCCGCTTACAATCTCAGACAGTTCTTGGGTAATCGCTGCTTGTCGTGCTTTGTTGTATACCAACTGCAGATCTTTAATCAGATCACCGGCGTTATCAGTGGCGTTCTTCATTGCCAACATACGCGCCGCCTGCTCACAAGCACCGTTCTCTACAACGGCCTGATAGACCTGAGATTCGATGTAGCGATCCAACAAACCATCTAACAATACTTTCGCATCGGGTTCGTACAAGTAATCCCACGCATGTGACAGTTTTTCGGTCTTCTCTGCCAACAGCGGCAGCAACTGATTCACATAGGGTACTTGTGTCATTGTGTTAACGAAGTCGTTACCGACCAAGTACAAACGATCAATCTTTGACTCGGCATACGCATTTAACATGGTTTGCACTGTGCCAATTAAGCTGGCTAATGAGGGGTTTTCGCCCACATCGCGCACAGAGGCAACAACATTACCGCCGTAGCTCTTAAAAAATGATTGAGCTTTTGCACCGATAACACAAATATCGATACCAACACCCTGTTGCGCCCATTGCTTCATGTCTTTTATGGCGCCTTTGAACATATTGATGTTCAAACCACCACATAAGCCACGGTCAGTGGATACAAGAATGTAACCAACGCGCTTTACTTCGCGCTCCTGCAAATACAAATGCTTATATTCCGGGGCTGCATTAGCAATGTGCCCCACTACAGCGCGTATACGCTGAGCATAAGGCTTACCAAGCTGCATGCGCTCTTGTGCTTTCCGCATCTTACTCGCCGCAACCATTTCCATGGCCGAGGTGATTTTCTGCGTACTTTTAATACTCGTAATTTGAGTACGTATCTCTTTTCCGGCTGCCATATTGGGCCTCAAACAGATTCGTTAAAGTTATTAACTGGGGCTTGTGCAGCCCCGGCCAATTACCAGGTTTGGGTTGCCTTGAATTTTTCCAATGCACCTTTCAACGTCGCAGCGATTTCATCGTTGTAATCACCGCTGGCGTTAACTTTCTTCATCAGATCGCTGTGTTCAGCGTTCATATAAGAAAGCAGGGCACTTTCGAAGGCACCGATCTTGGCTACTTCAACATCTTTAAGGAAGCCTTCGTTGGCGGCGTAAACCACAACGCCCAGCTCAGCCACTTTCAGTGGTTGATACTGCTTTTGCTTCATCAATTCTGTTACGCGTTCACCGTTATCGAGCTGCGCTTTGGTCGCTTCATCAAGGTCAGAGGCAAACTGGGAGAAAGCAGCCAGTTCGCGATACTGTGCCAAAGAGGTACGAATACCACCGGACAATTTCTTAATGATCTTAGTTTGCGCTGCACCACCTACACGGGATACCGAAATACCGGCGTTCATAGCTGGACGTACACCGGCGTTGAACAGGTTGGTATCGAGGAAGATCTGGCCATCGGTAATCGAAATTACGTTGGTTGGTACGAAGGCAGATACGTCGCCAGCTTGGGTTTCAATAATCGGCAGAGCGGTTAACGAACCGGTCTTACCCTTCACTTCACCCTTGGTGAATGCTTCTACGTAGTCGGCGTTTACACGCGAGGCGCGCTCGAGCAGACGCGAGTGCAAATAGAACACATCACCTGGGTAGGCTTCACGGCCTGGTGGACGACGTAATAGCAACGAAATCTGACGGTAAGCCCAAGCTTGCTTGGTCAAATCGTCATAAATAATCAAGGCATCTTCACCGCGATCGCGGAAGTACTCACCCATGGTGCAACCGGCGAAAGGCGCCAAAAATTGCATAGCCGCTGGGTCAGAGGCTGTCGCTGCGATAACGATGGTGTGATCCATAGCGCCGTGCTCTTCTAAACGACGGACAACCGCCGCTACCGAAGAGGCCTTCTGGCCAATCGCTACATAAACACACTTAATGCCAGTGCCTTTTTGGTTGATGATGGCATCAACGGCGATGGCTGTTTTACCGGTTTGACGGTCACCGATGATCAACTCGCGCTGACCGCGGCCGATTGGCACCATGGCGTCGATGGCTTTCAAACCAATTTGCACTGGCTGATCAACCGATTGACGAGCAATTACACCCGGTGCAATTTTTTCAATCGCGTCAGTTTCGGTCGTAGCGAGGGCGCCTTTGCCGTCAATGGGGTTACCCAAGGCGTCAACAACGCGACCTAAAAGACCGTTGCCCACGGGCACTTCCAAAATGCGGCCAGTACAACGAACCTTTTGACCTTCCGCTAAACCTTGGGTATCACCTAAAACCACGGCGCCGACAGAGTCTTGCTCGAGGTTAAGGGCCATACCGAAGCGGCCGCCATCAAATTCAATCATTTCACCGTACATAACGCCGGCCAACCCGTGAATACGGATAATGCCGTCGGATACGGAAACAATGGTGCCCTCATTTTGGGCTTCAGTAGACACATCGAGGTTATCGATGCGCTGCTTGATAATTTCACTGATTTCCGAAGGATTCAGTTGCTGCATGCTATTGTCCTCAATCCTATAAGAGTTAGGCGTTCATCGCTTCGGCGAGCTTGGCCAGTCGACCGCGTAAAGAACCATCTATGATGGTATCGCCAGCGCGAATTACCGCACCGCCAATTAAACTTTCATCTACGCTAGCCTGGACACGCACATCACAACTGAGTTTTTTACTCAGTGCGTTCGCCAATTTCTCTTGAAGGTCGGCGGAAAGGGTAAAAGCTGATACCACTTCCACATCGATGGTTTTTTCCTGTGCTGCTTTAAGCTGCTCAAAAATCACCGCTATGTGCGGCAACAATGCAAGACGCTTATTCGCGGCCAGGTTCTTAATAAAGTTTTGGCCCTTGGCGCTAAGCTGATCACCGCAAACATCGACAAAAATCTGGGCTTTTTGATCTGCAGTGTAAGACGGCAAGCTTAAGACCTGCTGCATTACCTTTTGCTGAGCAACGGCAGCAGCCGTTTTCAACGACACAGACCAGCCAGCAAGATCTTTTGCTGCCAGTGCGTATTCGAACGCGGCTTTGGCGTAAGGTCGGGCCAGGGTGGTCAATTCAGCCATGGAATCCTCGCTTACAGCTCTTGCGCCAATTGATTAAGCAGATCCGTATGCTTGGCAGCGTCTACTGACGAACCCAACACCTTGGAAGCACCGGCCAGTGCTAAAGTTGCTACCTGCAAACGCAGAGCCTCTTTGGCACGGTTAGTTTCCTGCACGATTTCTGCCTGAGCGGAAGCTTTCAAACGATCGCCTTCGGCGCGCGCTTGTTCTTTCGCTTCTTCAACAATTTGAACGCCGCGCTTGTTAGCCTGTTCAATGATGGCAGCCGCTTGTGCTTTGGCTTCCTTCAGTTGATCTGTGGCTTTCTTTTGCGCGAGTTCTAAATCTTTGTCGGCACGCTCTGCAGCCTGCAACCCATTGGCAATTTTATTTTCTCGCTCAACCATAACGCCCAAAAGCGCCGGCCAAACAAATTTCCAACAGAACCAAACGAATACCAAGAAGGTAACCGATTGACCTATTAGGGTTAGATTAATATTCACACTAACACCTCTTGCTCTTTAGTGAGTGGTTAAAAGGCAAAAAGGTGAACTTAGGCTGCTACTGCCAGGCTTGGCGCAACAACGAAAATCAAGTACATGCCAATACCAACACCGATCATAGGTACCGCATCTAGCAAACCAGCCATTAGGAACATTTTGGTTTGCAACTGTGGGCCTTGCTCTGGTTGACGGGCAGCGCCTTCAATTAACTTTCCACCTAAAATGGCGAAGCCAATTGCGGTACCTAGCGCAGCAAAACCAATCAAGAAAGCCGCGGCGAAATATACGAGTGAAGCTGACATAGTTATATCTCCAATATTAACAAGAAGTAAAAATTAAACCGTTAAAGCAAAATAGAATTAGTGATCTTCGCCAGTGTTGTGTGCCATTGCCATGTAAACAACGGTCAACACCATAAACACGAAAGCCTGGATTGTAATAACCAAAATATGGAAAACAGCCCAACCCCACTGAAGCACACCAGCAAATAAACCTAGAACAAAGCCGGCACCAAACATTAGGGCAATAAGAATAAAGATCATTTCACCAGCGTACATATTTCCAAATAGACGCAAGCCTAAAGACACTGGTTTAGATACGAGAGCGATGGTTTCCAATAGGAAGTTGATCGGTATAAGTAGGATATCGATATACCATTTGCCGGCGTGGAAAGGGTGCAGCGTCAGCTCTTTCACGAACCCCAGAAACCCTTTTTCTTTGATACTTAGAGCGATCATTAAGCAAAACACTGCCAACGCCATACCCAAGGTGATATTGGGGTCTGTGGTAGGAACCACTTTAAAGAACAGATGATCGTTACCAGAGATAGAGGCCGCTGCCACTGGCAGCCAATCTACGGGGATTAAATCCATTAGGTTCATGAAGAAAACCCAAACAAAAATGGTCAACGCCATTGGGGCAACCATGCTGTTTTTATAATGGAAGGTGTCGCTGACTGTTTTGTTAATAAACTCAACAATCAACTCAATCAAACTTTGCATACCAGAGGGCACACCAGCGGAAGCCTTTGCCGCTACCCGGTAAAATAGTAATGAAAATACTAAGCCCAATGCGATAGACCAACCCATAGAATCTAGGTGGATGGCCCAAAACCCCATATCCACAGCTTCCTGTGAGCTATGCGCCAAAGTCCAAACATCTTGTTCCAACACCGAAACGCTACCATCGGCGTTAATGCGCTCATAACCAGCGGGTAACTTCCCGTAAGCCATGTTTTGCAAGTGGTGTTGGATATAACCCGTTGCTGTGATTCCTTCGCTTGCCATAATGTCTCAAGCACCTCATAAAATGTAAAAAAACTGGGTTACTGTGCGCCTGTGCACTTAGCGGCTAAGCCTATCTGGAGGGCCAGTAGCAACACATAAGATACAAATACAGCGACAGCTTGCACCGGTAGCGGGGACGTAAAGATCAACCCAAAACCCACCAATGTCAGAATAAATTTACCGCTTTCACCCCGATAGAAGGCTTTGACCATCCATGGGGCAGCGCGTGCACCTGTATAGCGCCAAGCTAAACCGGCAAAATAGGCGTGGGGGATAATGGCAACCAGTCCACCCAAAAGGCAAGACACCGCTATGTAAGCCTGAGCAGGCAAGACGAGAGTTTGCAAAAACCAAGCGCCTGCCACAACCAATGTAAGAAACACCAGTTCAATTCCCAGCCACAATATTATCGGAGGCTTGTTAATACTTGCTGCTCTTACGTTTAGCGTAATGTTGTTCGCAGCTCGTTTTTCGACCATTTTGCACCAGATCAGCCTGCGCGCACCAAAGGACGGCACACGGGGCGTCGCGCATTATAGGTTTAAAGGTGGGTGCATTCAACCAGCTTGAGTGGCCCATTTACCCGATTAAGGTAAGTATTAATTGTCTGATTTGTACCTCAAATGGGCCAATATCCCATCTAATTCATCCAAACTGTTGTAAGACAAAACTAACTTACCCTTACCCTTCGCAGTTTGCTGGACTTGCACCGGCACCCCAACATGCTCGGCTAAGCCCTCTTCGAGTTTGCGAATATCGGCACTGTTGGACTCGGCTGGAACAGCTTTGGTTTGATCCTGTTGCAACTTTCGAACTAGCGCTTCGGTCTGGCGCACGGAAAAGCCCTTAGCCACCACCTGCCGAGCCACTTCGCGCTGATCTATGTCGTCCAGCGTCAATAGGCAGCGAGCATGACCCATCTCCAAATCACCGTGCTCGAGCATGATTTTGACGTCGTCTGTTAAGGCGATTAGTCGCAACAAATTAGTGACCGTAGTGCGCGACTTGCCCACCGCATCGGCCACTTCCTGATGGGTTAAATCAAACTCATCCTGCAAACGCTTCAGCGCCACGGCCTCTTCGACAGGGTTGAGATCTTCGCGTTGAATATTTTCAATAAGCGCCATGGCAATGGCCGCTTCATCCGGCACGTCGCGAATAACCGCGGGAATTTTATCCAGCCCGGCAATTTGAGTGGCGCGCCAACGGCGCTCACCCGCAATAATTTCGTATTGCTGTTGGCCAGTGGTTCTATCACCGATGGGGCGCACAACGATGGGTTGCATCACACCCTGGGCTTTGATGGACGCAGCCAACTCTTCAAGCGCTTCGGAATGCATATCGCGGCGGGGCTGATATTTACCGCGCTGAATAAATTCAACCGGTATTTCCGCGAGCTTTCCATCGACGTAAGCAGCCTGTTCGGGTTTATCACCATCGGCGGCGGTAACCGCGGGTTTGCCTGCACCCAAAAGTGCATCCAAACCTCGCCCCAAACCTCTTTTCTTAGCTGCCATTCGATATTTTCCTTTAAATTTTTATCACTGCGCTTGTGGCACGGCTTGTTTTTGATGTGCTTCGTTTCTGCGCAGCATTTCACCGGCTAGTGCGAGATAAGCAATCGCACCTTTAGACTGGTTGTCGTAGGCCAACACAGGCTGGCCGAAAGAGGGCGCTTCCGCTAATCGAACATTGCGTGGAATGCAGGTGCGATATAATTTTTCACCAAAATATTCGGTTAACTGCGCAGACACATCCACAGTTAAGCTGTTGCGTGGATCGTGCATGGTGCGCAAAATCCCCTCAATTACCAGTTCTGGGTTCAGCACTTCGGTAATTTGATTAATAGTTTCTACCAAGGCTGATAAACCTTCCAGTGCATAGTATTCACACTGCATGGGAATTATCACGCCCTGGCAGGCGGTCAAGGCATTCACGGTTAACATATTTAACGACGGCGGACAGTCTATCAACACGTAATCGTAACGGCCTGTAACTGGCTTCAGTGCTATTTTTAAGCGCTGCTCTTTGTTGTCGATGGATAGTAATCTAACTTCGGCAGCGGTTAGGTCACCGTTCGCCGGTAGCACATCGTAGCCACCTGACTCGGAATACTGGATAACATCCAAGAGCTTTGACTCGCCTAAGAGCACATCGTAAATCGATTCTTCTAATTCGTTTTTATCGATGCCGGAACCCATGGTCGCATTGCCCTGCGGGTCGAGATCTACCAGTAACACCTTTTTTTTTGTCGCCACTAAAGAGGCAGCCAAATTTACGCAGGTAGTTGTTTTTCCAACTCCGCCTTTTTGATTCGTTATCGCGTAGATCTTACTCACGGTTTTATCCTTATTATCAAACGGGTCGGCGCGCACGGGAGATTTCGAGTAAATGCCTTTCCCCATCGCAACCGGGCACGTCGAGGGAATGACTGGCTTCGACAGTATAGTGTTTTGCCAAAACGCTCAACTCTGTTTCAGGGTATACACCTTTCATAGCCCAGAAGCGGCCATTGTCGCTGAGTAAAGGCTCACAACCTTTTATCATATCTTCGATACTTGCAAAGGCACGGCTAATAACGCCATCAAATAAAGGCGTTGGTTTAAAATTTTCTACACGGGTGTTCGCTATCTGAACGTTACCTAACGCTAATTCAGTTTTTACCTGAAAAAGAAAACGGGTTTTTTTACCGTTACTATCGAGCAAAGTGTAGTGTTTTTCTGGGTTCATAATTGCCAAGGGGATACCGGGCAGGCCGCCACCGGTTCCCACATCAATGATGCGGTCACCTTTAACAAAGGGTTGCACTACTAAACTATCGAGTAAATGCCTAGAAACCATTTCCTCTCTATCGCGAATCGCTGATAGGTTATAAGCCTTATTCCACTTTTCAAATAAAACTAAGTAGCGAACCAATTGCTGTTGCTGAAACACGGTCGCAGACAAATGAATTTTAGCTAAACCACGCTCTAGCTGATCTGAAAATAGTACACTCGAATCCATGGTGTGAATTTTCCTAAACCGCTGCACTGCTTGGTTTTTTTAACAATCCGCGCTTTTTTAAATAGATCATTAGGAGAGAAACCGCAGCCGGCGTTACACCTGGAATTCGCGCGGCGCGAGCCAGCGTTTGCGGCTTGGCTTCCGACAACTTTTGTCGAACCTCATTGGATAAACCGTCAACCGCGGCATAATCTAAATTATCCGGCAACAACATAGCCTCGTTGCTGCGCAGGCGATCGATATCTTCTTGTTGCCTATCAATATAGCCAGCGTATTTGATTGAAATTTCCACTTGTTCTGAAACAGCTTCATCCAATTTAGCATCGGAAACCTGTGCGATGTCTGCATACACAAGCTCAGGCCTTTTTAATAAATCGTGTAGGCTATATTCTCGCGTTAGCGGCGAGGCAATTTTTTGCTCAATTTTTTTCGCTTGCTCACTGCCAGCTTGCACCCAAGTTTCTTTCAAACGCTGCTGCTCTAAGGTGATAGCTTCGCGTTTTTCATTAAACGCCTGCCAGCGCGCATCGTTCACCAAGCCTAACTCGCGGCCCATTTCAGTAAGACGCAAATCGGCGTTGTCTTCACGCAACACTAAACGGTATTCGGCGCGGCTGGTAAACATGCGGTAGGGCTCTTGCGTGCCCAAGGTAATCAAGTCATCCACTAACACACCGAGGTAAGCTTGTTCGCGACCAGGACACCAAGCGGGTTTATTTTGTGCACGCAGCGCCGCGTTAGTACCAGCCAATAGGCCCTGCACGCCGGCTTCTTCGTAACCTGTGGTGCCGTTGATCTGGCCGGCAAAAAATAAGCCGGCTATGGCTTTGGTTTCGAAACTGTAATTCAAATCTTGCGGATTAAAATAGTCGTACTCAATGGCGTAGCCGGGGCGAATTATGTGTGCGTTTTCAAAGCCTGCGATAGAGCGCACTAAATTTAACTGCACATCAAACGGCAAACTGGTTGAAATTCCATTGGGGTACAATTCGTGTGTGGTCAAGCCCTCGGGCTCGATAAACACTTGGTGCTTGTCTTTATCAGCGAAGCGATGAATTTTGTCTTCGATGGACGGGCAGTAGCGCGGGCCAACACCTTTGATCACACCTGAGTACATGGGCGAACGATCGAGCCCGCCACGAATAATATCGTGGGTTTTTTCGTTGGTGTAGGTGATGTAGCAACAGCGCTGCTCCGGGTGATCAGCTCTGGAACCCATATACGACATGACTGGCCGTGGATCGTCGCCCCACTGAGGCTCGAGCCCACTGAAATCAACGGAGCGCGCATCGATACGCGGTGGGGTTCCGGTTTTGAGCCTTTCAACCCTGAGTGGAAGTTCGCGCAGTCGGCTTGCCAGAGCAATTGCCGGCGGGTCGCCAGCGCGACCGCCCGAGTAGTTTTCTAAACCTATGTGTATTTTACCCGCGAGAAATGTGCCCGCTGTTAGCACCACCGACTGAGCGAAGAACTTCAGCCCCATTTGGGTGATTACGCCCTCAACCTGGTCGCCCTTAACGATGAGATCGTCCGCCGCTTGTTGGAATATCCAAAGGTTCGGTTGGTTTTCAAGGCTGTACCGAATGGCTGCTTTGTACAAAATTCTGTCGGCCTGGGCCCGGGTTGCCCGTACGGCTGGACCTTTGCGGGCATTCAACACGCGAAACTGGATGCCCGATTTATCCGTTGCCAATGCCATGGCACCACCCAGGGCATCAATCTCCTTCACCAAGTGGCTTTTTCCGATACCACCAATGGCCGGGTTACAAGACATTTGACCGAGGGTTTCGACATTGTGCGATAGCAATAGGGTTTTCATACCCATGCGCGCAGAGGCCAAACAAGCTTCTGTGCCAGCGTGTCCACCGCCAATAACGATGACGTCGAATTTCGTGGGGTAATCCATGGTGTGTTCAGAGCATTGTGAAAAAGGGCGCCGATTATATGCCTGTCTTTGAAATTGTTCAAAAAAACATCTAGCGCATTTAATTAAGATTTATTCTTTATAAATAATATATATGGAATATATATAGAGATACTTAAAGCTGTTGTTATATATAGTGCCGGCTTTTTCTGTGAGTAAGCTATTTTTCCCTTTTAAAAACAGTAACTTATAGAAAGTATAAACCCCGTATAAGCGGGTCTTAAAACTTTGTGTAATAGGCGTTTAACGTGTGATTGAAATGGGCACTTATCCACTGCTCAAAAATCACTCAGGTTATTTAGCCGATTTACTCAGTGTTTAACGGCAGGTTCTTCATGAGTTATCCACAGAAAATAATTTTGTGGAAGTAAAATCGTTTTAAAACAGCAGTTTAGTGGATAAACCTGTGAATGAGTGTTAATAACTTGCGGGTAAGCCGTTGATTAGGCTGTTATTTGGTCAAAGGAGACGGTTTTTGTCTCCTTAAGAAAGCAGTTTTTTCTGATACTGGCGGGAAAGTATTTTCATTTCCCGATACAAAATGAGGAAAATATTTTCCCAAGTAACTCGTCTGCACTCATATTTCCCGTTATTTCGCCCAACGAATGTTGCGCAGCGCGTAGATCTTCAGCTAAAAGTTCACCGGCGCCATAGCCATTGAGCTGTCGTTCACCAGCGGTTAGGTGCTGTTTGCAGCGATTTAGAGCATCTAGGTGTCGCCTTCGAGCGGTAAAATTCCCCTCTGTGTTAGTGTTGAAGCCCATCACTTGCTTCAAATGATCTCTTAACTCCTCAAGCCCCGCCTGTGTTTTTGCGCTGATGCTAAGCGTTGCCGGTGCCTGACTGATCCAGCCTGTTTTTTGCCCCTGCAAATCCGCTTTGTTGTGTAGATAGGTGATTTTATTTTTATCCAGCAGCGGTGCTAGTGTGGGTATCAAGGTTTCGAGCGTTTCTGCGTTGGCTTTGTCTCGGGTCGGATCTTGCACAATAAGGATGCGATCGGCCTGCAAAATCGCTTGTTGTGCTCGCTCTATGCCTATTGCTTCAACGATATCCGGGTTATCCCTTAGTCCTGCTGTATCTATTATATGAAGCGGCATGCCGTCGATATGTATATGTTCTTTCAGGATGTCCCTGGTGGTGCCTTCTATATCCGTCACGATAGCCGTCTCCCGACCAGCTAACGCATTCAACAGGCTGGACTTACCGGCATTGGGTCTTCCAGCGATAACCACCGTCATGCCTTCTCTTGTGAGCACGCCTTGCTGGGCTTCCTGTTCCACCAATTCGAGGTTGTTCATGATGGCTTGTAGTTGGCGCGCTACATGACCATCGGATAGAAAGTCGATTTCCTCCTCGGGGAAATCGATGGCGGCTTCCACATAAATGCGCAGGTTAGTGAGCGATTCGAGTAATTCGTTAATTCGACGTGAAAATGCGCCTTGTAAACTATTTAAGGCGTTTTTAGCGGCCTGCTCTGATGATGCATCAATCAAATCGGCTATGGCTTCGGCCTGGGTCAGATCCATTTTGTCATTCAGGAAGGCGCGCTCGGAAAATTCACCTGGCTTGGCTATGCGGGCGCCCAGACTGATGCAGTGGCTGAGTATCCAATCCAACACTATGGGGCCGCCGTGGCCCTGAAGCTCAACTACGTCTTCACCGGTGAAAGAGTGTGGGTTGGGGAAAAACAGGCTAATACCCTGATCGAGTATTTTGCCCTCGGCGCCGTAAAAGTTGCCGTAGTGGGCGTATCTCGGTTTTAGACTTTTGTGGGTTAGCTGCGCTCCTATCTTGGCAGACTGTTTGCCGGACAGGCGAATAATGCCAACGCCGCCTCTACCGGGCGCTGTCGCAATGGCAACAATGGTGTCTTTTTCAATATGGGTTTTGGGGTTGCCAGTCATCAGAGCGCCTCGTCGGTTGAGCGCTCATTATATAGAAGCAGGAAAAACAGTGATGCAAAGGCTGGCTAGAAAAAAGGGCGCTAAGAGCGCCCTTGGTGGAGTTGATTAGGCGGGATCGGCCGCCTCTATCTGTTTAGTGATGATGTATTGTTGAATAATAGAGATGGCATTGTTTGCTACCCAGTACAAGACCAAACCGGCTGGGAACCACATGAACATGAATGTCATGAACAAGGGCATCATCTGCATAACCTTGGCCTGGGTCGGATCTGGTGGTGTTGGATTGAGTTTAAATTGCACAAACATGGTTAAACCCATGATAGCCGGCAAGATGAAATAGGGGTCGCGCACAGACAGATCCTGAATCCAGCCGAGGAAGGGCGTGTGGCGTAGTTCGACGCTTTCCATCAAAACCCAGTACAAAGAAATGAACACCGGCATCTGTACAAGTACCGGTAAACAGCCACCCATGGGGTTAACTTTTTCCTTTTTGTACATCTTCATCAGCTCGGCAGACATCTTTTGCCGATCGTCGCCATAGCGCTCTTTTAGATCCGCCATCAAAGGGCCGAGCTTGCGCATTTTTGCCATAGACTTATAGCTGGCGGCTGATAGCGGGAAGAATATTGCTTTAATAACAATTGTTAATGCAATAATTGACCAACCCCAGTTACCAATAAAACCGTAAATAAAGGTCAAAAATTGGAACAAAGGCTTAGCTATCCACCAAAGCCAGCCGTAATCCACGGTCAGGTCTAGGTAGGGAGATATTTCCTCCAGGGCATAGACATCTTTCGGTCCAACATAAAAAGAAGCTGAGGTTTGGCCTTCACTTCCCGGTGCGACTTTTAGCGCCGGCGTGGTGAACCCCATGAAATACATATCGCTGTTTTTTGATTTGCGTAGGGTAAAGGTATTTTGGCTTTCCGGGTTGGGAATCCAGGCGCTGATAAAATAGTGTTGCACCATGGCAACCCAACCGCCTAACTCTTCAACCTTAATCGTTTTGGTTGCTTCGGCCATATCTTCGAAATCCACCTTGCGGTATTTTTCTTCCGTTGATGTGAGTGCTGCGCCAAGGTAAGGACTCATGCCTATGCCAACGTCGGTTGCCACAACGTGGGAATCTCTTTTTATTTGGCCATAGAGGTTGGCTTGCCAAGTATCAGCCGATTGGTTGTTAATCAAGTAACTCACGTCGACCAAGTAGCTGCCGCGGGTCAGGGTGAAGCGCTTGGTGATAGTTACAGCGTTTTGTTGGTAAACCAAATCAACGGACACTGAGTCTTTACCGTCTTCTAACACCACATGATTGTTGCTAACACTAAAGACCGGCCGGTTGCCTTGTGCATCTGTGCCGTTCTGGCCCACTAAACCACTTTGTGCCACATAGGTGTGGTCTTGGTTTTGGTTGAGCAGTACAAAAGGAGCGTCTTTTTCACCGAGTTTGGCGAGGTGCTTAGGTAGAGCGGCGTAAACGATATCACCGCCTTGGGTGTCGATCTTAAGAATGACCGTGCCAGTACTGATAGTAACGAGCTGTTGTGATGCCTGGCTCACTGCAACTGGCTCGCCGCTGCTAACTACTGGGATTTCGTCATCGCCGGTTTCTGGCAGCGTTACCATGGGTGCCGACAGGGTGGTGCTTTGCTCTAAGGCAATTTGGGGTTTCTTCGCATCTTGAAACGCGGCCCATTCTTTTACCAGCAGTAGGGCGGTTGCCACCATGCCGGCAATTAAGAGGTATTTAGTCCAATCTTTTTTCATGTTGTTTGCCGTTATCGGAATGAATATCGGGTACCGGGTCAAAACCACCCGCGTGCCAAGGGTGGCATTTTATAAGGCGGGCGAACATTAAATAACCCCCTTTTATAACACCGTGCTTATTTATTGCTTCTTCTGCGTAATAGGAGCAGGTCGGGTGGAAGCGACATTGGTTACCAACCCAGGGGCTCAGCACAAAACGGTAGATTTTGATTATTCTAACCATCAACCATTTCATGGCTGTGGCGCTTCTTTAGCTTTTTTCGCTAGACGTTTGAGTTGTTGTTCTAGCTGCTTGGTTATGGTTTCGTTATCGAGTTGATCCAAACCGCGACGGGTTAGAAAAACGCAGTCTATAGCGGGTAGCTCGTGTTGCAGATGTCGAAAGGCTTCGCGCACGAGTCGTTTGATACGGTTGCGCTGAACGGCAAGCTTGATATTTTTTTTGGCGATAACTAACCCGAGTCGCGGTGCTGATAGCCCGTTACTGGATGCCAAAAACATAAAATATTGGTGTGATGCGCGAAAGGTTGCCTGATCGAAAACAGGCTTGAAGTCACTGGGGGTCAGTAGACGCAGCGATTTGCTGAACGTAAAACTGGGCACCCCAGAACCTCGAGAGGTGATTAAGCAGCTACCAGTTGCTTACGACCTTTGGAGCGACGTGCTGCCAGAACCTTGCGACCGCCTTTGGTAGCCATGCGAGCACGGAAACCGTGAACTCGAGCGCGCTTTAGGTTGCTGGGCTGAAATGTTCTTTTCATGGAACTAAAACCTGCCAAATATTGAGCTTGGATATCAACGCGTTTGGTTTATTTATCGAAATAAATTTGCCGGAACGCGAAAAGAGGGCGGATTCTAAAGAATTGTTGCCGGTAAAGCAATCGACAAGCGTCGATAATTAGGGGCTTTTGTGATTATTTTTCTCACTATTTTGTGTACCACAATATCTTGTGGTTGAAATTTGTATAAGCAACTAGTTCAAAGATTAGTTACGGCTTTTCCCTGTTTTATACACAGAGTTATCAACAAGATGGTGTCCACTTGTAAACAGTTTTTTGTTAATAGTAGATTATCGTTTCTGTGATCTATTGCTTTGTAACTAATTGATTTATATAAAGTATAATTAAAAAAATCCATAAAATAAGCGCTCGCTTGTGGATAACTATGGTAGTTGTTCAGCTTGCAGGTTAGAATATGCAGCTCTAATCAGACGCGGTTTTTCCGCGCTCTGGGGCAGCCTAAGCTGTCACTTTCTTGTTGTTGCAGATAAAAGTCGATCATCCTTTTGGGGCTTGTGTTCGCCATAATATTGCTTCGACAAGACGCGAGAGAACACATCACTAAATTGAAATGATAAGCCAACATGTTTGGGGGGATTGCCGTTGCCAGAATCTATCTGGAATCATTGCATAACGAGCTTACAAAGCGAGTTGTCGCCAGAACAGTTTAATACCTGGATACGGCCTCTGCAGTTGGATAGCCAAGCCTTGGCTAATGAAATTTCACTTTTAGCACCTAACCAATTTATAAAATCTTGGGTGTCTGACAAATTTATGTCGCGCATTGTGGAGCTGGTTGCAGAAGCTGGCGCCACGCGTGAAACCAAGGTTGTGTTAGGTGTCGCCGCCAACTCTTTAGCCCGGCATAGACGTGTCATACCTGAACCGGACTTTAAGCCCATGGCCGTTGCGCCGGTTGTGTCCAACCATTCGGCGCCAACCTCTTCTGATATGGTTCGCGCCGATAGAGATGTGGACGTCGAAGGCGGCCTGAAGCATCAACATAGATTGAATACCCAATTTACCTTCCAGCGTTTTGTTGAAGGTAAGTCCAACCAGCTTGGTTTGGCCGCGGCTCGTCAGATTGCGGAAAACCCGGGTGGTGCTTATAACCCTTTATTTATTTATGGTGGCGTAGGCTTGGGTAAGACGCATTTAATGCATGCGGTGGGTAATGCGTTAATTGAAAAGAACCCTAACGCCAAGGTGCTTTATCTGCACTCAGAGCGCTTTGTGGCGGATATGGTAAAGGCGCTGCAACTCAATGCGATCAATGATTTTAAGCGCTATTACCGCTCATTGGACGCTCTGCTTATTGATGATATTCAGTTTTTCGCCGGCAAAGAGCGCTCGCAGGAAGAGTTTTTTCATACCTTTAACGCCTTATTAGAAGGCGGCCAACAGATCATTTTGACTTGTGATCGCTACCCTCGCGAAATTGATGGTTTGGAAGAAAGGTTAAAGTCGCGCTTCGGTTGGGGTCTAACCGTGGCAGTAGAGCCACCGGAGCTGGAAACCCGCGTTGCTATCTTAATGAAAAAGGCGACGCAGCAGCATGTAGACTTGCCCCACGACGCTGCCTTTTTTATTGCGCAACGCATTCGCTCCAATGTGCGAGAGTTAGAAGGTGCATTGAAGCGCGTGATTGCCAATGCGAATTTTACCGGTAGGCCTATTGATGTCGAGCTAGTGCGCGAATCTTTAAAAGATCTATTAGCACTGCAAGATAAACAAGTGTCTATCGATAATATCCAGCGGGTTGTGGCTGAGTACTACAAAATTAAAGTCAGTGATTTGCATTCCAAACGCCGCAGCCGTTCAGTTGCGCGGCCGCGTCAAGTAGCCATGAGCTTAGCTAAAGAGTTGACTAACCACAGCTTGCCTGAAATCGGCGAAGCTTTCGGTGGTAGAGATCACACCACCGTGCTGCACGCTTGTCGAAAAATTAAATCGCTGCAAGAAGAGAGTGCCGATATCCGCGAAGACACTAAGAATTTACATCGCTTATTAACCACTTGAGCCATATAAGTAACAGCTGTTTTATAGCAACTTATATATAATAGAAAAGATTCCAGCTCACCATTAGGCCTATAAAAAGAGACCGGTTATGAGATTTACTGTATCCCGAGATTCGCTCCTAAAACCTTTGCAGTTAGTGGCGGGTGTTGTCGAGCGTCGTCAAACTTTACCAGTCCTTTCCAATGTACTTATTGTGTTAGAGGGCGACAAGTTGTCCTTAACGGGTACGGATTTAGAAGTTGAGATAGTTGGTCGAATTCAGCTGGATCAGCCTGGCGAATCTGGTGAGATTACGGTCCCGGCGCGCAAGCTAGTGGATATTTGCCGATCCTTACCGGATTCAGCCAACATCGAATTTATAGAAGATAGCCAAAAGTTGATTGTTAAGAGTGGCCGTAGCCGCTTTACTCTCTCGACCTTGCCAGCCAATGACTTCCCTAATGTGGAAGATGCACCTTCAGATTTGCAGTTCACCTGCGCACAGAAAGACATTAAACGTTTAATTGATCGCACAGCCTTCGCTATGGCGCAGCAAGATGTGCGTTATTACTTGAATGGTATGCTGTGGGAGGTTACCCAGGGTCAACTTCGTGTCGTCTCCACAGACGGTCACCGTTTGGCTATGTGCACACGCCCTATGGATATCCAAAGCCCCGAAAAAATCCAAGCCATATTACCGCGTAAAGGAGTTATTGAGTTAGCCCGTTTGTTGGGTGATGGCGATAACGTGGCGGAAATTAAACTGGGTGCGAGCCATATTCGCGCAGTTACTGCCGACTTTACCTTTACGTCTAAGTTGGTGGATGGCAAATTCCCCGATTACGAGCGGGTACTGCCTAAGGGCGGTTCGCGGGTGATTATTGGCGTTAGAGACGAGCTTAAGCAGGCTTTTGGTCGCACGGCGATTTTATCTAACGAAAAATACCGTGGTGTTCGCTTGCAGATTGATGCCGGTCAATTAACCATTGTGGCCAATAACCCTGAACAAGAAGAAGCAGAAGAGACGGTGACAGTGGATTACGCCGGTGAGTCCATGGAAATTGGTTTTAATGTTAGCTACCTGCTCGATGTAACCAATGTCTTGAATACCGACAATGTGAAAATCACCCTAGCGGACTCAAACAGCAGCGCCTTGTTGGAAGAACCCGAGAATGGTGACTCTGCTTACGTTGTTATGCCAATGCGTCTATAGAAGAATCTACACCGGCAGTAGCGCCTGTATTGGGCACTATTGCCGGTATTGTGTATGCCTTTAAGCGCCCTTCATATCCTCAATTTCCGTAACATCGAATCCGCTGAATTGGCGCTACACCCACGGGTGAATCTTTTCTACGGAGAAAATGGCGCCGGTAAAACCAGTATTCTCGAAGCTATCTCTGTCTTGGGTCGTGGCCGCTCATTCCGTTCGCACAAGTTAAAACCATTGATTCAGCAGGGCAGTACCGGCGTCACGGTATTCGGCAAGTTGTCGGGTGACGATGGCGTGGTGCGCAAGCTTGGCGTAGAGCGCAACAGCCGCAGCGCCGATAGCTTTCGGTTAGATGGTCAATCGGTGCCGTCAGCTGCAGAGCTGGCAAAGATTTTACCGCTGCAAGCTATATTTTCAGAAACCTTTGAATTACTGGTTGGTGGCCCCCTCGAAAGGCGCCAGTTTCTTGATTGGTTAGTGTTTCACGTGAAACATGAGTTTCTCCCGGCGTGGCGGCAAGCCAGGCAAGCCCTGAAACAACGGAATAGTTTGCTGCGATCTGGTAGAATAAGCGCTGATTTATTAGCACCTTGGGATATAGAATTAGCACGTAACGCAGAAACCTTACATCTATTAAGAGAAGAGGTTTTTACCCTGTTTAACCAGGAGTTAGCGCTGCTCTTGCAGGATTTACCCGCCTTATCTTCCGTTACTATTAGTTACTTTGGTGGCTGGGAGGAGGGTGTTTCTCTGGCTGAGATACTGCAACTAAATTTTGCTCGGGATGGCCAGCTAGGTCATACCAGCGCAGGCCCCCATCGTGCCGATCTCAGGCTGCGGCTCGGTAAAATGCCAGCGGCCGAGGTTTTGTCCAGAGGACAGCAAAAGCTGTTTGTTTGTGCCCTGCGGATTTGTGCCGGCAGGGTGTTTAAGCAACTTACTGGCAAGGATTGTATCTATCTCATAGACGATTTGCCGTCAGAGTTAGATGAAGAGCATAGGCTTCGTTTGGCGAAGTGGTTAATTGAGTTGGATAGCCAGGTGTTTATTACGGGGGTTTCCCGTAAGGACCTGGAAAGTGTTTGGGATCTATTGGCTGTTCCCCGGAAAGTGTTTCACGTGGAACAGGGAAGCGTAACTGCGACACCTATAAATAACGATTAGTTGGAGTGACATGATGTCGGAACAAAAGAATTACGACTCGTCCAGTATTAAGGTCTTAAAAGGCCTAGACGCCGTACGTAAACGTCCTGGTATGTACATTGGGGATACGGATGATGGTACGGGCCTACACCATATGGTGTTTGAGGTTGTCGATAACTCTATTGACGAGGCTTTAGCTGGCCATTGCACCGAAATCCGCGTGGTAATTCATCCCAATGAGTCTATTACTGTCTCCGATAACGGCCGTGGTATCCCAACAGAAATGCACGATGAAGGTGTTTCTGCAGCGGAAGTGATCATGACCGTGCTACACGCTGGCGGTAAGTTTGATGACAACACCTATAAGGTGTCTGGCGGCCTACACGGTGTGGGTGTATCCGTGGTTAACGCCCTTTCAGAAGAGTTAAAGCTGACTATTCGCCGCGGTGGCAAGATCCACGAGCAGGTTTACCAGCACGGCGTGCCCCAAGGGCCCTTAGAAGTGGTTGGCGATTCAAAAACCAACGGCACCCAGGTCTATTTCAAGCCTTCGTCGAACACCTTCACCAATATTGAATTCCATTACGACTATTTGGCTAAGCGCCTGCGCGAGCTGTCTTTCTTAAACTCAGGTGTACGTATCGTTCTGAAGGACGAGCGCAGCGGCAAAGAGGAGGCTTATGAGTACGCTGGTGGCCTCCATGCCTTTGTAGAGTATTTAAATACCGCTAAAACCCCGATTAATAAGGTAATGCACTTTACCAATGTACGGGAAGACGGCATTACGGTTGAAGTGGCACTGCAGTGGAACGATAGTTTCCAAGAAAACATCTACTGTTATACCAATAACATCCCCCAGCGCGACGGTGGCACCCATTTGGCGGGCTTTAGAGCCGCGCTTACCCGCGGATTGAATGGTTATATTGAGCGCGAAGGCCTAGGCAAAAATGCCAAGGTGGCAACCACCGGCGACGATGCCCGCGAAGGTTTGACCGGTATTATCTCCGTCAAGGTGCCCGATCCAAAGTTCTCCTCCCAAACCAAAGACAAGCTTGTGTCGTCAGAGGTGAAAACCGCTGTGGAACAGGAAATGGGTTTGGCGTTTAACGATTATCTACTCGAGAACCCGGGCGAGGCCAAGGCTATCGTCGGCAAGATGATAGATGCAGCGCGCGCGCGCGAAGCAGCCCGCAAAGCGCGCGAAATGACCCGCCGTAAAGGCGCCTTAGACATTGCAGGTTTACCGGGCAAGTTGGCGGATTGCCAAGAAAAAGACCCTGCTCTATCTGAACTCTACTTAGTGGAGGGTGATTCCGCGGGTGGTTCTGCTAAGCAGGGGCGCGACCGCCGCACGCAGGCAATATTACCGCTCAAAGGTAAGATTCTAAACGTTGAAAAAGCACGCTTTGACAAGATGTTGTCGTCTCAGGAAGTGGGAACGCTCATCACAGCACTAGGCTGTGGCATTGGCAATACAGAATTCAACCCGGAAAAACTGCGCTATCACTCCATCATCATCATGACCGATGCCGACGTGGATGGATCGCACATCCGCACACTGTTACTGACCTTCTTTTTCCGTCAAATGCGCGAACTGGTAGAGCGCGGCCATATATTTATCGCTCAACCGCCGCTGTATAAGATTGCCAAAGGTAAGCAAGAGCAATACTTAAAGGATGATGAAGCACTAACGGCATATTTGACCCAAGCAGCCATGGAGAATTCCAGCCTCCATGTTAATACCGATGCCCCGGGTATTAGTGGCGAACCACTGGCGAGCCTGGTTGATGAGTATCGTCGGGTGATGCGTATTATCGATCGTTTGGCGCGAGTCTACCCAACGGACGTATTGGAAAGCCTAATTTACATTCCTCAATTGTCGGTGGAATCGCTGAAGGATCAGCAAGCGGTAGCCGATTGGTGCGTTAAATTATCCGAGTCCCTATCGGCCAAAGAAACCGGTACCCACCGCTATGTTGCTCGCGCAGAGGCCAACCCAGAGCGCCCAATATTCGAACCAAAAGTTGAAATCATCGCGCACGGTGTACCCACCGAGTACGAAGTGGGCATGGATTTCTTCAGCTCGAAGGAATATCAATCCATAGTTGATCTCGGTTTGAAGTTAGATGGCTTGTTTGAAGAGGGCGGCTACATGAAGCGCGGTGAACGCACCTTTGCCACTACCAGCTTCAAGGACGCGTTAAATTGGCTAATGACCGAATCCCGGCGCGGCTACAACATTCAGCGCTATAAAGGGTTGGGTGAGATGAACCCAGGCCAATTGTGGGAAACCACTATGGACCCTGAATGTCGTCGGATGTTAAAAGTGACCATCGAAGACGCCATCGCCGCCGATCAAATATTTACCTGTTTAATGGGTGATCAAGTTGAACCGCGCCGTGAGTTTATTGAAAATAATGCCCTCAACGTCGGTAACTTAGATATTTGATGTTGCTTCAGCTTAATCAAAAAAAGCAGCCTATTGGCTGCTTTTTTATATTTATAAATCAAAGAGTTACAGAGTTTATTCTGCTGGCTATCCAATTTCTAGCCTGCTCAGTAACAGCCTTACTGTTCTGATCCACAGTGCTGATGGGCGCGCCGATGAATAGGGTTATCTTGCCCGGCTGTTTAATCCAGCGGCGCGTCGGCCAGCAGGTACCGGCGTTGTGTGCCACGGGGATAATATCGAAGCCACCGGCGCAGGCGATGTCGGCGCCGGAACGGGCGAAACTGCCGAGCTCGCCGGGGGCTTTACGCGTGCCTTCGGGGAAGATTAACACGTGGTTGCCGGCATTAAGGCGCGCAACGCCACCTTGCTTAACGGCTTTTAACGCTTCCCGTGGGTTGCTGCGGTCGATGGCAATGGGCTCCATGGCGCGCAGACCCCAACCAAAAACAGGAATATTTAATAGCTCTTGTTTGAGCACGGTGGAAGCGGGCTGAAACAAGTATTGCAGTATCAGTGTCTCCCAAGCGGATTGATGATTGGCCATGATAACGCTGGGCTTTTTAGGCAGATTTTCCAAGCCAACCACTTCGTACTTAATACCGCAAATCACCTTGGCCCACCAAATCACGAAGCGATTCCACAGGGTTACCACATGGGTGCGCCGATGGAATGATGTGACCGGCCAAATAACGAGCCCGGCGATGCTAAAAATAGGCAGCGATAGCCAATAGGCGGTAAAAAATAACAGATTCCGAAGAATTAACATGCTTGTCCGTAAACGTCCTTTATAAAAGGTAGAGCGTCCAAAAGAGAGTCGAAGACCTTAACATTAACGAGGCTTTCCACAGGCGCTTGCTGTAATTTTTGCTCGGTCGCCGCGCCTTTACCCGTGCGCACCAGAATGGGCAGGCAGCCCTTGGTTAAGCCCGCTTCCAAATCGCGCAAGCTATCGCCCACTAAAGGCACACCTTCGGCACTGGTATCAAACTCTGCTTCGATAGCGTCTATAAGGCCAGGCTTAGGCTTGCGGCAATTGCATTGATCATCGGGGCCGTGTGGGCAGTAAAACACCGCGGCCATAGAGCCGCCTTGCTCTTCAACCAACTGGGCCAGCTTGGCATGCATCGCCTCTAAATCATCGAGATCGAACAAGCCTCTCGATAAGCCAGATTGATTGGTGGCCACCACCACGGTAAAGCCAGCACGGCTGAGCTCTGCAATGGCCTCAATACTACCGGGGATGGGAATCCACTCATTCACTGATTTAACAAAGGCGTCTGAGTCTTGGTTGATCACCCCATCGCGATCGAGAATAACAAGCTTAAATCCGGAGTTGGTCATAGAGCCTCTGTGTTACTTAGCGGGGACCAACAGGGAAATATCCGCGATTTGTAAAAACAAATTTCGCAGCTGCATCAATAGCGCCAAGCGGTTATTGCGCACGGCTTCGTCGTCGGCCATTACCATCACCTGATCGAAGAACGCATCCACGGCGGGCTGAAGATCCGCCAAGCTGGTGAGAGCCTCGGTGAATTTGCTACTAGCAAACATGGGTTGAGTCTTGGCCTTTTGCAGCGCAATCTGCTCTGCCAATATTTTTTCAGCGGGTTCGACTAATAACGTCTCTACAATTTGATCCGAGGGTTCGCTATCGAGCTTGGCCAGAATATTTGCCACGCGTTTATTGGCCGCCGCTAGGGCTTGGGCTGCGGGTAAGTCGCCAAACTGTTTTACCGCTCGAACGCGGTTATCGATATCCAAGGGCACCGAAAGTTGTTTGGCGCTGACCGCCATAAAAATTTCAGGAGCAAAGTTTTCATCCTCGTACCATGCCACAAAGCGTTCGAGCATGTAGCTTTGTACGCTATTAACCAAATCCTTGGCGTCGGCTTTTAAATCCTTATGTTGCGCTACCGCAGCGGTTAACAGCGCGTTTAAATCCAGCGGCAATTGCTTTTCAACTAGCAAGCGCAAGGCACCTAAACTGGCACGACGCAAGGCAAAGGGATCTTTGGAGCCGGTTGGCAATTGGCCGATACCGAAAATACCGGTGAGCGTGTCCAGTCTATCGGCTAGGGCGAGAATAGTACCGGTCATAGTGTCGGGCAACACATCGCCGGCGAAGCGCGGTAAATACTGTTCCTGTAAGGCCCGTGCCACTTCGGCGTCTTCACCATCGTTAATGGCGTAGTAGTAGCCGGCAATGCCTTGCATGGTATCGAATTCGCCTACCATGTTGGTAACAAGATCGCTTTTGCACAATTGACCGGCACGCTTTGCTAAATCTGCGTTGGCGTTAAGCTGCTGGGCAATGGCTTGTGCTAAGCCGGCGACGCGTTCGGTTTTGTCAAAAATAGAACCGAGCTGTGCTTGAAACACGATAGACTTCAAACGCTCGCGCAAACTTTCTAGCGATACTTTTTTATCGGTGTCAAAAAAGAAAGCCGCATCGGATAAACGCGGGCGAATAACCCGTTCGTTACCGCTAATGACCTGCTGCGGGTCTTTGCTTTCGATATTGGCTACAGTAATGAAATAGGGCATCAACTGTTGGTTAGCATCGAGTACATGAAAATACTTTTGGTGTTCGCCCATCGACGAGATAAGCGCTTCCGCCGGTACCGACAAAAATCTTTCTTCAAATTTACCCGCAAGTGCCACAGGCCACTCTACTAAGGCGGTCACTTCTTCTAACAGCGCCGGCTCCATGTGAGCGACACCGTTAATCTTTGCTGCAGCCGCATTGACCTGCTGGGTAATGAGTGCCTTACGCTCTTCAAAATCGGCGAGCACAAATGCCGTTGACTTCAGTTGCGCGGCATAATCGTCGGCGTGTTGAATATCGAGGCTATAGTTGAAATGGAAGCGGTGCCCACGGGTAGCTCTGCCCGCAGTTAGGCCCATCACTTGGCCGCTGACGATATCGCTACCGTAGAGCATCACCAACCAATGAACCGGGCGCACAAATTCGTCGCGCTTTGCGCCCCAGCGCATGCGCTTTGGAATGGGTAAGTCGGCCAGCGCTTTAGTGACCATAGGCGCGAGCAGCTGTGTTACGGCTTCGCCACCTTGATCAACCTGCAAAAATAACTTGTCGGCCTTACCGTCGTTTTTTACGGATACGGCATCGAGTGCAACGTTATTTTTTTCCGCAAAGGCTAAGCCGGCTTTACTGGGGTTGCCGTCGTTATCAAAGGCAATTTTCGCCGGTGGGCCCCAAACTTCCGCTTGGGTGACCGGTGTTTGTGCGGGCAGCTGCTCGATACGCAACGCCAAACGGCGCGGTGCGGCGTAGGGTGTGACGGCGCCGAATTCTAAGCCCCGGGCTTTTAGGCTAGCGACGATACTATCGGAAAAGGCTTCGGATAATTTACGCAGCGCCTTGGGTGGCAACTCTTCCGTGCCGAGTTCAACTAAAAAGGTTTGCTGAGTCATTTGCTTTCTCCACTGGCGGCGAGTACTTCATCGCGTAAGGCTGGCTCGGCGAGAGGGAAACCTAAATTTTTGCGGGCATCGAAATAGGCTTGTGCCACGGCGCGCGCCAAGGTGCGAACCCGGAGAATAAAACGCTGGCGCTCGGTTACTGAAATAGCGTGCCGGGCGTCGAGTAAATTAAACGCATGCGAGGCCTTCATCACCATTTCATAGGCCGGTAGCGGCAAGCCTTTTTCGATCAGGCGCTGGCTTTCGGCTTCGTAGGTGTCGAAGCTCTTAAACATAAACTCAACGTTGGCCTCTTCAAAATTGAAGTGTGACATTTCAACTTCATTTTGATGGAACACATCGCCATAGGTGACTTTTTTGCCGTCTGGGCCGATGGTCCATACCAGATCGTAAATGGAATCTACGCCCTGTAAGTACATGGCGATGCGTTCGATACCGTAGGTTATCTCGCCGGTTACCGGGTAGCACTCTAAGCCGCCGACCTGCTGGAAGTAGGTAAACTGGGTGACTTCCATACCGTTCAACCACACTTCCCAGCCAAGGCCCCAGGCGCCTAAGGTGGGCGACTCCCAGTTATCTTCCACGAAGCGGATGTCGTGTACTAAGGTATCCAGGCCTAGGTGTTTTAGAGAGCCGAGGTAAAGATCTTGAATATTGTCTGGCGAGGGCTTCATCACCACCTGAAATTGGTAGTAGTGCTGCAGGCGGTTGGGGTTTTCCCCGTAGCGGCCATCGGTTGGCCGGCGGCAAGGTTGTACGTAGGCACTGTTCCAAGTTTCAGGGCCGATAGCGCGCAAGAAGGTAGCTGGGTGAAAAGTACCAGCGCCCACTTCCATGTCTAGCGGTTGAAGAATCACACAGCCTTGCTCGGCCCAATATTGTTGCAGGGCTAAGATCAGACCCTGAAAGGTGCTTACGTCAGGTGCAGCACCAGACTTGGAATTAGACACTTTGCCTCCAGGCAATCGCAATCGAATCAATAGAAAGGCGGGAATTATAGCGGGGTGGCGGCGAGGGTGTAAGTGCAGACTTTGGCTGCAGAGGCGTTTTTACGGTAATCTTCGCATCCAATGTCACAATCCACTGCTCTGATTAAAATATGGCGAAGCCGAAATTGTTGTTTAAAACTCGCCTGTTAAAAGGCCTGCTCCTTGCTGTGGCACTTATCCCCAAACCCGCGGCTTGGGGCTTATCGACACTGGGCGCTAAGATAATGTTGAGACTCGATGCTCGCAGTGCTTGTACCACCGATGAAAACTTGCGCTTGGCACAGCCAGATTTGACCGATGCACAACGCCGGCAATTGACCGTTGATAGCCTCTCGCACACCTTATTCATGGCGTTCGAATTGGCCAAAGTCTGGACTCAGCCTTGGTCAAAGTTGGCGCAAACTATCGCTATAAAGCCCGAAAGCCAAGCCTTGCTAGATCAAGTCATTGACCAACAGGCAGGCGTGGTCTTTCTCGCGCCGCACATCGGCAACTGGGAACTATTGGGCTTTTATCTGCAGCAACAAACACCACTGACTGTGTTATATCAGCCTGGTCCGTCGGCGGCGGTGAATCAGCTCATGCTGGATAGGCGCGAGTCGTACGGCACCAAAATACTGCCCACCAACCGACAGGGTGTAATGGGTTTGTTTAAATCCTTAAAGCAGGGCGGCTCGACCGGGGTGTTGCCGGATCAGGTGCCTGAAAAGGCGGGAGGCGAATTTGCGCCTTTCTTTGGTGTACAGGCTTTTACCATGACCTTAATTCACAACCTTATCCAACGCACTGGTTGCCGGGTTGTGATTGCAGCGTGTTTACGAAATGCCGCCGGATTTGAAATTGTGATTCAAGAGCCAGTGGCAGATATCTATGCCGATAACCTAGAGCAATCGCTTAGCGGTCTAAACCAAAGTATCGAGCAACTTGTGCTATCAGCGCCCGAGCAATATCAGTGGGAGTACAAGCGCTATCGTCGGCTACTGCCAGGCGAGCCGAAACGCTACGTAAAAAAGAAAATTTAACGGCGCCAAAACATCGGCGAAAACAACACCAACAAAGTGAATACCTCTAAGCGCCCAAGTAGCATTGCGAAGCATAGAATCCATTTGGCTGGGTCGTTAATGTTGCCGTAGTGGGCCGCCACATCGCCCATGCCCGGGCCCAAATTGGTGATGCAGGCTCCTACCGCAGAAAAGGCGGTGATGAAATCGAGCCCGGTAGCGAGCAGCGCTAAAAACATCACCATCACGCTAATAATAAACACCGCGAAAAAACTCCACACGGCTTCGATGACGCGATTGTGCACGGTTTTTTTGCCAACTTTTATCGGAAAAATCGCGCTCGGGTGAATTAAGCGCTTAATTTCCCTGTAGCCCTGCTTACAAATTAGCATGACCCGCATGACCTTCATGCCGCCAGCGGTCGAGCCGCCACAGCCACCCATAAACGCAAACAGAAATAACATAAAGGGCAAAAAAGTTGGCCAAGAACTGAAGTCTGCGGTGCCAAAACCGGTGGTAGTTAACACCGAGACAAACTCAAAGCTGCCGTGCATTAAGCTATCAAAAAATCCGTAGGTCCCAGTACCGTACAAATACAAAACGGTAATGACCATGCCGACTAACACCCAGCCCGCATAGAAGCGAAACTCCGGGTCGGTAAAATAATGCCGTAAGCTACGGGCGCGCCAGCCAACAAAATGCAGCGCGAAATTGATCCCGGCAAAAAACATAAAAAAGGTACAGATGCCCATAATAAGCGGGCTATTAAAATAACCGATGCTGGCATCGTGGGTGGAAAACCCGCCAATCGCCACTGTCGAAAAAGCGTGCCCGACGGCATCAAATTCGGTCATGCCGGCGAATCTATAGGCCAGTGCACATAACACAGTAAGGCCTAAATACATGAAAAAAAGTGCCTTGGCTGTTTCGGTAATGCGCGGTGTGAGTTTGTTGTCTTTTACTGGCCCCGGCGTCTCGGCGCGATACAGCTGCATGCCCCCGATACCTAGCATTGGCAAGATAGCCACGGCGATGACGATAATACCGATGCCGCCGAGCCACTGCAGTTGCTGCCGGTAGTACAAAATAGATTTAGGTAAAAAATCCAAGCCGGTAAAAACTGTGGCGCCGGTGGTGGTGAGGCCAGACATGGACTCGAACAGAGCATCGGTAAAGGATGCGTTTAACTCTTCACTGATATAAAAGGGTAGTGAACCGAAGAGCCCCAACACAGACCAAAATAGGGCGGTAATTAAAAACCCGTCGCGGGTTTGTAAATCGTGGCGGGCTCTGTGAACCGGTAACCAAATGGCCAGACCCGTGCAAATAGTAATGAGAAAGGCGGTTAAAAATGCGTAGTGGTGCCCGTCGTCATACCAAATTGAAAAGCCGATAGGGGGCAACAAGGTTAAGCTGAAAATCATCAGCAAAACGCCAAGCACGCGAAAAATAACGGAGAAATGCATAGTGGCTGCCCGTTAAAAGAAAGAGAAGCCGACTTGGAACAAACGCTCCACGTCTTTGGTGTATTTTTTATTGACGAGAAAAACAATCACGTGGTCGCCGGTTTGCACCACCACATTATCGTGCGCAATGATGACCTCACTACCGGTGTCGTGCTCGCGCACAATGGCGCCGATACTCGCGCCCTCGGGCAGATCGATATCTTCGATGGCGCGGCCAACCACTTTCGAGGTTTTACTGTCGCCGTGGGCAATCACTTCTATCGCTTCTGCTGCACCGCGACGCAGCGAGTGCACGTTCACCATGTCGCCGCGCCGAACATGGGTGAGCAAGCTGCCGATGGTGGTGGTTTGCGGGCTAATGGCGATATCAATTTCGCCGCCTTGAACCAGGTCGACATAAGCGGGATTGTTGATCAAGGCCATAACCTTGCGCGCGCCGAGTCGCTTGGCGAGCATCGACGACATGATGTTCGCTTCATCGTCGTTGGTGAGTGCCAGAAACACATCGGTATCTTCGATATTTTCTTCCAGCAGTAAATCTTGATCAGAGGCGCTGCCGAGCAGCACCACGGTATCTTCCAATTCTTCCGAAAGCCGATTACAGCGCGCTTCATTAAATTCGATAATTTTTACCGAGTAGCGCTTTTCCAATTGCAGGGCGAGGCGCGAACCGATATTGCCACCGCCGGCGATGATGATGCGCTTGTAAGAGCTTTCCAGGCGCCGCAATTCGCTCATCACCGCACGAATATCCGCTTTCGCGGCGATGAAAAAAACTTCGTCATCGGCTTCTATCACCGTCGAACCTTCGGGCATGATGGCTTTGCCGCGTCGGTAGACGGCGGCTACGCGGGTATCCACCGAGGGCATATGTTGGCGCATGTAACGCAACTCTTGGCCGACTAACGGACCACCATAGTAGGCGCGCACGGCAACGAGTTGCACCCGCCCCTCGGCGAAGTCGAGCACTTGCAACGCACCTGGATGTTCAATCAAACGAAAAATATAATCGGAAACTAATCGCTCGGGGCTGATCAACACATCGATGGGGATCACTTCATTACTGAACAGGTTGCCCTGAGACAAATAGGCCTGGGAGCGAACCCGAGCAATTTTGGTTGGCGTGCGAAACAGGCTATGCGCTACTTGGCAGGCAATCATGTTGATTTCGTCGTTGCTGGTGACGGCCACCAACATATCGGCATCTTCAATACCGGCGCTAATCAGTACATTGGGGTGCGAGGCGCTACCGGTGACCACGCCAATATCGATTCTATCGCGCAGATCTTCCAGCAGCGCTGGATCTGTATCGACCACGGTGATGTCATTTGCTTCACTGGCGAGATTCACGGCGAGCGTGCCGCCTACTTGGCCTGCACCTAAAATAATAATCTTCATGGATGCGTGAAACCCTTATTTTTGTTTATGCAGCAAACAATAGTAGAAGCCGTCGCTATTGTGTTGGCCCGGTAAAATTTGTCGGCCCGCGCTTTGTTCTACACCCCAACTGGCGTCGATTTTTTGTTCTTTTGCATCGGCGGTGCGCGCCAAAAACGCTTCGATCACTTGTGTATTTTCTTCCGGCATCACGGAACAGGTTGCGTACAACAAATAGCCGCCTGCCTTTAACAGTGCCCAATTGGCCTCGAGTATGTCACCTTGCAGGGTCGCCAGCTTAGCAATATCAGCGGGTTTACGCAGTAGCTTGATATCGGGGTGGCGGCGAATCACGCCGGTGGCGGAGCAGGGCGCATCTAACAGAATGTGATCAAACGGTTTGTTATCCCACCAGCTTGCCGGCTTAGCGGCATCGCCACAAATAATTTTTGCCTGTTGCTTAGCGCGATGTAGATTTTCTCTGACTCGGGTTAAGCGTTTAGCTTCTACATCGATGGCAACCACGTCTACTTTAGCCGCTTGCAGTAAATGCAGCGTTTTGCCGCCCGGCGCACAACAACAATCGAGCACTCTATCGCCATCTTTTAACGGCAACAGCTCGCCAGCTAATTGCGCTGCCTCATCTTGAACGCTGAGATCGCCCTGATTGAAGCCCGGCAGGCTGGTTACGTCCACCAAAGTTTCCAGCTCAATGCTGTTGGCGGCCATTTGCCCAGGCTTGGCCACCAGTGATTGCGCGGCCAGTTGATCGATATAGGCTTGGCGATTGATCCAAGGTGCTAGGCGCAATGACAGCGGTGGGTGCTGATTATTGGCCGCTAAAATAGCGTCGGCATTCTCCGGCCAATGACTGCGAATAGCTTTTTCGATCCATTTAGGGTGACTGCCCTGTGCCGTCGCCAGTAAGGTGTCTTTCTGACGCAAAAAATTGCGTAAAACGCCGTTCACCAGTTTTGTCGCCCAATCCTTTTTTAGGTCGCGACAGGCTTCTACGGTATCGGACAGGGCGGCGTGATCGGGTACACGCAGGTGCTCGATTTGGTAGATACCCAACAGCAGCAGCGCATGAATATCGGCATCCTTGGGTTTAAAGGGCTTGGCGAGCAGGGCTTGAATGATTGGGTTATAGCGGTAAAACCACCGGCAGGCGCCAAAACACAATTCCTGTACCAAGCCCTTGTCTCGGGCTTGGGTCCTAGCTAGGTAAATCGGTAGCAGCGCCGATAAGGAATGGCCTTTATTGAGAAGATCAGCGAGGCAGAGCGCGGCAATGGCGCGGCTATTCATCGGCCGGCTCGGCCGAGATGAACTGAGTCCCCTCGGCAAATTTAGCGCTGCTACCGGCGAGCAAATCGGCGATGGCGAGTGCCTTTTTGCCGGGCAACTGCACCGAAGTGAGCGCCAACTGACCTGCTCCACAGGCAATCACAAGGCGGCTTTTGCTACCGTACTGTTCAGACGAAACAATGGAGCCCGGTGGTGCCGATGTTTGCTCTGACACCACGGCGGCTTGCCATATCCTCAGTCGCTCTTCGCCCAATAAGGTAAACGCCACAGGGAAGGGGTTAAAGGCGCGAATCAAGCGATCAATTGTGTCTGCAGGTTGGCGCCAGTCTATTTGCGCTTCTTCTTTGCTGAGTTTATGGGCGTAATTGGCCTTGTTGTGGTCTTGTGGCACCGGCTTGACGCTGTTGTCGGCCAGTTGATTGAGTGTGTCTATTAGCGCGGGGCAACCAATTGCGCAAAGTTGATCGTGTAATTCGGCTGCCGTGGTGGTTGGCTCGATGGGGCAGCGGCTGACGGCGAGCATATCGCCAGTATCCAGCCCCACATCCATCTGCATGATGGTGACACCCGTTTCGGTATCGCCGGCCTGAATGGCGCGCTGTATTGGCGCCGCGCCGCGCCACCTAGGCAAGAGCGAGGCGTGTACATTAATGCAACCCAGCCTCGGCAGGCTTAACACCGCCTTCGGTAGCAATAGTCCGTAAGCCACAACCACCATCACATCGGCCTGATATTGCTCCACCAGCGCTTGGTCTTCGGGTGTTTTTAAGTGAATAGGCTGGTGCACCGGCAAATTGTGGCTGAGTGCCAAGGTTTTTACCGGGCTTGCCTGTAATTTTTTTCCGCGCCCAGCGGGTCTATCAGGCTGGGTAAAAACCGCCACCACTTGGTGTTGGCTGCCGAGTAGCGCCTCTAGATGATGTGCGGCAAATTCTGGCGTGCCGGCAAAGATAACGCGCAAGGGGCTCATGGCTGAGAACTCAAATTAGGTAAAGTGCTTAAGCCTGCTGGCGGTGTTGTTTTTCGAGTTTTTTGCGTATCCGATCGCGCTTCAGGTTCGAAATGTGATCCACGAATAGCTTGCCATTTAGGTGATCCAGCTCGTGTTGGATACAGGTAGCCAATAAACCATCTGGCACCATTTCGAAGCTTTTACCGTCACGATCAAGTGCTTTTACCCGAATATGCACGGGGCGCTCCACGCTTTCATAAAACCCCGGGACTGAAAGGCAGCCTTCATCATAGCTGCCAGTCTCTTGATCCAAAACATCGACCGTGGGGTTGATGAAAACCATCGGTTGGTTTTGCTCTTCGCTAATATCAATGACCACAATGCGCTTGTGAACATTAATTTGCGTGGCCGCCAAACCAATACCAGGGCAGGCATACATGGTCTCAAACATGTCGTCGATGAGTGTGCGTACCTCGTCGTTAACGTCGGTAACGGGCTTCGCGAGGGTGCGTAACCGAGGGTCTGGAAATTCTAATATATCGAGCTTAGCCATAAACGGTGTGACAAACTTCTAGTAAAAAGATAACAGTCGCTGCTAACATTATGATCAAACAGCATTTACGCCAAAATTTAGCAGCCCAGAGTGATCTTGCCATGGGCAAAATGTAAAGCCGTTGTAGTCTTTATTCAACGGTGGCACATTGTCACTCAAGCTGTGCTGGATTGACAGCGGCAGGGCATTTGGTTTTGGTACGCTATTATAACGTCTAAATTCTCCAAAAAGGCCGAGATTTCCCCAAAGGCCAAGAGAAACAGGATAGGTTTCTATGAAAAAGCTATTTGTGGGTCTGGCAGCATCTTTGTTGTTGTCATTGGCAGTAACCGCAGAAGAAGTCCAGATTCGCGACGATCGTCCAGACAGCTATCGGGTCACCGAGGGCGATACTCTTTGGGATATATCTGGGAAGTTCCTAGAAAACCCGTGGATGTGGCCGGAAATTTGGCAGGTAAATCCCCAGATCGACAACCCCCATCTCATTTACCCAGGTGATGTCATCACCTTGGTTTACTTAGACGGCAAGCCCCGCTTGGCCATTGAGCGCGGCGTACCTACCACTAAGCTGTCTCCCGGCACTGAAAAACTGTCGCCAAAAATTCGCTATCAGCCTGTTGCTGCGGCAATTCCCGCCATTCCACTGGATGCTATCAACGCCTTCCTAACTGGCAGCCGAATCGTAACGCCCGAGCAATACACCGATGCGCCATACGTACTGGCGGGTGAGGATGCTCGTTTGATTACCGGTGCAGGCGATCATTTATACGCGCGTGGTGAAATTGATGAGAATGTGCCTGTGTACGGTATTTACCGCAAAGGCAAAAGTTTTAAAGACCCAGTCACAGGTGAGTTTTTAGGCTATCAAGCCTTGGACGTTGGCGCCGCCAGTGTTGCCGCCATCAACGGTGACATCGCCACCATGAACGTGACCCGCACCACCCAAGAAATTCTGATCGAAGACCGTTTACTGCCTAGCGCCGATCGCGCCGTTGAAAGCACCTTCTACCCTAAGGCACCGGACCAAGATATCAACGGTGTCATCATGACCGTTGAAGGCGGCGTAACTCAAGTTGGCAGGATGAACGTGGTTGCGATTAATCGCGGCAGTCGCGAAAGCCTCAGGGCCGGTGACATCTTAGCCATTCTCAAAGATGGCCCCATAGTACCCGACCGCATTACCGGCAAGAACGTCAAGCTGCCAGACGAGAAGGCGGGCTTGTTGATGGTGTTCCGGGTGTTTGAAAAAATGAGCTTTGCCATCGTTTTAGATGCTAAACGTCCACTAGCCATTAACGACAAGGTGGTTAATCCTTAAGGGATTCCTTCTAAAATGGTTAGTGATTGACATGAGAAACCGGCGTAAGCCGGTTTTTTTTGCGCTAAAGTTTGAGCTAGAGTTAACGCAACCGCGCACGCCCTAACTAACAATTCAGTTCAAGGATGAACACTATGCCACCCTCTGAGCGCGATATTCTTATCGCACTGCACCATCTCCCAGGTTTAGGCCCGCAAAAGTGGTTGACGCTGCAACACACTATTCAATCACCCGCCGACCTGCTGGATTGGCCCACTGATAAATTGATTAAAAGCTTGGGCCAGAACGCCGCGCAGTTGTTTGCCCTGTGGCGCGCCGGTGAACAGGGCTGGCTAGGGGCGAGGCTCAATGCCTTAGCGCGCTGGCTGGAATCCGACGGGCATCATATTGTCACTCAATTTGATGAGCTATATCCGCCACTGCTAAAAGAAATCAACGGTCCCTTATTGCTCTACGTGGCCGGTGATCCGCTAGTACTGAACTTGCCGCAAATTGCCGTGGTTGGGGCGCGAAAAGCCACCGCCGCTGGGGCAAAAACGGCACATCATTTTTCCCAGGCCTTGGCCTCAGGCGGCTATGGCATTACCAGTGGCTTAGCGCTCGGCATCGACACCCAGGCGCACTTAGGAGCGCTTGCCGGTGCCGGCAAAACCGTGGCGGTATTGGGCTGCGGTTTGGATAAGATCTATCCGGCGCGAAACCTAGCCCTAGCGGCCCAGATAATCGAACAAGGTGGCGCCCTTGTGTCCGAATTTGCCTTGGGCGTAAAGCCAGAGCCCGGCCACTTCCCGCGCCGCAATCGCATTATTAGCGGCCTGAGTGTGGCGACCCTGGTGATAGAGGCGGCGATGAAAAGTGGTTCATTGACCACAGCGCGCCAGGCCTTGGAGCAAAATCGCGAGGTGTTTGTGATTCCCGGCTCAATCTACAGCGAGGTGAGCGAGGGCTGTCACTGGCTTATTCGCGAGGGCGCAACGCTGGTGTATAAACCTGAGCAAATTGCCGAGCAGCTCGGCGCTCAGTTGGCGCTGTTCGATTTGCCCGAACCAGCGATAGAGGTTAACGATGAGCTGGTGCCTAAGCACAAAAAGCTATTGCAGCTGATTGGTCGAGAGCGAGTGGAGTTCGAAGCGCTGTTGGCATTGTCACACTTTAACCTTAGCGAATTACATCAAGCTCTGGGTGAGTTGGAAATGCTTGGCCTTATCGCCTCTAGCGAACAGGGTATAGAGCGGCTTTTCGCCGGCAGTTAGGCAGAGGCAGTTGGGCAATTGCTTGCGCTAAGCGTAGGTGGGACAATGCGCATCGCAAAAATACTAGGCTCTCTCAATGACAAACCCTTGGTTAACCCATCCAGATATATTAGCGGCGGTAGAGGCTGTCAAAGCCGGTGGGGTCATCGCCTACCCCACCGAAGGTGTTTGGGGTTTGGGCTGTCTGCCCAATAACGAACAGGCGGTGGCGCGAATCTTAAAGCTTAAGCATCGCGCGGTTGAAAAGGGCTTGATTCTCGTTGCCGCCGATATCAATCAAGTGATTCCTTGGTTAGATACGCTCGATAGCGCTCAGCTTGGCCTGCTATCAGAGACTTGGCCAGGGCCCAATACTTGGCTGGTGCCGCACGCCAACAAAGTGCCTGCGTGGATAACCGGTGAACACGAAAAGGTGGCGCTGCGCGTCAGTGCCCACCCTATCGTACAGGCCCTGTGTCTGTTACTCGATTCAACCCTAGTGTCTACCTCGGCCAATCCGCAAGGTGCACCAGCGGCGCTGTCTGCAATGCAGGTAAGTGCTTACTTTGGTGCCGATATTGATGCCTTGGCGCCGGGTGATCTAACCAACCCAGGGCGTCCTTCGGTGATTCGCGATTTGATCACTGGCGCCGAAATTCGGCCCGCTTAATGGTCCAACCTTGGAAGATAAAACATGTCAGTGGTTGAAGTAATTGATAAGGAAGCGGTCAAAACCTATTTGCTCGAGTTGCAAGACAGCATCTGCGCCGGGCTGGAAAAGATCGACGGCGGCAGTTTTACCGAGGAGACTTGGGAGCGTGCCGAGGGCGGCGGCGGGCGCTCGCGCGTACTGGCGGAGAGCCGGGTATTTGAAAAGGCCGGGGTGAACTTTTCCCATGTCTTCGGCACCCAGCTGCCACCTTCGGCCACGGCTGCGCGTCCCGAGCTCGCCGGTCGCTCCTTCGAGGCCATGGGTGTGTCGCTGGTGATTCACCCGAACAACCCTTATGTGCCCACCAGCCATGCCAATGTGCGCTTCTTTATTGCCGAAGCCGAAGGCGAAGAACCGGTTTGGTGGTTTGGTGGTGGCTATGACCTCACCCCTTTTTATGGCAATGAGGAGGATTGTCAGCACTGGCATCGTAGCGCGCAGGCGGCCTGTTTACCGTTTGGCGACGATCTCTACCCGCGCTTAAAAGACTGGTGTGATCGCTATTTCTATCTCAAGCATCGAGATGAACCGAGAGGCGTGGGCGGGTTGTTTTTCGATGATTTTAATGAACTCGGTTTCGAGCAAAGTTTCGCCTTTACGCGCTCGGTGGGCGACAGCTTTTTAGACGCCTACCTACCAATCGTCGAGCGCAGAAACTCGCGCGCCTTTGGCGAGCGCCAGCGTCAATTCCAGCTCTATCGACGCGGTCGCTACGTGGAGTTTAATCTGGTGTTTGATCGCGGCACCTTGTTTGGTCTGCAAACGGGCGGCCGCACGGAGTCAATTTTGATGTCTCTGCCGCCCCTAGTGCGCTGGGAATACGGCTATGAGCCAGAGCCCGAAAGCCCCGAGGCAGAGTTAACCGAGTTCTACCTAAAAGCGCGGGACTGGGTGCAATGACCAAGCATTATCAAGTGGTAGGCAACCCCATAGCGCAATCTAAATCGCCCTTTATTCACATGGCCTTCGCGCAGCAAACCCAGCAACATATATCCTATCAGCGCGCCTGCCCTGAGGTGGATGGCTTCTTGGTTGAAGCGCAGCGCTTTTTTGCCAGCGGCGGTTTGGGCATGAATGTGACGGCTCCATTTAAGCTCGACGCCTATAATTTCGCTAGTCAACTGACGCCGCGCGCGACCTTGGCCGGCGCGGTTAACACCCTCGCTGTGCAGGAGGAAGGCAGCATATTGGGCGACAATACCGACGGCTACGGTCTTGTTACCGACATTACCCAGCAGTTGGGTTGGCCGCTTAGAGATAAAAAATTACTCGTGTTGGGCGCTGGTGGTGCTGTGCGCGGCGTTTTGCAAATGCTGCTCGAACAGCGGCCAGCACAATTAGTGCTGGCCAATCGCACCTTGGTCAAGGCCGAGGCGTTAGCCAGTGTATTTGCCCCTATCGGGCCAGTAGAGACGGTTGAGTTTGACGCGCTGTCGGGTTTTGCCCACGGGCATTTTGATCTCATCATCAATGCTACCTCGGCTAGCCTTGCCGGTGATTTGCCACCGGTGCCCGAAACGCTGATCGCACCAGCAACCTATTGCTATGACATGACCTACGGCGCCCAACCCACGGTGTTTTTGCGCTGGGTAGCGTCTTTAGGCGTGCGGGTGAGTGCCGATGGTTTGGGCATGTTAGTGGGTCAGGCAGCCGAGTCCTTTCGCCTCTGGCACGGCGTTATGCCAGAGGTCAAACCGGTAATGGCGGCGCTGCGTCAGCATTTAAAAGCTTAACCAAGGCGCAACTGGGTCCCGTAAGTTATTGACCCAGTGCCGCTATGTGTTGGTCCTTCAGCTTGACGTAGTTATTTGCCGAGTATTGAAAGAATTGCCGCTCCTTCTCCGACAAGGGCCGCGCTTGGCGCGCCGGCGCGCCCATATACATAAAGCCAGATTCCAAGCGCTTACCCGGCGGCACTAGCGTGCCGGCGCCGATAACCACCTCATCTTCGACAATCGCGCCATCTAAAATAGTGGCGCCGATGCCCACCAAAATGCGATTGCCCAAGGTGCAGCCGTGCAACATGGCGCCGTGGCCGATGGTGACATCGTCGCCAATGGTCAAAGGCCAACCATCGGCGTTAAAGGGTCCGGCATGGGTAATGTGTAATACCGCACCGTCTTGCACACTGGTTCGCTTACCGATACGAATCCGGTGCATGTCGCCTCGGATCACCACCATCGGCCAGACGGAGCTGTCTTCACCGAGTTCGACATCGCCGATGACGACTGAGCTCGGATCGACAAAAACCCTAGGGTGAAGTTTCGGTGTGTGTTGTTGAAAGGTCCGGATTGGATTCATCGGTTGTCGCCAAAGTAGGGTAAAATGGCATTTTACCTTGTCACTCCCACCAGCGGTAACCCGATGACTCAGCCAGCGACAAACCCACTGTTACTCGACCCCTATTTCCCGCCCTTTAACGACTTTACCCCTGCCCAAGCTCAGGCGGCGGTAGTCACCGTCATTGGGCAAAATCGCGCGGCCATCGACGCCGTGGTTGCGGCGGGTTTAAACCGGCCGGCAGCGGAAATATTGCGCGAGTTGGAAGCCATCGACGATAAGTTGTCGCGCGTCTGGTCCCCCGTTGGTCATTTAAATGCGGTGCAAAATAGCGAAGAACTGCGCAAGGTATACGAGGCCAGTCTTGCCGAGTTGACGCAATACGGCTCGGACATGGGGCAGCATCAAGGGCTGTATCAACTGTATGCCTATATTCAGGCGTCGCCCGAATTTAGCCAGTTAAGTCAGGCTCATCAACAGGCCGTTAAGCATGCGCTGCGGGATTTTACTCTGGCGGGTATCGCCTTACCGCCGGCGCAACAAACGCAATTTAAAGCGATTAAAAAGCGCTTAAGTGAGCTCAGCAATACATTCTCAAATAATGTATTAGATGCAACGCAGGGTTGGCATTTACACATTACCGATGAAAAACAATTGGCCGGCCTTCCCGACAACGCTAAAGCCCAGGCGCGCAAAGCGGCCGAGCGCAAAGCGCTAGACGGCTGGGTCATTACCCTAGATTTTCCTGCTTATTTAGCGGCGATGACCTTTGCCGAAGATAGGTCGGTGCGCGAAGCCCTGTACCGCGCTTACACCACGCGGGCATCGGAGTTCGGCCCGGCAGAGAGAGATAACAGCACACATATTGTCGAACTTTTACAATTGCGCGCCGAGTTGGCGCAACTATTAGGGTACAAAAATTATGCCGAGCTATCGCTGGCCAAAAAAATGGCCGATAGCTGTGCCCGGGTGACGGATTTTCTCGAAGATTTGGCGCAAAAATCTAAGCCTGTCGCACAACAGGAGTGGCAGCATTTACAGGCCTTTGCGCAACAGACACTAAAAATTGATAACTTGTGCGCGTGGGATGTGAGTTATGCCGCGGAAAAACTCAAGCAGCGCGACTACGAGCTCTCACAGGAAGAACTAAAACCCTATTTTCCCGCGCAAAAAGTACTGGCCGGTCTTTTTTCCGTGGTGGCAAAGCTCTTTAACATCAGCGTTGAAAAGTACTCGGGTATTGCCGTGTGGCACCCAGATGCCGAAGTCTTTCAAATAAAACGACAGGGTCAAACACTGGCGTATTTTTATTTAGACCTCTATGCCCGCCCGGATAAACGCGGTGGCGCATGGATGGATGACTGTCGCGTCAGGCGCGCGACGTCGGATGGCATTCAATTACCCATCGCCTATCTGACCTGTAATTTCACGCCGCCATTGGGCGACACGCCGTCGCTGTTAAGCTTCGACGAAGTGACCACGCTGTTCCACGAGTTCGGCCACGGCTTGCACCATATGCTGACCGACATTGATGTCGCGGCTGTGTCTGGCATTAACGGCGTGCCATGGGATGCGGTTGAGCAACCGAGCCAGTTTTTAGAAAACTGGTGCTGGGAGCCGGACGCCATCGGGCTAATTTCCGGCCATTATCAAACCGGTGCGCCCTTACCTCAGCAATTGTTAGACAAAATGTTGAAAGCGAAACACTTCCACACAGGCTTGTTTATGTTGCGCCAATTGGAATTCGCGCTGTTTGATTTCCGCTTGCACCAGCGCGACAAAGTAGAAAATATTGCACAAGTGCAAGCTTGCTTGGATCAGGTGCGGCAGCAGGTGAGTGTGGTGTTGCCGCCTGACTTCAACCGCTTTCAGCACAGCTTTAGCCATATTTTTTCCGGCGGTTACGCGGCCGGCTATTACAGTTATAAATGGGCCGAGGTGCTGTCTGCCGATGCCTTTTCCAAGTTCGAGGAAGAGGGCATATTCAACCCAGCGACGGGGCAGGCGTTCTTGGATACGATTTTATCCCAAGGCGGATCGCGCGACGCTTTGGCACTATTTAAAGCCTATCGTGGTCGCGAACCGGAAGTGGACGCACTGCTAAGACACAGCGGAATAAGAGCGTAAATATGGTCAGTGTTAAAAAGAGGTTTATTGCCGGAGCCGTGTGCCCAAGCTGCAGTGCCATGGATCGCATTGTGATGTACCGCGAAGGCGAATCGGATTTTCGCGAGTGTGTCGAGTGTGGTTTTAAAGATGAGATGCGCTTTAAAACGGCGGTGCGCGAATTAGATACCCGAGTTAATCAGGACGAGGTCAAAGTAGCGCAGGAAACGCAGGTGTTACAATTTCCGCCCATTGAGAAATGATGCCCTAGTGCAGGTGGGGGCTGTCGGCCTTTTGGGCAAATTTTAAATCGATGCACAGGTCGCTTATTAAACAGGGGTGCTGGGTAATTTCTACATCCCAGCCGCTTAGTTGATGCATTCCTACATAGCGTTGAAAGGCATCTGAGGTTAATAGCCTATCCAAACTCGAGCCGCGCATGAGCAGCATTTCGACGGAGTATTGCACTGCGTGATCTAAATCATTGGCAAAGGGCTCGCCAATAAGGCTGTGGACAATCAAGTTGGCTTTTGTCATATCCATGGGTGCGAGTGGGATACCGAACCTTGCACAAATATGGTCGTTGACCTCCTCAATAATTCTATGTGCCAGATAGGCTTCGTCTAACAGCGCCGCTATACCGGTATGGCCGTCAATCAGTTCTGGCGGGCTCAAGAAAAAATCTTGCGCGATGCGCAAAAAAGGCGTGGTGACATCTTGAATATTGTGCGATTTACCAATTTTATTGACCGCGTCGATAAAATCCGGCACGTGACGAATATAGCTGATAACAAATTCCAAGAGCGCCTCGGGGCAGGCGTTGGGTTTTCCATCGCTGCCTAAGAAAGCAATGGCGTTATGTAACTTATTAAAATTGCTGGTTACAACCCGTAAAAAGATACCTTCTGAGCGTTCTTGGGCAATAGCCTCGGCAACAATTTCTTTAATTCTGGCGAGCTCCTCCGCGGTGGGTAGCTGCTCGCACCAGCTATTGCGATCAGATCTCTGTCTGTGAAATAACACCCTAACCCCTTACCGATAATTGTTTATTTTACGTCTGTGCGTTTCTAAGGCTTAGGCCGCCCAAGCCATGAAATTGGGCAACCCACAAATACTAGTACCAATTTTAAAAATAGGTAGTGCTTTTTATGACCCTCAAAAATTTTGGCTGCCTTTTTAGTTTCTGCACACGTGTGCTGTTTGAAATTGACTTGCTTATCACAGTGGAAACTTTAGCAGAGCAAAATCCTTAGCTAAGAACGAGTCATTCTAATGTAATCGTAATTGAGATCGAAGTGGTGGGATAACCAGATATGCCAAACTAATGCCTCGCACTAGGTTGAATACTGCAAACGCGAACCAAAGGCCGTGATTGCCCAGTGGCGTCGTTAGATACCACAGCGGTAGAAAAACCATAAAGCAGGAAAACAATAAACTGTTGCGCATAGCCTGGGTTTCGCCGGCACCGATGCAATAGCCATCCAGAACATAGGCTCCCACGGAGATAGCGGGCAATAGGGCACACCAAAAGAAGTAGGTGCTTACACTTTGAGTGACTGCCTCAATGTCGCTAAACAGTGGAATTAAGCTCTGTTGGCTGAACCAAAAGCCGGCGCCCATGACGACGGCGACGACGAAAGACGTAGAGCTAATGTTGATCAGCAGTTGCCATAGTCTATCGGCGCGCTTTTGGCCCTTGGCCTGACCCGTCAACGCCTCGGCGGCGTGAGCCAGGCCATCGAGGGCATAGGAGGCCAAGTGCACCAGTTGTAGCAGAATGGCATTGCTGGCCAAGATAGTATCGCCAAATTGGGCGCCTTGGCTGGTAAAAAACAGCAAGACAAACATCAAGCAGCAGGTGCGAACAAACAAGTGTTGATTTAGCGTCAGTACCGACCGCCAGCGGCCGGGTTGGTTGATAATGAAGCTCAAACTCAGTGTCGGCTTTCGGCGCAAATACAGGCCAATAGCGACAATTAAGCCAATATATTCGCTCAGTACTGAGGCCCAAGCGGCACCAAGGCTGCGGAAATCCCAATACACGATGAACAGTAGGTCGAAGCCAATATTGGCGGCGTTGGTGACCAGTAAAATGATGAGTGGCAACTTGGTCAACTGCCGGCCAATAAACCAACCTAGCAACGCATAGTTCAGTAGTGTTGCCGGGGCGGACCAAAGCCGGGTTTGGCTATAGCTAAGCGCAAGAGCAGACACCTCGCTGCTGGCATTCATCGCCGAAATGGCAAGGGGCAGCAAAAATGGCCCCAGCAACAGGATCATTAGCGCTAAGCCTAAGGCTAAGAGGCAGTTTTGCGCCAAGGCCTTTTCGCCGGCTGCGGGGTTATCCTCGCCCAGAGCCTGCGCAACGTGGCTGGTTGTGCCCATGCGCAGGAAGCCGAAGCCCCAAAACAGCAGTGTCAGAATGCTCGCGCCAAGGGCACAGGCACCAATATAGACTTGACTGGGCAGGTGGCCAAGTAAGGCCGTATCAACCAGCCCGAGCAGTGGCTGGGTGATATTCGACAGCATGAGCGGCCACGCGAGCAGCCAAATTTTTTGCTGAATGCCTTGCTTGTTAGGGCGCAATGAGGCGCCTCATTGGAACAAGTCTAGGCCGCTGAATACCATTAAAAACTGAGCGTAACTTAATAAATTTGTTGATTTTTTTACTCGCTTATGGCCTTCTTAGAACCGCATATGAATGCGACGATTTGCCGCAGTTTGTTGGATGTAACCCTCGGTTGACTGAAAAGTACCTGGTATCGCCTCAAATAAAAGCGCAGATCGCACTAGCTGGTATCAGTGTGACGGCTTTGCTGTACCCGTGCTTGTGATGAACAAGTGCGAAAAAAGATACGCAGGATCTCGGTTTCGGCCGAGCTATTTTGAAGTTTACCGTTGTTACCGGCACGGGCAACCTTTTCGGTTACCGCCTTTACGCTGGGTTCATCCGTTAAGTAGTCATAAAAAGCATAACTAGCTACACGGAGACAATGGGCATGCTGAAACAAGCAAAGAGCAGTTTTGCTTGGTTGCTTGGCTTCTCGTTCTTTAGCCAATTTGCGTTGGCGGACGAAGTCGAGCGTTGGGGGGTCAACATGACCCAGGGGGTTACCGCTGTAAGCCATGAGATCTATGGTTTGCATATGGATATCTTCTGGTGGTGTGTGGCCATCGGTGTATTGGTTTTTGGTGTGATGTTTTACACCATGATTGTGCATCGGAAAGCCAACGGCGCGAAAGCGTCCAACTTCCACGAAAGTACATTCCTTGAAGTTTTATGGACTGTGGTGCCAATTATTATTTTGGTGATCATGGTGATTCCTGCCACTAAAACCTTGATTAAGGTTTACGACACCAGTGAACCCGACTTAGATGTTGTGGTCACGGGCTATCAGTGGAAGTGGAAATACGAGTACCTGAATCAAGACGTAAGTTTCTTCTCGTCCTTGTCGACCCCGGCAGACCAGATCCACAACCTCGCGCCGAAAGGCCCTAACTATTTGTTAGAGGTGGACCATGAGCTGGTTATCCCGATTAAGAAGAAAGTGCGTTTTTTGATCACTGCCAACGACGTTATTCACGCCTGGTGGGTGCCAGATTTAGCCGTTAAAAAAGATGCAATTCCCGGCTTCATTAACGAATCTTGGACCTTTATTGACGAGCCCGGCGTCTACCGAGGCCAGTGTGCGGAGCTGTGTGGTAAAGATCACGGTTTCATGCCCATCGTGGTCAGAGCGGTCCCCCAGGAAGAGTTTGATGCTTGGATGATGAAAAAGCGTGAAGCGTCTGCAGCTATCGCTGAAGCCGCCAAACAAACGCTGACTTTTGATGAGCTCTATGCCCAGGGCGAAGTGGTCTATCAAAAGCAATGCGCTGCCTGCCATCAGCCTGATGGTAAAGGTATCGCCGGTGTTTTCCCCGCCATTGTTGGCAGCCCGATTGCCAATGGCGACATGCGCGACCATTTAGATCGTGTAATCAACGGTGGGAAAGGTATGCCTCCCTTTGGTGAGCAGCTAACCCCGGTGGAAGCCGCGGCGGTTATCACCTTCCAACGCAATGCGTTTGGCAATAACACCGGTTCACAGGTGCAGCCAATCGACATCGTGAATTTTAAGCAAGGTTCATAAGGGGAGCGACACATGGCACACGGCCCTGCTAAAGGTATTACCCGGTGGTTTTACACCACCAACCATAAAGACATCGGCAGTATGTATTTATGGTTTAGTTTCGCGATGTTTTTGATGGGCGGCGTTTTCGCCCTGGTGATTCGCGCCGAACTGTTCGAGCCAGGCTTACAAATTGTCGAGCCTGAATTTTTTAACCAAATGACCACCATGCACGGCCTGGTGATGGTGTTCGGTGCCGTTATGCCGGCCTTCGTGGGCTTGGCTAACTGGATGGTACCTATGATGATTGGCGCGCCGGACATGGCTTTGCCGCGCATGAACAACTGGTCGTTTTGGATTCTGCCCTTCGCCTTCACCATGTTGGCATCGACCTTGTTCATGGAGGGCGGAGCACCTAATTTCGGCTGGACTTTCTACGCGCCACTATCGACCACCTATGCGCCACCCAGCGTGACTTTTTTCATCTTCGCCGTTCATATTATGGGCGCCAGTTCGATCATGGGGGCAATCAATATTATCGCCACCATTTTGAACATGCGCGCCCCAGGCATGACCTTAATGAAGATGCCACTGTTCGTCTGGACTTGGTTAATTACCGCCTATCTATTGATAGCGGTTATGCCGGTACTTGCGGGCGTGGTCACCATGATGTTGATGGATATTCACTTCGGCACCAGCTTCTTCTCCGCCGCCGGTGGTGGTGATCCTGTATTGTTCCAGCACGTATTCTGGTTCTTCGGTCATCCAGAAGTGTACATCATGATTTTGCCGGCTTTTGGTGTGGTTAGTGCCATTATCCCAACCTTTGCGCGCAAACCTTTGTTCGGTTACGCGTCTATGGTGTATGCCACGGCGTCCATCGCGTTTTTAAGCTTTATTGTTTGGGCGCACCACATGTTTACCGTGGGCATGCCCATCGCCGGCGAATTGTTTTTTATGTACGCCACCATGTTGATCGCCGTGCCGACGGGTGTGAAGGTGTTTAACTGGGTCACGACCATGTTCAAGGGTTCAATGACTTTTGAAACACCGATGTTATTCAGCATCGCCTTCGTGATTTTATTTACCATCGGTGGCTTTTCGGGCTTGATGTTGGCCATCGCGCCAGCGGACTTCCAATACCACGATACCTACTTTGTAGTGGCGCATTTCCACTATGTGTTGGTGCCCGGCGCCATCTTCTCGATCACAGCGGCGGTGTATTACTGGCTGCCTAAATGGTCGGGCAAGATGTACAACGAAATCATGGGCAAAACCCATTTCTGGTTGGCGTTTATCGGCTTGAACCTAACCTTCTTCCCCATGCATTTCGCAGGGTTAGCAGGCATGCCGCGCCGTATTCCCGATTACAATCTGATGTTTGCCGATTGGAATATGATTTCATCCGTAGGTGCTTTCCTGTTCGGTGCCGCGCAAATTTTATTCCTGTACAACATCATTGCCGCCATCGTATCGGGCAAGAAAGCCACTGATCGGGTTTGGGAAGGCTCGCACGGTTTGGAGTGGACGGTACCATCGCCTGCGCCTTACCACACTTTCTCTACCCCACCAGAAGTAAAGTGATTTCGCTGTGGCCAACGAAGTAGATAAAGCCAATGCAAAACTAAGCGCGAAACTCATCGCGCTTGGTTTTGCTATGTTTGGTTTCGCCATTTTCGTCATGCCGCCTTTGTATGATGCGTTTTGTGAAATTACTGGCCTCAATGGCAAAACGGGTGATCAATATCAAGCTAAGGAAATCACCGTCGATCTGAGCCGTGAAATAACGGTTCAGTTTGTAGCTACCAATAATGAAGCTATGCCTTGGCTTTTTAAGCCGGGCGTGCAAAGCATTAAAGTTCATCCTGGGCAGGCCGTGGATGTGATTTACCACGCCGTTAACCCAACCGGGAAAGATATGGTGGCGCAAGCGGTACCAAGCTTGGTGCCCTTTAAAGCGGCCCAGTATTTTCATAAAACGGAATGTTTTTGTTTTAACAACCAGCCGTTAAAAGCTGGTGAGAGCGCTGAATTAGGTCTGCAGTTTATTGTCGACTTGGATGTACCTAAACAGGTAAATACCATTACCTTGTCTTACACGCTGTTTGATATTACCGATGCCGTTGGCGCACAACAGCTAGCAAACAGCGGTGTGGGTACCACCCTAACAACTCCATAAAAACGCGGGGTAGCAACATGGCAACAGAAGGAACTTACTACGTTCCAGAGCAAAGCAAATTACCAATATTTGCCAGTCTCGGATTATTTATAACGGTATTTGGTGCCGCTAACTGGATGAATGGCAACGACAATGGCCCCATGATATTCATGGCCGGCGGCTTTATTCTGGCGGTAGTCTTGTGGAATTGGTTTAGCACGGTTATCGATGAAAATATGAACGGTCTGAACTCCGTTCAATTGAAGCGATCCTATGTTTGGGGCATGGGCTGGTTCATATTTAGTGAGGTGATGTTCTTCGCGGCATTTTTTGGCGCGCTCTATTACATCCGAAACTTTTCTCTCCCGTGGCTCGGCGGCGAAGGTTCGCACGATACCATGACCAATGAATTGCTTTGGAACGGTTTCGAAAATCACTGGCCTTTGATGACCACACCAGACATGGCCGCCAACGGTGCCGGTGCCACGGTACTGGGCCCAGAACAAAATATGAGTGGCTCAAATCTAACAGCGGAAAATATTTGGGGCTGGCTGCCGCTGTGGAATACTATCGTGCTGCTTACGTCTTCCGTTACAGTGCACTTCGCGCACTCAGCGATTAAAAAGGACAACCGTAAAGCCTTTAATGTTTGGTTGGGTATTACGGTCGCATTGGGTATCATCTTTCTAATCTTACAAGTTGAAGAATATATCCACGCCTACCAAGAGCTCGGTTTAACCTTGGCCTCTGGTGCTTACGGAACTACCTTTTTCATGTTGACCGGCTTTCACGGCGCACACGTAACACTCGGCACCTTTATGTTGTTAGTGATGTGGTTGCGCTCTGTGTTTAAAGGCCATTTTAAGTCTGACGATCAGTTTGGTTTCGAAGCGGCCAGTTGGTATTGGCACTTTGTTGATGTGGTTTGGGTTGGGTTATTTCTCTTTGTGTACGTATTGGGCTGATCCCAACAAGGGGGCCTGTGTTTATAACAGGCCTCTGGATTCCCAAGGTGCAGTGCTCGCCAATTGGCCGGTGTAAAAGCCATAAAAAATAGTCAATAGTAGCAGTGCCGCTAAGGTCACCCGAATACCAAGCGCATAAAGGGTTCGCTTTGATTCCGTTGCACCCATATCTTTCAGTAAAAATATAAGCCCACTGGTGAGGCTGGCAACAACCGCAAGAAACAATACGCCAATTATTATTTTTAAAAACATAGGTCGCTTCCTCGATAATTAGGCAGCCACCTTACGCCTTTGCAAGGGCGCTGGCAATTGAGGTAGCTATGCCAAGCGAGCAACTCGAACACCCCACCGGTGCTTCGTCTGCAGTCCCAGAAAAACTGCATTTCGATATCAATATAAAGTTGATAACGCTGGGTCTGGTGTTTCTGCCGGTATTGCTGGCCTTGGGCTTTTGGCAACTCGATAGAGCAAACGAAAAATCCCAATTGTTGGACGCACACCGGCAACAACAACATTTAAACCCCATCTCCCTGAATGCGCTTGAGCAACAGGCCGTGCTGGCGTTGCCAGCTTTCACGAAAGTAACGCTTAACGCAAACATAGCAGCAGATACCTACTGGTTACTGGATAACCGTATTCAGCGCGGGCGGGTGGGCTATGAAGTGCTGCAAATTGCTCAGGTCAATAATGTCTGGCTGCTAATAAATCGCGGCTGGGTAGCCGGCGCTCACGATCGGCGTTTGAAACCTACCATAGCCTTACTAACCGGCCGTGTTAATCTCGCCGGGCAAATGGCCACTCAGTCTAAAAATATCATGTTAAGCGATTTGCCGCCCGATGCTCTCATTGCCGAGCGAATTGCCGAAATAGATTTAACCAAATTGAGTGAGCTCTCGGGCGTTACCTTGAGTGGCCTAGTGCAGCTGGCGCCGGAAAGCGAGGGCGCACTGAGCATTGATTGGCCCACGGTTAATATTTCACCGATCAAACATCAGGCCTATGCGTTTCAATGGTTTTCAATGGCCTTTGCATTGGTGGTACTGTTGGTGTTTGCCAATACCAATTTATTAACGGTACTAAAACAAAAGACAACGAATAATAAGACGTAGTTAAACATGACAAATGCAGAAATACCCGCGGTGCGAAAACTTCAATGGTCCAAATGGCTGGTAATGGGCGTTATTCTTGTGCCCATGGTTGTGGCCTATGTTATTTATGAAACGGGGCTAGGCATACCAACCAACACCATAAACAAAGGTGTTTTGCTGAACCCGCCCGTGCAAATAGATAGCCTTGAGTTGCGCGATCGCGATAATCAGCCCATGACAATGGCCCAGCAGCCCCAGAAATGGCGCTTGCTAGTGCCGGCAATGTCGGCCTGCGATGACGCCTGTGTAGAGGCGCTTTATATTACGAGACAGGTGCATACGCGCTTAAATGAAAAATACACGCGGGTTGAACGGGTATTTTTGGTCGCCGATCTAGATTCCGCTACTGAGCAATTGATAGCGACGGAGCATGCAAATATTCAGGTTGTTAAGGTTGACCCCAGCGCTTGGGCGGCACTCTTGGCGCAAACCAATTACGCCCAAGGCCGCTATCTGATGATGGACCCGGATGGCTTCCTTATGATGTATTATCAAGACCAGCACACGGGTAACGATCTGCTCGCTGATCTCAAGCGCATGCTGAAGTTTTCCCGCGAACACTAAAATAATAAAACCAAATAATAAAGCCAATATAGAGGTATCGAGATGCAAGCCACAGAGCCAATGGCGCAATCATTAAGCTGGCGCGACTATTACGAGCTGTGTAAACCGCGCGTGGTTATGTTGATGATCCTTACTTCTGTTATCGGTATGTTGTTAGCCGTGCCGGGTATGGTGCCGCTCGACGTATTGATTCTCGGCAATCTTGGAATTGCGCTTTGCGCCGGCTCCGCGGCCACGGTCAATCACTTGGTCGATCGACATATCGACCAAAAAATGGCGCGCACCTTTAACCGGCCGGTTGCCGGTGGTCGCATTGACCCTATGCGGGCGCTGATATTTGCCTCGGCGACGGGTTTGGCCGGTATGGCTATCCTACTGGTGTTTATCAATGCCTTAACCGCTTGGTTAACTTTGGCATCGCTGCTCGGTTACGCCGTCGTCTACACGCTGTTTTTAAAGCGCGCGACGCCGCAAAATATCGTCATTGGTGGTTTGGCCGGTGCGGCACCGCCACTGCTGGGCTGGACTGCGGTGACCGGTAGCATCGATCCCGGTGGCTTGTTGTTGGTATTGATTATCTTCGCCTGGACACCGCCACATTTTTGGGCGCTGGCGGTGCATCGCAAAGATGAATACGCCAATGCCGAAATACCCATGCTGCCGGTTACTCACGGCGAGCACTACACCAAAATTCATATTCTGCTTTACACCATCATTCTCTGTTTGGTGACCGCACTGCCTTACCTCACCGGCATGATGGGTTGGCTCTACCTGTTAGGCGCAGTAACCTTGGGTGCTGGGTTCATCTATTGGGCTTTGGTCATGCTGCTCACAGATAGGGAATCTGCCGGCATGGATACCTTTCGCTATTCCATTATCTATTTAATGGCGCTATTTGTGATTATGTTGCTGGATCACTACTTAATCAGCCCTAGCTTGTGGGTGCCGGCGCTATGACAGAGGCAATGAAAACCGAACAACAAAAGCGCGGTATTGCCCTCACCCTGGGCGTGATCGCGACATTTATTGTTATCGTTATGCTGCTATTCATCAACAAAATTACCACGCCCAGAGTGTTGAGCAATCTGGAGCTGCAAGTACACGGCACCATTGTTTTTGAGCCGCCGAGAATCTTTAAAGATTTTGTTTTACTGGATCACAAAGGCGAAGAATTTACCAAAGCGCGTTTTCAAGGTAAGTGGAGTTTCGTTTTTTTTGGCTTTACCCACTGCCCAGACATTTGCCCTACCACCATGGCAGCGCTGTCTAGCTGGTACAAAACCTTGAGCCCCGAGGTGCAAAAGCAAACCCAAATTATCATGGTGTCGGTCGATCCGGCGCGCGATAGCGTTGAAACACTGGCGCAGTATGTGCCCTATTTTAACGAGGACTTTATCGGCCTCACTGGCGAGTTTTTACCGATTAAACGCTTCGCCAATCAACTCAATGTCGCCTTTACCAAAGTTGTACAGGGCGATGACTACACGGTCGACCACAGCGGCATTATTGCCATGATTAACCCGCGCGGGGACTATCACGCTTTTATTAAGCCGCCACTGAATCCCGATAATGCCAGCTTAACCTACAGTTCGATCCGCAATAGCTTTCCAAGCGACTAGCTTTTACGTCGATGGCTGAACTTAGAAACTTGTTCGCTTGATAAAAGGTATTACGGCACAATCTCTTTTGAACTCGCGTTAATATTTTACTGAGCGCCGTTTAACCTATGAGCAGTACCATCAACCGGTTTCGCCAACAGCTTAACACCGGTGCTAAGCGCACCAAGGACAGTGCTCGCCGCTTTAAGGAGAAGGCTGGGCGCGGCATTAAGCGCGCCATCGGGCAGCGAAGCTGTATTGCGATCACCGGCTTTAGCGGCGCCGGCAAATCCACCTTATTGGCATCACTGGTCAATCAGCTGGTCAACATGGATGTGCAGCAAGCTCAACACTTGTGGCCAGACTTGCAAAATCGCTGGTTATCGGCGGCCCTAATCAGCGCCGATCAGGCCATTGCCGAGTACCCTTATGGGGCGCATCTGGCAAAATTACGAGCCGGCGAATGGCCCGCCTCGACCCAAGATTTAAGCCGCTGCCTAATTGAAATTCGGTTGAAGCCACGCTCGCGCCTAGAAGACATCTCGGGTAAAGGCTATGTTAGCCACCAAGTGGAAATTTGGGATTATCCCGGCGAGTGGTTAATGGATTTACCCCTGGCCAGTATGGGTTACGAGCAATGGGTCAGCGATTGTTTCGTGCACTTCAATAACGAACCGCGCAACACCCTAGCGCCCGAACTTTACCAAGCGCTCTTAGATATTGACCCTGTGTCTGTGTTTGAGCCCGAGCGCTTCGACGCCCTGTTCGAACGCTATCGCGCCTTTTTGATGCAGTGTAAAGCCGAAGGCTTGCACATTATTAACCCGGGCCGCTTCGCCTTGGCCTCGGCGGATAAACACCAGTTGCCGGCGTTTATTCCCCTGCTCGCCAGCCATCAACATAAATTTGAGGTCATTAGCCCGAACAGCTGGGCCGCAGAAATGCAGCGTCGCTATAAGCACTATGTCGCCGGTTATGTGAAGCCATTCTTAACCCAGGTGTTTGCGCAAGTAGACCATCAATTAGTGCTGGTGGATTTACTTGGTTCTCTCGAGCAGGGCAAATATAGTTTAGAGGAATTGCGCCGCAGCCTAACCCGCGTGTTGCAGCTGTTTAGCTATGGCAAAAATCGCTGGCTGGATAAATTGGTGGCGCCGAAGGTGGAGCAGCTGACCTTTGTCGCCAGTAAATTGGATTGCGTGCTGCCCAACCAGCGCAGTCATCTGGCGGAGTTGATGCGTGCGGTAGTGGCCGAATCTATCCAGTCGGCACGCTTTGAATCCACCGAAGTGGATCACCTCGAGCTCGCGGCTATCGCCTGTACTCAGGTGGGTAGTCGGCTGGATAGGCCAGCGTTGTTCGTGCAGCAGGGCGAGAGTGCGGCTTGGCTTAGCCACCCAAATTTACCGCGCGGTTGGCCTAACGATACCGATTGGGCGAAATTAGCCGGTTGGCGCTTACCCTTACTCCTGCCGCCGTCGCTGCCAGACCCACGGCTAAAACCCTGGCCCAATGTCAATATGGCGCAGCTGTGCGAGCATCTGCTGGGAGATTTGTACGCGTGAAGAAGACCGAAACCACAAGTGCACCGCTACCTAGCCCTTGGCTTGAGCCAATGAGTGCGGCGGAACAGCAGCAGTTGCAGGTGTTGGCCGCGCAACCCAAACAGGAACAAGAGCCAGAGGGCGACCAAGTCTGGGCGGCGCAAAGCGCGGCCACCGGCTGGCTAGAATACGCCGGCATAGCCAAGGCCGCGGCCTGGTTTGTGGGCGGCTTTGTTAGCTTACAGGCCGCCCTGATGATTGCCGGCGCTTGGTCCTATCATTGGAGTTTAGGTATTGGCGCCCTGACACTGGTTGGCATTCCCAGTTTTTGGCTACTGTCCAAACTCTGGCGGGCAAGGCGCAATGGCAAGCGGGTGGCCGCTTTGGAGCGGGTGCGGTTGTTGGCAAATCAGCTAATGGCAAGCCAGGCCGAAGAGCATTTCAGCGAATACCGAGCCGCCGCAGAGTCCGTATTACCCTCAACACACGTGTTGTTTTCTGGCCAGCCGGCGCGTTTAGGTGACTATGCCAACATCCAAGAAAAATTAGACGATCTCGATCGTCAGTTGGCCCAACGCTGCGATAAAACCGCACTTGCAGAGGTGGTTCGCGCTACCCGCCGCACCGCGCTAGGCGTAGCGGCTAGCCCGTTTCTAGCGCTGGATTTAGTGCTCACGCTGGCCGGTAATATGTCGTTGATTGGCCGCATCGCCAAGTCCTACGGCTTGGCCCCTAGCCCATTTCTGGAAGCGCAATTGCTGGTGCACGTGTACCGTCAAATTGCCGCCATGGGCGCTATCGAACTCGGCAGCGAAGTGGCGGGGCAGACACTCTCCCACGAAGTGATTAGCAAGCTTTCGGGGCGGGTTGCGCAGGGCTTTTCTGCCGGCATCTACACCTACCGCATTGGCGTAACGGCCATGGCGCTGTGCCGGCCACTGGCGTTTTCGGCGCAAACCAAACCCAAGCCCGGCACGGTATTTAAAGATTTGTTCCGCCGTCTGGAAGCCGATGAGATAGGTTAATCGAGCCCGTTAAAGAGGAATGAAACAACCGGTTTTTTCGTGTAAACCGAATAAAGCTTGCGAATTTAGTCGCCGATTGAATGGCTAAAGGCACAAGTTTCTGGTCTAGAGATTCTATACTGACGTCTTTGCGACATTGGTATCGGTCATTAGGTGGAGTTTTTATGTCTCAGCAGGAGATCATCGCTAGCCTGCCGGCGCACTTGCGTCAGTTCGTCAAAGTTCAAGACTACAACCAATACACGCCGCGCGATCACGCGGCTTGGCGCTTCCTGCTCTTGTCATTGATCGATCACATGGCCACCCATGCCCATCCGGTCTACTTGGAGGGCTTGCGTAAAACCGGCATTAGCGCCGATCACATCCCCTCCATTGACGAAATGAACCAGTGCCTTGGCAAGATTGGCTGGCAGGCCGTGGTGGTGGATGGCTTTATTCCGCCGGCGATTTTTATGGAATTCCAGGCGCGCAAGATTTTGGTTATCGCATTGGATATGCGCACTATCGATCACATGCTGTACACCCCAGCGCCGGATATCGTGCACGAATCCGCGGGTCACGCGCCTTTTATTGTCGATGTCGATTACGCCGAGTTTCTCCAGCGCTTTGGTGAAATTGGTATGAAGGCACTCTCAACCGCCAGCGACTATGCGGTTTATGAGGCTATTCGCCATTTATCGATTGTCAAAGAGGCGGTGCGCTCCAAGGCCGAAGACATAGATGCAGCAGAGGCAGCCTTAGCCGAGGCTTTGAGAATTAACGCCGCTGAAAGTCCGTCTGAGGCGAGCTTATTGTCGCGTCTGCATTGGTGGACAGTGGAATACGGTTTAGTGGGTGAGCTAGACGATTACAAAATCTATGGCGCCGGTTTGTTGTCGTCCTTAGGCGAAGGCGTGAACTGCCTAGACGATAATAAAGTGCGCAAATTGCCATTAACCGTAGATGCCATTAATACGCCCTACGATATTACCCGCGAGCAACCGCAATTGTTTGTGACCAAGAGCTGTAAACACCTGACTCAAGTGCTCGAAACCTTTGCCCATGGCATGGCGTTTAGAAAGGGTGGCGCCGAATCGGTGCGTAAAGCCATTGTCTGCAAAACCGTGTGTACCACGGTTTATAGCAGTGGCCTGCAGGTGAGCGGGAAGCTAGTGAAGGCGAAAACGGACGCCATGGACAACCTAATTTATATCGGCACCGAGGGCCCGACCCAACTGGCCTGGGCGGGGCGCGAGCTACACGGACACGGGGTCGACTACCATGCGCAAGGTTTTGGTTCGCCGGTGGGAAAAATAAAAGATATGCCGCGCTGCCTGTCGGAATACACCATGGATGAACTCAAGAGTGCCGGCATTGTCGTGGGCCAGCGCACGGTATTGGATTTTGTGTCCGGTGTGCATGTGGAGGGGTTGCTAGACCACGTGGAGCGGCGCGAGCACAAAAATATTCTATTTTCCTTCAGTGACTGCCGCGTGGTCGCACCCATGAACGCCAAAGGCGAGGCCGGCGAGACCCTCTTTGAACCAAGTTGGGGTCAGTATGACATGGCGGTGGGCGATCGCATCATCAGTGTTTTCGGCGGTACGGCGGATAAAGACCGCTATCGCTTATACGATCAAGAAGATGCAGAGCCCACGGCGAGAGTTCACTACAGCACCGATGAGGCATCGTTATTCAGCTTGTATCAAGAGTTGCGCGATGCGCGAACCAAAAACACGATCAGCGAAGCATTTTTGCTGCAGCTACATGCGCAGTTAGACGACTACCCGCACGAGTGGCTATTGCGTTTTGAGTGCTTAGAATTAACCAAGGACACGGCCTTTTCGGCTAAGCTGCATAAAGAGCTGGAGGCTCTTGCGGCCTTATCGGCCGAGCATAAAAAACTTATCGCCACAGGGTGCGCGCGTTTACCCTGTTAACCTACAGGTTGCTATGCGCATTATTGCCACCGTTGCTGCTGCTTTAATCGGGCTTGCGCTTATTGCCAGTACTCAGGCAAGCGACGCTGGGCGCCTGTTGCTTTACCCAAAGTCAAACGACGATTGGCGCGCGGCTTACCCAGTACAAATGTTAACCCGCGCCTTGACCCTAAGCGGTGGAAATTATCAGCTTCAGCCGGGTGTTGAGGATGTGCCCAAAGCGCGCAATTTCCTAAACCTTTCCACCAAGCACGGCGTCGACGTGGTTTGGAGTATGACCAGTATCGAGCGCGAGACTGAGCACCTTGCCATTAAAATTCCACTTAATCGCGGTTTAATGGGCTACCGAGTCGCGCTGGTGCGCAGCGCTGAGCCGGATATGCTGGCGAGTGTCGCAAGTCTCGAACAACTCAAGCAATTCACTGCGGGGCAAATGTATGTGTGGTCCGACACCAAAATTTTAACCTCTCAAGGTATGGTGGTGCCGGGCAGTAACTACAACACCTTATTTCGCATGCTGGTGGCGGGTCGCTTTGATTTTTTCCCGCGCTCGGTCACCGAAGTCTCGCAAGAATTAGCGCGCAATGCTGCCATGGGCATAAGCTTGGATAAGCATTTGCTGATTCGCTATCCCGCAGCCATGTACTTTTTTGTCAATAAACAAGATGCCAAACTCGCGGCGGATATTGAGCGAGGTTTAGAAATGATGTTGGCCAGTGGCGAATTTGTGCAGCGGTTTGAGCACTACTACGGCGATGTGATCCGCGAGCTGCAACTCGACGCTAGAGTAGCTATCGACTTACACAACCCTTATCTGCCGGCAGATACGCCCTTGTGTCGACGCGAGCTTTGGTGGGCCGATCTATGCCCAATTAAACAATAAGTCCGAGCATCAGATAAAAAGCAAAAAGCCCGAATTAGCTCGCGCTTTTTGCTTTAATCTTTGTAGGGGTTGCCCCGCGCTTTGTCGCTGCATCTAATACCAAAAAGAAACGAAAAAGCGCACCACACTTGCATCCAAAGAATAGGCATCCTCTTGCCCGGGTGCCACCGGGCTATCGGTAAAGCGAGCGTCAGACATACGCGCATCTTTAAAGGTGTCGTAGTCGAGCATCATATAGTCCCAGTAGAAGTTTGCTGTGGTGCGATCAAACCAGGATAGCCAACCCGCTTTCACTTCGTAGGTAACACCTAGGCCGATGTTGCTATTGGTGTATTCGCTTAATTCTTTATCCCTGGCCCGGAAGTTTGTGGCCTCTTGGAAGTCGAACAAATCCGAGTAAAAGCTTGCGCCTTTAGTTTGGTTGTATTGCCGATACTTGGCTTCGACCAACCATTGATCGCCAATGGGGTGCACGTACTTCAACTCCCAGTTGTTGGCCTCAATACCCCAACTGTCTTGGTAGACACGGGCTTCAACTTTTACCGCCGCGCGATAAGGTAAAAAATACTTAGCGCGAATGGCAAAGGCATCGCTATTGCGCGTGCGCGGGTAGAGCTCGCTTTCATTGCCGGCGGTTTCGCAGGCTTCTGCGGTGCCGGTGATGCAATAGCGCACGCTGCGGTAGGGGTTATTTAAAAAGCCTTCGTCGATAACCGTTTCGATCATGGCGCTGGCGATCATGTCCTTGGTGATAACTTGCGACAGGCTGACGTTGTAACGGGTGCGCTTGGCTTCGTCTTCGAATTCTTCGTCGCCATTGCGACGCACAATGTCGTCACCGAAGGAGACGCCTAAACTGATGGTGCTCAGGTCGCCAAAAAAATCCTGACTGATGCCGAAGCCATAAGTCTTTGCATCGTAATCGTTTTCCTTTGACGTCGTGACCCCCAAACTCATGGTGGTTTTGCCGTTCAGGTAGTCGATGCCAACCGAAGACTGGGTGCGTTCTTCCGTGTAGGCGCTGGCGGTTGTCTCTACGTCGATAGAGGCGCTGGACACCATATCCACGTAGTAATTTGCCGAGATAGAAACCGTATCGGCGAATTGTTTACGCACCAGTACCGAAGGCCCGGTAATTTCTGCACCGCCACCGTCGTAACCGTGATAGAGCACATCAATTCTATCTTCGGGCAGCACCGCCGCCAGTGCCTGACTGCTGAACAGTAACACCGCAAGCAAGCGTATTAACAACTTTGGGAACCTCTGAAAAACGTAACGAGCAAAGGTAGGTTGGTCGCCGCCGGAGCGCAGGAAGCGCAGTGTATGTTGAATAAATGAACATTCCGAGCAACGCCGGCGGGTAAGATGCCGAGCGCAGTCGTTTTTCATCGGTTTCTTAGTTGCAACCACAACCACCTCCAGAACCGCCTTCCGCACCGCGTGCGGCCTCCCGCGCCTCGTAAACGTGGTGTAAGTATTGGGTTGCCACTGGGTCTCTATCCATCGCCATAATCGGGTCGGCCAAGTTTTGGCGCTCGTAGGGTTTAACCCAGGGCTCAATGCTTGAACAGGCGACAAAGAATGGGCTGAGTAGTAAAACCAACATCAGTTTCATTCGCGAATCAGCTCTTTAATTTGTTTTTTATAGTCGTTCTCGTAGCCCGGCTTGTAGCCGCGGTGTAGATAGCGCATGTTGCCATCGCGATCGATCATCACGGTGCTGGGCATAGCGTCGATGTTGTACAGCTTGCTCACTTCTGAGGTCGGGTCCCAAAGAATGGGGAAGTTAACCGGCGTATCTTGTAAATACTTTTCCCCGGCTGAACTGTCTTGTTCAACGTTAACACCCAGTAGGGTGAAACCCGCGCGGCCATAGCGCTTGGCCAGGTCGTCGAGGATCGGCATTTCTTGTCGGCAGGGGCCGCACCAAGAAGCCCAAAAATTTAACATGACCACCTGCCCGCGCAGGTCGGCGAGGCGAATGTTTTTGCCGTCGCGACTCTTCAAGGTAAAGTCTGGCGCCGGCCCAGAGAGTTCGCCGGCGGCGAAGCTGAGGCTGCTGAATAACAGAATAAAGGCGACACAAAGTTTTTTCATAGGTTTTCTCACTACATCAAGTGTGACGGATACACCGGGCATCAAACATTAAAAGAAAAAGTTGATGCCCATGTTGGCGGATAAATTGTTAACCCACTTTTTATTGAAGCCCAACAGTTCGCGCTCGAACACATGGTCACGAAGGTCGATATTAAAATTCAGGTAATCGGTAAAATACACTTTGTAACCCGCGCCAAAGCTATAGGTGAAATATTCCGTTTCGGCGAAGGTGGTGTTGCCGGCGCCGGCGACGATATAAAAGGTCGAGTTAAAAGCGAGGCTGTCGCTGATATACACTTCACCGGGGAATAAGTTATAACCCAAATTCAAATCATAATAGGTGTATTCCCGTTGAGCATCGGTTAATGCGGGTAAGCCGCCGCCGATTTCCAGCGTGCTTTCGCCCGCGGTATGCTTGCCGTAGTTACCTTCTAAGAAAAAATCTTCGGTGATGTGGTAGGCGGCGCGTGCGCCCCAGCCCCAGCTGCTGCCGAAGTCTTCGATGCTCATAAAGCCGTAGTAGGCGCCTAGCTCGAAATCTTCGGTGTCGAGTTGATCCTCTTCGATATGGCGTCTTTCCATATCTGGCGTGACAATTTTATCGAGCACGGATTGTGTCTCGTCTTGTGCATCTGTCTGTGCCAGTGCGGCTGAGCAGGCTGTAATCAGCAGGCCACTCAGAAGAAGACGTTGAAACCTAGTTTCCATTCGTGGACTTCCTCATTTTCATCTCGGCTGGTGAGAATTTTGTGATTGTTGTATTCGAGTCGGGCGCTAAAGCGACGGCTTAAATAAACGTTTAGCCCGGCGGCAATTAACAGGCTGGCGTCGGTGTCGTCTAGTGGTTGATCGAGCGCCGAGCGCTTTTTCGATTGAATCATGCCAGCGCCCAGCTCAAAGAAAGGCGAAAAGCGCAAGTGTGGCCAAGGTTGATGCTGCAGGCGCAAGTAGCCGAGTTTGGTATCGGCGATACGGCTGGTGGCCTGGGACAAACTAAAGCCGGCCATCAAGTTAGGTGCGAAGCGATAGCCGGAGTAAAAGGTTAGCGAATCGATGCCGCCGAAATCGCCCAGCATCACGGCCAGCTCAAATTCTCGGTCAATATATTGCTGCTCGCCAGTGGCCATAAGGGTTACCGGCTGCTGGTCTGGACCGAGGGTTAGCGCAAGTTGTTCGCGCTTCACCCAGCCAACTTGACCGCGCTTGGCTTCAAATTTGATCCAATCAGTGCGCTTTTTTAACAGGGTGACCACTTCGCCCTTTTCCACCACGTGGAAAATAGGGAAGCCGCGGCCGGGGCCGGTGCGCATTTCAAGGTAGGCATCATTGACGGTGACTACCAAGGGGGCATCATCGTCGAGAAATGAAAACCAGCCGCTATCGGACTCTTCGGCTTGGGCCGGGCAGAGGCCAAGGGAAAGCGAAGCCAACAACAGGCCGGAAAGGATGTTTCGGGTCAGGCTATGCCACATTAACTCAAGCACCAGCTAATTATTTTTTTACACCGGGCTCAGAGCCCGGCACGCGTGAAAGTGTCGGTTAGTTTACAGGCACAGCAAAGGGATTGTTATAGTACTGAGCACCTAGATCAATCCATTCTGCAATTAGCTTCAATTCGGCATCGGTTAAAAAGCCCCGATGATCGACGGTGGCGCCGGCATTGGTAAAGACGTTAAAGAAGCGATTGCTGTTACCTGCACCGTTGGTGCTCATAGAGGCTTGCACGGGCACAGTCACTGGCGGCACGGGAATGGGGTCGCCATTGCCGTCGAGTATCAGGTTGCCATCGGCATCGCGCTGGTACACCGGGTCGCCGTTAGCATCGACTACTTCCACGAGCCGATCCACCAAAGCACCATTAACAATTTCCTGTTCCACATCGTTGAATAGCAATTCGCGATAGCCGACGAAATGGGCTTGTTGATCCGGTGATGGCTCAGCCCGTAGATCGAGTTGCGCGGCTGGCACCATCGCGGCTGCCATTGCATCCACATTGGTGTGGCAGCTGGTGCATTGGTTGTCCACGGTTGGCGCTACTGGGTCATCTGGGCGGCTCAAGTCCCACAATGGTTGAATGTGATCCACATAGTGGATGGTCACACGGCACTGAGCGCTCCAAGGCGAAGCACCGGTGCCACAGCCAGGGCTTGTTGGCGAGCCCGTTAATAGGTCGGCGTAGCTGTAAGCAAAGCTAGGCTGTTTGGCTTGTACCGCTGGGTCGGTCCAGTCGTCGTCATAGACGAGATCAACCGATGGTGTTCTAACACCGACAATTCTGGCGTAGGCCTGGGCCATAGTTTCGCCCATTTGCACCAGCGACAGCGTATTGGGGTCGGTATTGGGGAAGGGTGCATCGGAGGTAGGCGCACCAGGGTTAGCGGATGGCGCCTCCGCGGCTATGCGGCCATGGGGCATTTCGCTGGCGCGGGTGTGGCAGCCGTTGCAGTCGCGCTGCTCGCCGGGGCGCAGCTGCAGCCAGTTGTTGTGGCGCGGAAAGATGCGTTTACCTTGGGCGCTCACAATATCGAAGGTGAAGGCCACATCGGCCGGCACTTTCGCCATTACCGAGCCATCTGGCTCAATGGGCACATAACCAAGAATTTCGCGCATGCCGTTTGCCGCCGAGCGACCAAAGGCCGTATTCGGGAAGTCTAAAACCTCATCGCTGGGGATGGAGACGGCTTTAACTAGGCGCAAAAACCTTGCCGGCGGTGGCGTAGTCGCCCAGTTGGCGGGGTCTCTGATACCTTCAATGCCAATACTGTCGGTGCCGTCGAAGTCGTACACAGATTTAATGTGCAGCGAGCCCAAGCCCTCGTCGGCCAGGGTGGCGTCGTAATCCACATTTGCCACGGGTGGCGGAATCAGGTTGTCGGCCGTGCGCGGGATAAGCAACAAAGGCTCTACCAACATGCGGCCTTCAATAGGCAATAGCACGGGTTGTTGCGTGCGCTCTGCACTGTTGTAGATATAGATGCCATAAAGCGGATCAGCCGGCACGATGGTGGGGTCGGCTAAAAACTCTTCGGTACAGGAGGCCGGTAAATTGTTGGTGGGGTTAATCACCCGGCACCGGCTCCAGCTCACGATCATGCGCCCAGTGCCGTCGAATAAAGGGCTGGAAGAGTGAAAGATACCGTTGGCAGACAGGCTGTCGTCGGTATTAATGGGCAACACAGAAACACTTTCTTGGCCGCTAGTGCCGGCTACGTTGTACACCGGGGTGCTGGCCGAAATGTAATTTTCGTAATCAATGGCCACCATATCGCCGCCGTATTCGGTACTGACGCGATTTCTCAAGATACCGAAAATGCGCCCATCGGGTAGCTGTTGCGGTCTTACAAAGAAGGCTTCGCTGTCATCAGTGCCCGTGTCCTGACTGTGGTAGCCGTATTCCAAGGTTTGGTGCATGCCGTAGGGGTCAACGGCATAAAAACTGAGTTGATTATTGCCGGTCATGCGATCCCAGCGGCTGTAAAAAATGCGCCCATCGGGCAGAAGTGTCGGCTGGAAATCGTGCGATTGGTTGTAGGTGAGCTGCTCGATATTAGTGCCGTCGTTGTCCATGGCGTGGAGCACAAAAGACTCTTCGTTGCGGCTGTCATCCAGAGCAGAAAACTGGGGTTTATTGTCATCGAGTAACACCGCTCGCGAGCGGGTTTGGCGGGTTGAGGCAAAGACGATGCGGCGCTCAACCCCAGGCAAATAACGCGGCGACACATCGTGGCCCACCTCGGCCTGAATGTCGTCGTTAATCACCCGGCGCAAGGTGGCCGAGGGGATGTCGTACTCCCAAATATTCCATTTGGGCTGGTCTTCCTCGTCTGCATCCTCTATCTCTGGCGCGCGCATGGCGAAGACTAAGCGCTCACCATCATAGGAGGCAGACACATCCTTAACGTCGTAAAGTGCGCCCTCGGGCCAAGCTTGGGACGTAATATCAATCTCTGCTGCGGTACTGGCTGCGCGATCTTTTAGATAGAGCACAGCGCCGGGCATAAAGGTTTGCGGCATCAACACATCATCGGTTATGCGCACGCCATCTTCATCCACGGGAATGGGCCGGTTGATATAGGCCATGGGAATGTCGAGCACTACCGGATCTGGTTCTAGGTCGTCGACCACGCCAGTTTCGACGCTACTCTCGCAACCCCATAGCAGTGCCAAGGTCGATGCGACAAGAATGAGCGGAAAAGGTGCTTTATTGGTACTTGTGTGCATAGTAGGGCTGTGGCTCGCTGTGTTATTGGCCTAACTCAAAGGGCATTCATTTGCCATTGCAGGCGTGCTGCAGTGTGCGTTGTTACCGAAAACTGTCAATTATTTTGTGAATTGTGGCGGAAAAACTAAAATCTTCGGGTGTGATCTTGTGCACAAAACACACAATTTCTTGAAAACAGCTAAAAAATTGTTGGTCTGATATTGATACAGTGTTCCAGTTGTCATTAATTAAGAAAGCTTTGTGCATCAATTATTAGAACCCCGTCACAACTTGGAAGTGACTACTGACCAGCGGTAGTTACCGACCCACCAACCGCGACCCGCTGTTCAGAATTCAGGCATAGAATAGAGTCTAGCCAGCACTTAGAGCCAGCAAAGAGAATTTCATGAGAAGCTTAAATTCATTTACCCGTGTACTTGGTTGTGCCCTGTCCACTGCTTTGATGGTGTCGGTGGCTCACGCCGGCCCTCGGGAAGAGGCGAAACGCATTCACGATCGCATCGCCGGTGTCCCGCCGACGGAAGCCGTGTTGCTGGATATGGCAGCTCAGATTGAGAACGATGATCCAGCCGCGGCTGCCTACACCGCGATGGAAAACGAAGCTTTCTATAGCGTAACCTTGAAAAACCTCTACATGCCGGCGACTAATCGCGACGGCGATGTGTTTAGAGATTTCAACGATTATGTTGCCACTATCATCGGCATAGTGCGCGACGGCAGTGACTTCCGCTCGATTCTTTACGATAACGTCATCTACGTTGGCGCTTCGAATGGCTTGCCGGCCTATTCCAACAGCAATAACGATCACTATGTTTCGCTCTACGCTAGCGGTGCAGACCTAAGTGACGACACGGTTTTGGTGCGCAGAACCCAAACCGAAGTGACTGGCTTAGAAGCTGACGCCACGGCCGGCTTGATGACCACGCGCGCGGCGGCTAAATCTTTCTTCATCGCCGGTACCAACCGGGCGATGTTTCGCTTCACCCTGTTAAATCATCTCTGCATGGACCTAGAACAGGTACACGACATTACCCTTGCGCCCGATCGGATTCGCCAAGACGTGAGCCGAAGCCCTGGTGGTGACAGCCGCGTGTTTAATAACAACTGTATTGGTTGTCACACCGGCATGGACCCCATGGCGCAGGCGTTTGCTTACTACAATTTTGAATACGATGCTGAAAATGACCTGACCGGTGAAAACGGCCGCCTCGTATTTAATAGCGAGGGCATGACCGATCCCGAGACCGGCACCCGCGTTCAAGAGAAATATCACATCAATAGCACCACCTTTCCGTACGGCTTTGTTACCCCTGACGACAAGTGGGACAACTACTGGCGCACCGGTCAGAACAAGGTGCTAGGTTGGGATGAAAACCTAAGCGGCGGCGGCAATGGCGCTAAAACCATGGGTATGGAACTGTCCCATTCCGACGCCTTTGCCCAGTGTCAGGTCAAAAAAGTGTTCCGCACCGTTTGTTTACGAGAGCCAGGTGATGCTGCAGACCGGACCGCAATTAGCGACATGGTTGATAGCTTCAAAAACAATACTTACCAGCTTAAGCAAGTCTTTGCTGAATCTGCAGCTTACTGTTTAGTCACACCATAAGGGGCGCTAAGACTATGTTAACGATGACCAATATTGGCCGCGCCCTTTTGCCCCTCGGCCTCGCTGTGTTAACAGCGTGTGGCGGTGGTTCGGGTGCTGAAACTGTTACCAACAATAACCCTAACGCCGGCGGTGGTAACACCGGCTTTGTGTATACCGGCCCAGCACCATCTACCGATGACGTGCAAAGCTTTAAGATTAATGTTTGGGATAAATTGGTTGCTGAAGATCGCTGTGGCTCATGCCATGTTGACGGTGGCCAAAGCCCTCAGTTTGTACGTCGGGATGACGTTAACTTAGCCTACAACGTGGTGTTGGATGAAAGTTTGGTGGACATCGCCAACCCAGCTGCGTCGCGCCTAGTCACCAAAGTTGGTGGTGGTCACAACTGTTGGGATAACCAGCCCGCTAGCGTCTGTGGCGACGAGCTTACGCTTATGATTAGACTCTGGGCTCAAGCTAGCGGCAGTGTCGCTAACACGGTTATTTTAACCGCGCCGGAGCCGCTTAAAGATGTGGGTGCGAGCAAGAGCTTCCCGGCCACTCCAGACGGTTTTGAGCCAGTGCATGATCTGCTGGAACAATATTGCAGCAACTGTCATGCGAGTGAATCTGCCAACAAACAGCAGCCCTTTATTGGCGAGTCGGAAATACAGGTTTCCTACGATGCCGCGCGCTCGCGTATCAACTTAGATACGCCAGAAAATTCGCGCTTAGTGGTGCGGTTGCGCAGCGAGTTCCATAACTGTTGGGACAACAACTGTGCGGCGGCCTCAAATGAAATGGAGGCGGCTATTCGCGCCTTCGCCGACAGTATTGACCCCATTGAAGTCGACCCAGCCTTGGTGGTTTCGAAGGCGATGAATCTGGCTGAGGACGGTATTGTTGCCTCTTCGGGCGGCCGAGTTGAGAACAATGTAATCGCGCTCTACCAGTTTAAAACCGGTAGCGGCACTGTGGCTTACGATACCTCGGGTATGCAGCCGGCGATGCCTTTAACGCTATCGAATAACACCTCTTGGTTGGGTGCTTGGGGCGTGAAATTCAACGGCGGCAATGCCCGCGCGTCAACGGCCAATAGCCGCAAGCTCTATGATTTACTTACCGCCACAGGCGAGTACTCCATCGAGGCTTGGGTTATTCCGGATAACGTGACCCAAGATGGCCCAGCGCGCATCATTACCTACTCGGGTGGTGTCGATAGTCGCAACTTCATGCTTGGGCAAACTCTGTATAACTACGACTTTGCCAACCGCAACAGCATTGGTAACGACGCCAACGGCATGCCGCTGGTGTCTACCCCCAATGCCGATGAAGTGTTGCAAGCCACCCTACAACACGTGGTGTTAACTTACAGCCCGGTAACCGGTCGCGCCATTTATGTGAACGGCGAGTTGGTTAGCGGCGCCGATCCCATTGCCGGCGGCACCTTAGCCAATTGGGATAGCAGCTTTGCCTTCGCGTTAGGTTCCGAGGTTGGCAGTTCTAACCCATGGCTGGGTTCTATCCGCCTGCTCGCGGTACACAATCGTGCCTTGGCCATAGAAGATATTCAAACCAACTACGATGCCGGTGTGGGCGAGAAGTTCTTCCTGTTGTTTAGCGTGTCGCACCTGATCGACATGCCCGAAGCCTATGTGGTGTTTGAAGTGCAGCAGTTTGACGACTTCGGCTACCTGTTTAACTCGCCTTTCTTCATCAGCTTGGATGGCACCGCCACGCCAGCGTCGGATATCGTGCTCAAGGGTATGCGCATCGGTGTGAATGGCCAGGAAGCCACTGTTGGTCAGGCTTATGGCAAGTTGGACATGGTGATTAGCGCCGCTAATTATCTGCCGGAAGGCTTACCGCTGTCGCCGCTCGGCACCGTGATTCCGTTGGATAAGGGCCCCACCTCCGATGTGTTCTTCCTGACCTTCGATCAACTTGGCAGCAACCAATTTACCCGCGTCGAGGCTGATCCACAGCCAGCAGGTACGCCCGTAGATCTGCCGCTGCAATCGAAGATTGCCCTGCGCCACTACGAAGAAATCAATCGCTCCTTGAGCGAGTTAACCACTGTGCCGCAAACCAATGGCAATGTGGTGACCACCTTTAATGCCGTGCGCCAGCAGATGCCAACCGCTGAAAATGTCGAAGGCTTTTTAGCTGCCCACCAAATGGGTATTACCCAGTTGGCGGTGAAGTACTGTAGCGAATTGGTGGACGATACCGCTAAGCGCGCGACTTACTTCCCTGGCTTTGATTTCACTCAGAATGTCAGCAGCTTGAGCGGTAATACGGCGGAGCAAAACAAGATCATTAATCCACTCGTGGCCCGCCTGTTGGCGCATAATTTCACCAATGTTCCCTCCGGTACTAGCGTGATGTTGGATCAGCCCAACGCCGGTGAAATTGAGGCCGAGCTGCACAGCTTGATTGATAAGATGTCAGCTACCTGCGTGAGCACGGATGATAATCCTTGTAAAACACAGCAAGCGCGCACACTGAACACTGTTAAAGCCGCCTGTGCTGCCGCCACTGGCAGTGCATTGATGCTTCTGCAATAAGGGGGCTAGGAAAATATTATGAGCAAGAAATTTAAAGGTTTTCAGCCGGACGAAGCGCTCCGTCACCCAGACATGCATAAGCCTGTGTCCCGTCGAGACATGCTGGCGCAGGGTTTTCGCGCCGGCATTGGCACGGTAGTTGGCGGCAGCTTACTCGCCCTAGCGGGGAATAAATCATATGCGGATCTTTCAGCAGACATTGCTGCATTGCGTACGGGCTATTGTGATATTCCTGATGCTGGTGGCGGCAAGATCCCGTTTATTTGTTTCGATCTCGCCGGTGGCGCCAACTTTGCCGGCTCCAACGTGTTAGTCGGCGGCCGCGGCGGCCAGTTGGATTTCTTATCCACGGCCGGTTATAGCAAGCAGGGTTTGCCCGGCGATATGGTGCCTTCGATCACCAATCCTGACACCAACACCAATGATTTTGTCGATACTCGCTTGGGGTTGGCCTTCCACTCTGATAGCGCCTTGCTGCGTGGTATTACCGAGCGCGCGGTGACGGCCATGGCCACCACTAACGGCGCCGTGATTGCCGCTCGCTCGGAAAACGATACCGGCAACAACCCGCACAACCCCATGTACGGCATTAACAAAGCCGGCGCTTTCGGCGATTTATTAGCCCTGGTGGGTTCGCGCAGCTCCGATTCCGGCGGTAACTCCATGGCGCCAGCGGCCATGATTGATGCCGCAGTCCGTCCCACCAAAGTTGACCGTCGCAGCGATGTGACTGGCTTGGTGGATACCGGTGACTTGGTTGGTTTGCTATCGCAACAAGAAACCGTGGGCGTAATGGAATCTATGTATCGCATTAGCGATAAGAAAATCCAAAAGCTCGATACCGGTTTGAACACGGCAGAGAGAGAGGCAGTTGAAAAAACCTTGCGCTGTAGCTATGTCAAGGCTGCACATTTAGCGAATAAATTTGGTAACCCCGCCGCTTTAGATCCTGCGGAAGATTTAGATTTGGTTGGGCCTGACGGCGTATTTACTGCATTGGAATTTGCTACTGACGGCGAGTTCCAAAAAACTGCCTCAATCGCCAAGTTGGTCATTGAGGGCTACGCCGGTGCCGGCACAGTCACCATGGGTGGTTACGACTACCACACTGGCGACCGCGCCACCGGTGAGCGCCGCGACTTGCGCGCCGGCCGCTGCATTGGTGCGGTGCTCGAGTACGCCGCCAAGAAAGGCAAGCCGGTGATGATCTATGTCTGCTCGGATGGCTCGGTATTCAGTAATGGCATGCTCGACAACTCCATGGATGGTGCCGGTAAGGGCGTCTGGACCGGTGACAACCAGCAAACTGCGTCGGCCTTCTTCTTGGTCTACAACCCAGGTTCAAGACCGCAGTTGCGCACCAACCCAGATGGCAGCAATAACCAGCAAATTGGTTACATGCGCGCCAGTGGCGATGTGGAAACCGCGTCCAGCCCTTGCGCCAACAACGTTAACCTTCTGGTTGAGACTGTGGTTCTAAACTACATGGCTCTACACGGTCAGGAAGGTGACTTTGCCACGGCTAATTACTTCCCGAGCCAAGGCTTGGGCAATGCATCGGCGCGAGACTTGCTAACCAGTTTTGAGCCCATCGTATCGGGCACCATCCCTAACTAGCGCTTGATTAGCCGATATAAAAAAGGAGCCCACTAGGGCTCTTTTTTTCTGCGCGAAACGTCAATGACATATAGATCGCGTAATGTCCCCCCGCAAATTGCCTCAATGCCTGCAAAGCTGCAACATTCTGTACAATTGACTGTCAAACCAACGTAAAACTCCTGCTATGATGGCCCACTGCCTTGAATGCACCCCAATAAACACAAAGAAACATCGAGGATAGAGCCATCAACTTAACGAACCGAGATTGGTCAGCCCAATTTCATACCCTCACCGCCTCAACGGTACGCTTGGTGTCTGCAGTTTCGCCCACAGTTTGGCGCAACCTCGGCCTGCTGCTGTTATTGAGCTGGTTAACCTTTAGCGTCGCCAGATTAACTTGGCTAGTGGCCGCGCAACCGAATAGCTTTGTCGCCCAAGGTAGCTCGGTCAATTTGCCCCTGTTGAACCAGCAGAAGACGCAAGCCGGTGTCGATATCGAAAGTTTCGCGCAACTCAATCCCTTCGGTAAAGCAGCTGCGGAAGCAGTGGTCGAAACAGTGGCGCCATCCATCGAAGATGATGCTCAGGAGACGCGCTTGCAACTTGAACTGCAAGGCGTGTTTGCCACCGGCGATGCCGCGTCCGACAAGGCCATTATCGCCAACGGCGCCAACCAAAGCTTGTACGCCATCGGCGACGCTTTGCCTGGCGGTGCGAATGTAAAGCTCAGTAAAGTTTTGCCGGATCGAATAGTGATCGAAAATAATGGCCGCTACGAACTTCTCTGGCTTTACGACGAGAGCACGCGCGCGAAGCCGGCCTCGGCACCAGCCCCTAGGCCGATGCGCAGCAGTGCAAAAATTAGCCAAGACGTAGCCCAGCGTTTCGTCAATGACAAAAATTTGAGCGCAGAGTCTCTGGCCGACGTGGTCAAAATCAGTTTGAAGCGCGAGGGTCCTGATGTCATCGGCTTTGAAGTGAGGCCTGGGCGCGACCGGGATGTATTCGACAACCTAGGCCTGCAGTCAGGTGATATCGTCACCGCCGTGAATGGCACCAAATTATCCGATGCGGCCACTGCGGTCGAAGTGGCGAAGTCCTTAAGAGACGCGAAGCAAGCGACGTTAACTATCTTGCGGCGCGACCAAGAAACAACCTTGGATGTATCGTTAGAATAAAAACATTAGGGTGCTTGGTTATTGCCAAGTGCAGCAGTAATTGACTAAAAAGAAGAAATCCGTGAAAAAAGCCGTGCTAAATACAACTAAATTTTTCGCCACCGCTGTCTTAGCGGCAAGCCTTTTTGCCGTTTCGGTAGAAGCGGCCGGTCCTAGTTACACAGTCAACTTCAAAGACGCCGACATTCAAGAGGTGGTCAAATATGTTGCCGATACCACCGGCCGCACATTTATTGTCGACCCCTCGGTAAAAGGCCGCATCAAAGTTATTTCCTCTAAGGAGATGACCCAAGATGAACTCTACAACCTGTTTCTGGCGGTTTTGGATGTGCACGGTTTTGCCGCCATCGAGTCGGGCGATGTAACGCGTATTGTCAGCTCGAAAGAAGCCCGTAGTTTGCCGCTGGAAGTAAAAGACACCGCAACTCGCGGCAGCGATGGCATGATCACTCAAGTGATTCAGTTAAAAAATGTCTCGGCATCAAAAGCCTTGCCGGTACTGCGCCCCATGGTGCCGCAACACGCACACATGGCCGCTTACGATCCGAGCAATGCCATTATCATTACTGACACAGAAGCGAATATTGCGCGCTTGCAGGAAGTGATCGACCGCATTGATCGCTCCGCCGTCTATACCACCGAGCTGGTGAATCTAAAGCATGCCGGCGCCGAAGACTTGGTGCGCATTCTCACCCAATTACAGCGTCAGGAAGCGGGCAAAGCCGGTAACGACAACGCGCCGATGTTGGTCGCAGACAAGCGCTCCAATGGTGTGTTGATTTCGGGCGATGATTTAGCGCGCAGTAAGGTAAAAGATTTAATACGCCGGTTGGATATGCCACAGCAGCAAAGCGGCAACGTGCAGGTGGTTTACTTGGAATATGCTGAGGCGAAACAAGTTGCCACCGTGCTGACCAATGTTGTGAAGAACATGTCCAAACTCGATAAAGCCGAGGGTGCCGCGGCAACGGAAACGAGTGTCGAGGCAGACGAAGATACCAACTCATTATTAATCACCGCTGATCCCGCTACCCTACAATCTCTGAAATCCGTCATTGCGCGTTTAGATATTCGCCGTGCGCAGGTACTAGTAGAAGCGATCATCGTAGAAATTCTAGACGACAACAGTCAGGACTTGGGCGTGCAGTGGTTGTTCGGGACCAAGAATGGCACCTTCGGTTCCTCGGCACTACCAAACAGTGCCTTGGGTAGCATCGATGCAGATGAAGACGATGGTTTAGGCGCGATGATTGGTGGTTTGGCTAGTATTACCGGTCAAACGCTAGGCCAAGTATCCACTGGTGGCGGCACTGATTTTTTAGTTCTGGTAAATGCACTGCAAAGTCAAACCGACGCCAACATTCTTTCTACACCGAGCATAGTAACCTCCGATAACCACACCGCCACCATTAATGTGGGTCAAAACGTTCCTTTCGTTACTGGCTCCTTTACCAATAGCAATTCCGATAGCTCCAACCCTTTCCAGACTATTCAGCGCGAAAACGTCGGTATCATGTTAGAGGTAACGCCACACATTAACGAAGGCAATTCCGTGGTGTTGGAAATCAAACAGGAAGTTTCAAGTATTGCGGCAAATACGGTGTCTGCCACGGATTTGATTACCAATAAACGCACCATCGAAACCAAGGTCTTGGCCAGCGACGGCGAAGTGGTTGTGCTCGGTGGTTTGATGCAGGACGATGTGCAAACCGGTGAACAAAAGGTGCCGTTGCTCGGTGATATTCCATTTCTAGGTAGGCTATTTCGCTCTACCTCTGAAACAATTGTGAAAAGTAATTTGCTGGTTTTTATTCGCGCTACCGTGCTACGCGATGACGATGCCATGCGCGGCGCTACTGCAGAAAAGTATCGCTACATTTACGAAATTCAGCAAAAAACCGGCAGCATGCAAGGCTCATTTATTGACGCTCCCGAGCAAAATAAAATGGCACCTTGGAATCCCGGTAAAGGCGAACTCTTCATTATGCCCGGCGCCGAAAAAGCGCAGCAAGAAGCCGAGAGCGGTAAGTAGCGGCAATGAGAGAGCTTCTACCTTTTAGCTTTGCGCAAACCCATGGTGTGCTGCTAGCCGGCGACGAATTGTTGCACAGGGCCGGCGTTAATCATCAGGTCATCGTCGAGCTTCAGCGCCATTACGGCACGGCGTTAAACTTTGTCGAAATTCCCGATATCGATTTCAAACAGCGTTTGAAAGATGTGTATCACGACGATTCAGACGCGGCGCAGCAGGCTGTTGCCGATATGGATTTGTCGCAGCTAGTCGACGACATTCCAGAAGAAGGCGATTTGCTGGCGGGCAATAATGATGCCCCGGTCATTCGTTTGATCAACGCCATTTTGGCGCAAGCGGTTAAGGCTAAGGCCTCGGATATTCACCTTGAGCCCTGTGAAGATCGCGTCGCGGTGCGCTTTCGGGTCGATGGTGTTTTAAACGAAGTGCTACAGGCCAAGGCGCAATTGGCGCCTTTGATTAATTCCCGTATTAAAGTTATGGCGCGGCTCGATATTGCCGAGAAGCGCTTGCCCCAGGATGGCCGCATGTCGGTGACATTGGCCGGCCATACTATTGATATCCGCGTCAGCACCTTGCCCTCAGCCTACGGCGAACGCGCGGTGTTGCGTATTCTAGATCAGGCCGCCGGCGCATTGAAATTACATCAATTGGATATGCCGGCAAAAACCCACAAAGCCTTCGCCGCTTCGCTGCAAAAACCGCACGGTATTATTTTGGTTACCGGGCCTACGGGTTCGGGTAAAACCACCAGTCTTTACGCCGGCCTCACCGAGATTAATGATCGCTCGCGCAACATCATGACCATTGAAGACCCAGTGGAATATTTGTTGCCTGGCATCGCCCAAACCCAAGTTAACAGCAAGGCCAACATGACCTTCGTGCGCGGCTTGCGTGCCATACTGCGGCAAGATCCCGACGTGGTGATGATCGGTGAAATTCGCGACGGTGAAACGGCGAGTATTGCCGTGCAATCGTCATTGACCGGTCACATGGTGTTATCCACCTTGCACACCAATACCGCTATCGGTGCAGTTACCCGTTTGTTGGACATGGGCGTTGAAGCGTTCTTGTTGTCGTCGAGCTTGGATTTAATCATGGCTCAGCGGTTGGTGCGGCGTTTGTGTGCCTGTAAAAAACCCCACAAACCGACCCCGGCGGAGTGCGAACAATTAGGTTTTGCCCCAGAGGGCGAAATATTTTCGGCCAACGGCTGTGAAAAATGTAATCACACCGGATATCGCGGCCGCGTTGGTATCTATGAGCACATCGTTATCGATGAGCAGATGCGCCAGTTAATTCACGAGGGCGCGGGCGAGCAAACCATGTTGGCCTATGCTCGTCAATTTAGCCCGTCGATATTGGATGCCGGTAAAGCGCGCATTTTGGCCGGTGAAACCAGCGTAGAAGAAGTACTACGCGTGACCACCTTGAGTTAAGCCCATGCCTGCATTTTCCTATCAAGCTATCGATGAAAACGGCCGTCAGCAAAAGGGCGTTGTGGAAGGTGACTCCGAGCGCAGTGTGCGCGCCGAATTGCGCGGGCGAAATTTAAAGCCAATCAATGTCAAAGTGGCGAGCGGTGGCATGGGGCGCGAGGTGCCATCGCTGTCTTTTTCCTTTCGGATGCCAAAATTTCACCGCCGTATCAAAGATTCAGAGTTAACGGTATTAACACGGCAAATGTCGTCATTGTTAAATTCCGGTATGCCCTTGGTTGAAGCATTGCAAAGCACCGCCAACCAGCAGCGCAAACAAAATTTAAAAGAAATGATTTTACACGTGCGCTCGCGCGTGCTCGAAGGCCATAGCTTTGCCCAAGCGCTGGCTGAAGCGCCCCACGCCTTTGACTCCATGTATCGCGCCTTGGTGCGCGCCGGTGAAAGTGCCGGTTATCTGGGCCCGGTGTTGGAGCGGCTGGCCGCTTACACAGAAGCTACGTTTGAAACTCGCCAGCGGGTGCGCATGGCGATGATTTACCCCGTGGTATTACTGGTGGTGAGCATGGGTGTCATCGCCATGCTGATGACCTTCGTGGTGCCCGAACTGACCTCGGTTTTTGCCCACAGCCATCGCGAGCTTCCCACCTTAACCATCGTGTTAATTACGGTGAGCAATTATTTAAGCAATTGGGGCTTGTGGTCCTTATTGGCGCTCTTGCTCGCTATTATGGGCTTGCAAAAGTGGCTGCAAAAACCGTCGCGTACATTGAGATGGCACGGCATTATTTTACGCTTGCCGGTGTTTGGCGAAATCAGCGCGCAAATCAATTCTGCGCGTTTTGCCTCCACCCTGAGCTTGCTAACGGGCAGTGGTGTGCCTTTGCTAGACGCCATTAAAATCTCGACCCAGGTCATGACCAACGCGGTGATGGCCAAGGCCAGTGAAAAATTAGCGGTGGACGTGCAAGAGGGTTCGAGCCTGTCGCGCGCCATGGAAAAAACCAAATTATTTCCACCCCTGTTGGTGCAAATGACGGCGAGTGGTGAATCAAGTGGCGATTTGGATAAGCAACTTGAACACGCTGCGCGCAACATGGATCGCGAGTTGGAATGGCGCCTAGCGGCTGCGCTCGGGATCATGGAGCCCATGGTGGTGGTAGTCATGGGTATTTTAGTGACCGGAATTGTGATGGCAATTCTGCTACCGATATTCGAAATGAACACAATGGTTTAAACCGAGAGTCTGAGGTGTGTTAATGAGCAAAATGAAACGTAACCAAGGTTTTAGCTTGATTGAAATTATGGTGGTCTTGGTCATTTTGGGCCTATTGATCAGTATTGTTGCACCCAATGTGTTGGATAAAGCAGACGGCGCGCGCACGCAAAAGGCCTTTGCTGATTTCAAAGCCATTGAAACCGCATTGAAAACCTATCGCTTGGATAACTTCATGTATCCGTCCAGTGAGCAGGGTTTAGAAGCCTTGGTGACTAAGCCGAGTTTAGATCCAGTGCCTAAGCGCTACCCGGCCAGCGGTTATTTAAGCGCCCTGCCGAAAGATCCTTGGGGCAATGTGTATTTATATTTAAGCCCGGGCGAGCACGGTGAAATTGATATTTATTCACTGGGCGCGGATGGTGTTGCTGGCGGCGAAGGCCAGGCGGCCGACGTGGGTAACTGGATGAGCATGAGCGACTTCGACGAGCAAAATTAACTGTGCAACGAGCCCGAGGTTTTACACTCATCGAGTTGATGGTAGTCCTATTGATCATAGGGCTTGCGATCGGCATGGTGAATTTTAACTTGGGCGGCAGTGAAGAGCGTAAAGTTCGACAGGAAATTGATCGCTATTATCAGCTACTGCGCTTTGCCGATGAAAGTGCGGCGCTGCAGGGCGATCTTATCGGCTTGCTGTTTAGCAGTCAGTTTGATGGCCAATACAGCGGCCAAACCGAGCCGACAGTCACCATCGCGTGGTTTCGCTATCGCGCTGGCACCTGGGTGCCGGCAGAGGCACCTTTTACCGAGTTGACCTTGCCGGAAGGCTTGGCCTTGGAGCTGCGTTTAGACGAAGAGCCGGTCGATATCAGTAAAGAAGCTGAAACGCCACAAGTGATTTTTAGCGGCAGCGGCGAGATTTCCAATTTCGAAATGCGCTTGAGTTATCAAGATGTACCTATCGGCTATATCGCCATCGATGTCACCGGCGATTTGGTCCAGGCAGACAGCTATGAACCTTAACAGCAATCAGCGCGAAAAAGGTTTCAGTTTAGTCGAGGTGTTGGTGGCCTTGATGATCATCGGCATCGCCTTGCCGGCGCTGCTCGGGCAGATGCAATCCCAGGGCGATAGCCAAGCGCTGCTACGCAATAAAACCTTGGCGCTCTATGTGGTGCAAAACAAAGTGGCCGAATATGCCGTGTGGAAAAAACAGGGCAAGGGCAAACTATCCGATTCCGAGAGCGGCGATGTTGAGTTGGGCGGGGTGCGCTGGTACTGGAAGATGACGGCGAAAAATTTCCAGGATGTTCTCGGCCAAGGCTTTAATATGCAGCGCCTAGAAATTAGCGCCGGCCTAGAGCCGGATGAGGCCTTGAGCTCGGTTGAGGTTATTTTCAATGAATAGCTGCAACCAGCGCTGGCGCAGAAATACCCAGTTATCCGCTGCTGGCTTTACCTTAGTGGAAGTTCTAATTGCTATTTTTATCACTGCGATTATTGCCACCTTGGCCGTGCAAACCCTTGGCTCGGCAACCGTTTCCATGGAGCGCGGCAAGAGCCTCGGCGACCAATTGTCGGAAGTGGAGCGATTATTCTCGCTGATAGAGCAGGATTTGCGTTCGGTGCGTGTCGGTCGAAAATTTGAGTTCATCGGCGAAGAAGTTAGCCAAAGTTTAGCGGGCGCTGAGGAAACCAAAGACGATAGCTTCCAAGGTTACGGCGAAGTCTACGAAACCCGGGATTTAAAACAACAGCGCAAAAATCTATTAGAAAGTTTGGATACGGATCATCGCCTATTGCGATTGGTGCGCGCCGATTGGGTTAACTTCGGCCAAGCCCAACGCAGTGATTTGCAGCATGTGACTTATGCCTGGCATCAAGGCGCAATTTGGCGATTCTTTCGCCCAATCGATAGCGAAATTTTTGGCGACAACCCCATTACCGATGAGGTGTACATCGAAGATGTGTCTTTGGCGCGACGCATAATTTCCGACGTCAACAATGTCACCTTCAAATACCTAGTGCCAGGCAGTCCGTTTGAAACCGAGAGCAGTTGGTCAAATGTGTGGCCCACCACCGCTACACGCACCTCGGGCCCCAGCAGTTCGTCTTTGCCGCAAGCGGTAGAGGTCGTGCTTGAGTTAAAAGAGTTGGGCGAGATAAAGCGGGTGTTTTTACTGGGGGTTGACGGCTAATGCAGCTCTCTAAGCAGCGCGGCGCGGTATTGATTCTGGCCTTACTGATTGTCGCCTTGGTGGCCGGTTTGGCGGTGAACTATGCCAGCCAAATGCAATTGGTGCAGGCGCGCGCGGTGAATGGTTTTTACGGAGCGCAGCAAGAACTGTGGTCGGATTCTATGGTGCCCTTTGCCATAGGCGTATTAAAGTATGACGCCAATAATTCCACCACCGATCACGCCGAAGAAGATTGGGCTAAGTACCCGGTCAGCGAATCCATACCGGGTGGAAGTTTAATGGGTAGTTTGTCCGATGCTCAGGCCCTTATAAATATCAATAGTTTGGATGGCGGCATTCAGAATCAGTCTAACCCTTTAGACCCAGGCCGATTCACCGAGCCACAGCGGCGCTTTATTCGGTTCCTGCAAACCTTTGATGGTGTCACGGCAGATCCCGACGACCCTTTGGCAAAGGTGATCATCGATATGAATTTGGCCGTGGCTATTACCGAGGCGGTGGTTGATTGGATTGATAACGACGACAATACCATCGGTTATGGCGGTGCAGAGGCGTTACAGTATCAACAGGCAGGCGTCTCCTGGGTGCCGCCGAACGAGCTAATGGAGTCATTGCAAGAGTTACGACTGGTGCAAGGTATAACACCGGAAATCTATCAGGCCATTTCACCCTACTTAGTGGTGCTGCCGAATAGCCAGACGAAATTAAATATCAATACCATTCGGCCCGAGCGTTCGATGCGTATTTTACAAACGCTTAACGCGCCGACAGATTTGCTGCCCTTGCAGGCCCAAGCACTGGAGGGTTTTGCCTCGTGGCGTGGCGAGAGCGGCTTTGCCGCGCCCGCAGATTTGGCCAATAATCCAGACTTCTCTGCGATCTTGCCAGGCACGGCGCTCGATGTGTCGGATTTAACCGTTAGCTCCGAATATTTCTGGTTAAACACCGAAGTGCAAATTGAAGACAAAATCGTAAACCGACGCATTTTATTATTTCGAGATAGCGCGGATGTAAAAGTTGTGGCGCGCTATGCCGCCGGTCAAAGCACCAGCTTGCAAAGCTTGATGGACAAATCGTCAAGCGCAACAACCAGCAATGCAAAAGGTGGTAGTGGCGATCGCGCTGAAACAAAAAATGACAATAACGATGCGAACACAGATCGCAGGCGTTAACAAAAGTAGAAGATCATGACAACAGAATTAATGACCCAGACATCGACCGATGCACCCGCCGAGTTTGTTGCTGAGCAAGCGACACTTGAAGGGCTTTATCTCTACCCTTTGGCCGCTGAGCAAGCTGACGCCGGTGCCGTCTATCAATGGCAAACTTACCAGCAGGGCGAGTGGTCGGGTGTGTCGCAAGGCGACGCCGATAGCCTACTACAGGCGTTTGAGGTGTTGCCGGCCAATGTTGTTGTGGTGCTTCCCGCCAGCAGCGTGGTCACCCGCCGTGTGACGGTGAGCGAGGTGGAGCGCAGGCACTATAAAAAACTTATACCCTTTCAGCTCGAAGAAGACATTATCGAAGATGTAGAGGATCTACATTTTGTTTTTTCAAGTTTGGTTGGCGATAGCGTGGATCTTGCCTATACCGACAAAGCCCTTCTTAGCCAGTGGCTAACGCCACTGCTGGAAAAAAACATGTCGATCAGCCTAGTTACCAGCGAGGCGTGTTTATTGCCGGTGCTGGGCGAAAGTGGCTGGTGTTTTTTGTTAAAGGGCGATCGTATTGATTATCGCTTTAGCCGCAACCTCTACGGCACTCTTGCTTTGAGTTTGGCGCCACTTTTCTTTAAAAGCTTGATGGCCAAGCGCGAGGTGCCAACGCAGATTGAGCTTATCGCCGAATCGAACGACGGCCTGGCCGAGCTCGCCCAAGCGTTACCGCAAGCTTTGCAGGCGGTAGTGCAAAAGCGCCGCGTGCTAGCAACCCCACTGGCCGCGACCACGCTCAATAGCGTGAACTTGGCGGTGGGTTATTTTTTTCCGCGTATTCCCATCGCGCGCTGGTGGGCGCAATTGCGTTTGCCAACCCTGTTGTTGGGCATCGGTTTGGCGGTGCATTTGGCCGTTGCCTTAACGGAGTGGCAGCTGGCCAGTAGCCGCACCGAAGATGTTAAAGCTGCGATCACTGAACGCTACCGCGCGGCGGTACCGGTGGGCGCGATCAGTGATCCGCTCAAGCAATTGCGCAACCAAGTGGATCGCTTAGGCAACACCGGCAGTGCCAGTAACGCGCTGTTTATTCTGTCGCACTCGGTGCCTGTGCTCACTGCCATCGACGGCGTGGAAGTGAAAAACTTGCAGTTTATCAATGATGCCCAAGAGCTTCGCTTAACGATTCAAGCGCCGGCCTTGGCCGATGTAGACGCGCTGAGCGCAAATTTTAAAGCCAAGGGCTTTGGCGCCGAGGTGTTGTCCGTTAACGTCAATCAAGGTGTGCATCAGGCGCGTTTGAAGGTAACCAGAAAATGACCAATCAAAACCCTATTTCAGAATTTCTTTTTGCTCGGCCACTACGCGAGCAAACCCTGCTCGCCATTGGCGGCTGTTGTATTGCGCTGATGTTGTTGTGGCTGGTGATTGTTAAACCCATTCATGGGCTTAGGGATGAGGCATCAAAAACCTTAGTGCGCACGCAACAAATTTATGCGGAAGTGGATCAATTGGCCGCACAGCTCGAGGCCAGCAGATCTACCGGCGATGCCAATACGCGCTCGAGCAATGCCAGCATGACCGAAATTATTGATGTCAGTCTGCGCAAGTACGGCTTGTCTATTCGCGGCATTCAGCCGGGGCAGCAAGGCGAAGTCTTTGTGCGTCTCGAAGCTTCGCCAACGCAATCGGTTTGGCAGTGGCTGTATGAGATGGAGGCCGTGGTTGGTGTCAAAGTCAACGAGCTGACCATAAATCCAACGGAGAAAGAAGGTTGGGTTTTATTAACGGCACGATTAGAACAAGCGCGCTAAGCGCAGAGATAAAAACAGAAGTGAACGAGTTATGAAAATTTGGCGTTGGATTGTTCTAGGCGTAGTGTTGCTTTTTGTTTGGGTGCTACTGCTCGCGCCACCGACGCTGGTTGCTAATTTGGCCGCCAACGCTGGGCTGCAGCTGCAAGGTGTGTCCGGTAGCCTCTGGGCCGGCACGGCGAAGTCGGCGCGTTTGCAGCTGGGCAAGGTGCGCGGCAACAACCTTATCTTCGATATCGGCGAGTTTTCCTGGCGCCTAGAGCCTTTCTCGCTACTCGCGTTAAAGGCTTGTGCTGAGGTGGAAACCCAGTTGACTGTTCAGCAAGTTAAGGGTCGCGTTTGTGCATCGGCTGCCGGCAATGTCCGGGCAGAAAATCTAAGAATCAATTTCCCCGCCAGCTTTATCGAGCTTATGGCGCCGCTTGAGGCCAGTGGTCGAGTCATGCTGGCTTTAGATGATTTTCAGCTTTCCGGCGCGCAGGTTGAGCAGATGACGGGCGCCGGGCGCATTGAAAATTTAAATGTGCTTATCGGCAAAGATTGGCAAAACTTTGGTCATTTAAATCTCCAGGTGTCGGCGGCCGCGGCGCCCAATAGCGGTTTTGATTTTAGCTTGGTGAGCGATGACAGCGCGCTGCAGTGGCAGGCGAATGCTCCGGAGGTTCGGTTGGGTAACCAAGGTTTTGAAATGCATCTGCGCTCGTCCCTAAAGCTCTCCGAATCCTACCAATTGCAGTGGGGTGAGGGCTTGGCCATGATGGGTTTTGAGGAAAAAGATGGCGCTTACTTAATTGAAACCCGGTTGCCATAGATGTTGCGCCTGTTATTGCTTCTGTGGCTTGCGAGTCTGTCGCTGATTAGCCAAGCCGATTGGATCTATAAAACCGACGCCATCATGGGCACGGAAATCAGTGTTTACCTCTGGCACGACGATAGCGCTGCGGGCGAGCAAGCGGCGGCGGCGGTGATGGCCGAAATGCGCCTTATCGATCAATGGCTTAGCCCTTGGGTAGAAACCAGCGAGCTGTATAAGGTCAACCAGCAAGCCGCGCGGGCGCCGGTCCCTATTAGTGCGCCGTTTGCCGAACTGATTGCGCGCTCGATACACTACAGTGACCTGAGCAGCGGTGCCTTCGATATCACCTTTGCCTCAGTTGGCTTTAGCTACGACTATCGAGCCAAGGTTCAGCCTAGCGATGCCGACCGAGAGCGCTTGCTACCGGCCATTAACTACAAGCTACTGACGTTGGATCGCGATAAGCTGAGCTTGGCTTTTGCGCATCCCGATATCCGCATTGATCTGGGCGGCATTGCCAAGGGTTATGCGGTCGACAGAGCCATAGAGGTGCTGCAAGGCTTTGGCGTTGCCCACGCGACGGTGAGTGCCGGTGGCGACAGTCGATTGTTGGGTAATAAGCGCGGTAAACCCTGGGTGGTTGGCGTGAAAAATCCGCGCAACGAAAAGGCTATGGCGCTTAAATTGCCTTTGGAAAGTACGGCAATATCGACCTCTGGTGATTACGAACGATTCTTTATCGACGAAACCACGGGCGAGCGCATACACCACATCATGAACCCACAAACCGGTAAGGCCACGCAAGGCGTTACCAGTGTGACGGTCTTGGGCCAGCAGGGGTTCGATACCGATCCTCTCTCAACCACCGTCTTTGTATTGGGTGTGGAAAAAGGTTTGGCGTTGATCGAGCAGCTGCCGGGGTTCGATGCAATAATTATCGATTCCAGTGGCAAACTGCATTTCAGTAGTGGATTAATGCCGCCCGCCCAGAACTAAGGGCTTAAGCCTGCCTGCCGGTAGGTTTCAAGCCTCGGGCTGGGTAGAATTCGCTAAATGTGGGATACACCAAGGATTTTGCACGAGCGAACCGGTAAGCTAGCGGCTTTTTGTGTCAATCTACTTGGCGTGCCAATGCCGATGTTTTAGCTAGCTGGGTTTGGCCTGTGCCTTACCTGGCATATATAACGAAATAAGTTCGGGGATTAAGGATGTTGAAAAGCAACCAATGGCGGCGCTGGGGCGCAAGTGCGTTCTGTGCCTTAGCGCTGGGAATCGCTAGCGCGCAAGCGCAGGAAGCCAGCGACGTTGAGGCGTTAAAACAGCGGGTGCTGGAATTAAATCGAGATCTACTCATCCTCGAAGAAGAACTATTATTCCCAGCCAATACCCAGATGAGCGTGTTTCTGTCGATGGACGTGGGCAAGTTCTTTACCCTCGACTCGGTCAAGCTCATGGTGGATGACCAGCTAGTCGCTAGCCACCTCTACACCCATCAGCAGCTTGATGCACTGTTTCGCGGCGGCGTTCAGCGTCTGTATCTGGGTAACCTGAAAGCCGGTGCCCATGAAATCAGTGCCATATTCGTGGGCCAGGGTCCCGATGGCCGCGATTACAAGCGCGGCGCTCGGCTAACGATCGACAAAGACGAAGACCCCAAGGTGTTGGAGATTCGCATCACCGATTCGACGGCGCGCATGCAGCCCGAGTTTGATATCAAGGAATGGGATAACTGATAGTGACACGGCCTAGCTGTATTACCGCCGTGAAACGCACCCTGCTGGCTGCGCTTACGGTTGCCTCGGCGGCGAGCTTTGCGGCCGACGAACCCCTCCCAACTAGCGTGGCTGATCTGCGCTATGGCGTAACCCTGTACGAATATTACCAAGCCAATTATTTTGCCGCCTTGAGTGAACTCATGGTGGCCGAGGCGCGCGGTGGTATTCAAGGCCACAAAGATAACCCTGAACTCATTGCCGGCAGTATCGGCCTAGCCTTCGGCATGGAAGAGCGCGCCGGGGCTGCTTTTACCAAATTACTCGATCAAGCTCGGCCGCAAGTAGTGCGCGATACGGCTTGGTTTTACCTTGGTAAGTTGCAGTACCATCAAGGCGATTGGCTCGGCGCCGAACAGAGTTTTAGTCAAATATCGCCCGAGGTGGATAAGCGCCTGAAGCGCGAACTGGCCTCTATGCGGGTGCAGGTGTTGTTGCGCAATAATGACTTCAAAGGCGCAAAAGAGCTTGTTGATGGCCTAGAGAACTTGGGCAATTGGGCCGAGCTGATTCATTACAACATGGGTGTGTCTTTTGGCCGCGAAGGCGATGCCGTGGCGGCGCAAAGATATCTGGCCAATGTCACCGGCACGGAACTTAACGCAAACCCAGTTGAGCAAAAGCTACAGCGCGCGCTGCGCGATAGAGCTTACACCGCAAGTGGCTATGTGCACATTCAGCAAGGTGAATACGATGATGCGGTGGCCCAGTTTCAACGGGTGCGTCTAACCGGCCCCTATTCAGACCGCGCGTTGCTTGGCTTGGGTTGGGCAGAGATTTCGCGCAAGAATTACGACAAGGCCTTAGCGCCTTGGCAAACCTTAAGTGAAGGCTCGCTACAGCAGAGCCCAGTGTTAGAATCGCTGTTGGCGATACCTTATGCATACGAGCAGCTAAATGCCGATGTGGCCGCTTTATCGGCCTATGAAAGTGCCGAGCTAATCTTCATGCGCGAGCTGGAAAAAATTGCTAGCTTGCGAGAAAAATTAGCCGAGCAATTTCTATTAGAAAGTATTCGTTCAGCGGCCAGCAATCAGAATCAAAGTTGGTTTGCACTGGACGAAAAAGTCGCGCTGCAGCCAGAGCTAGCCTATCTTACGGAAATTTTTGCGCGCAACGACTTTCAAACCAAAGTGCAGTCGGTGCGGGATCTATTGTTCTTGCAGGCAACGCTAAAACAGTGGAACGAAAAGCAACGTGTGTACGCAGACCTGTTGGTTCTACGCGGTCAGGTGCGCGAACAAAAACTCGCCAACATGGAAGCCACCGGCTTGCTGACCCAAGAGGCCGAATTGCGCGAACAAGCCGCCGACTTAAGCGCTTGGGTTACGGCGGTAGAGAAAGACCGCGACTATTTAGCGCTGATTACCGACGAAGATTTGCTCGATAACTTAGACATTGTCGACACCGCTCTTGAGAACCTCGAGGACATGAGCGCCAGTGGCGAGGATATGAGTGAGGAGCTTCGACAGCTGAAGTTTTTCCGGGGCATCATTAGCTGGCAGGCGCAGAATAATTTCTCAGAAAATTTATGGGCACAAAAGCGTCACTTAGCCGAGCTAAACGCTCAGCTTGAAAAACTCACGCAAACGCAAAAGTCGCTGCAAAAAGCCATTGATGAAGCGCCTGAAATTCTGCCCTATCAGCAGCGCATGAGCGCACTCGACCAGCGTTTAGCAGCTGAAACTATGGCTATTGATCAACAATTGGCCGCCGAAGAAAAAGCGCTCCGAGCGCAAGTATTGAAAGCACTCGATGAGCAACAAATTCGCGTTAAAAATTACCTAGCGCGCGCCCGCTTAAGTGTGGCGCGCCTGTACGATGAGCGGTTAAAGCAGTGATGGGTATTGCCAGCATAAAACCAAAACCTCTAGTGGTGGCCATTGCCCTGCTGGGTGTGTTGAGCCTAACCAGCTGTAGCCTGTTTGACGACGAATTGGTCGACAACAGTCCAAAGCTGGAAAACCTTTTGCCGGCGCGCATGCCCGAGGTTCAGGCCATTGTGGCCGATACGGAATTGGAAACCGTGCAGCGGCATTATCAGGCGGCGCTAGAAGTAGCGGAAGATGAAGAAATTCGTCGCGATATTCACGAGCGTTTAGCTGAACTGGCGATGATTCGCGCCGAACAAAAATTATTAGATGGCGTGGAAGACCCAGCGCCGTACTTTGCTGAAGTCGTCACCCAGTACAAAGCGCTCCTTAGCTACCCTATGGATGAGCATTACAATCCCGCGCGGCAACAAGAGGCGGTGTATCAGCTCGCCAGAGCTTACGCGCTCACCGGCGCTATGGAAGAATCCACGCAAGCCTTGGAAACACTGACCAGCAATCATCCCGATGCGGAATTTGTGGCCGAGGCAAAGTTTCGCCAGGCCGAAGCGGCATTTAGTGCGGGCAATTACGTTGCCGCCGCCGACGGTTATCAATTAGTTATGGATCACGGTGCCGAGACGCCGTATTTCATCAACGCCACCTACATGCATGGCTGGGCTATGTTTAAACGCGGTTGGTACCCGCAAAGCTTGGATTCTTTCACCCAAGTATTGGATATTCTGTTGCCTGAGGGCTCACAGGCATCCAGCTTAGCGCCCAGTAATTTCAATTTGTTGAATGATTCGCTGCGCATTATGGCGGTGACTTTTTCCTACCTCGACGGTCCAGATACCATCGAGCAGACCTACGCGGAAACCGGTAAGCGCCACTATCATCACTTGCTGTATGAGCACCTAGGTCGCTTGTATTTGGAAAAAGAACGCTACCGCGATAGCGCCGATACCTACGGTCACTACGTGGCGAACAATCCGCTCGATGAATACTCGCCAAAATTTTCCGTGCTGCAAATTGAGGTCTACGGGCAGGGTAATTTCCCCTCGTTGATTCTGCCGGCGAAACAAGACTTTGTGCGCAACTACGGTTTTACCAGCGCCTATTGGAGTGGCTTGCCGGAGACAGATCGAGAGCCGATTCGCAAACATCTCTATACCTTTTTAGACGAGCTGGCCAGCTACGAGCACAGCAGCGCCCAGCAGGCCAAGGCCGATTTGGAAAAATTGCGCACTGATAAATCGGTCAAGCCGGAAGACAGAGACAAATTGATCGCCGCACAAATAGCCAAGCGCGTAGGCCACTATGCGCAGGCCGCGCTCTGGTATTCAGAATTTATTAGTACCTTTCCCGAAGATCCGAAAACCCCAGAAATGGCGTTTTTGATGGGTGAGGCCTTGTATGAGTCGGGCAAAATGGAATCCGCTTTTGCCGCTTTCGAAAGTGTCGCCTACCGCTATAAGGACGCCAAGCGTGGAGCAGAGGCCGGCTATAGTGCCATTCTTGCGGCCACTGAAGTATTGGCGACCGATACCTTGTCTGAAGAGGATCGCGCGGCCTGGGGCGAGTTGAAAATTGCCACCAGTCTACGCTTTGCCGATAGCTTTCCTACAGACGCTCGCTCGGCTGCGGTACTTACCCAGGCGGCCGACGAACTACTCGCATTGGGTCGTCCCGAGGAGGCGATCATCGCCGCCCAGCGCGTGACCCAGTGGCAGCCCGAGCCGAACGCCGAGCTACGCAAAACCGCGTGGCTCATTTTGGGTCAAAGTTATTACGATACTAATCAATACGCGCAAGCCGAGTCTGCCTACCAGGAAGTCCTCAACTACCTGCCAAAGGATGATCCGGCGCGCAAAGATATCACCACCCGCATTGCTGCGAGCGTGTATCGATCGGCCGAACAGTTACTGGCCGCAGGCACCGTGATGGCCGCTGTGGATCAACTCGTGCGGGTGCAGGCTTTGGCTCCAGGAAGTGATATTGCTATCAGCGCGCAATACGATGCCGCTAGTTACTTAATGGATTTAGAGCAGTGGGATGAAGCGCAGAAATTATTGTTAGATTTTAGAAAACAATACCCAGACCATAAACTCACGCCCAGTATCACGCCGAAAATGGTGGTGATCTATGAAAAACAGGAGAGCTGGTCGCTCGCAGCGGATGAATTATTAAAACAAGCCAGGGTGAGTGCCGATCCAGTGCTGCAACAGCAGTCGCTATTTGTTGCCGCCGAGTACTATGAGCGCGATAAAAAAGTGCCAGAGGCAATCAATTACTATCGCGAATATGCGCACAATTATCCCGAGCCCTTTAGTCAAAATTTAGAAGCGCAATATAAATTGAGCGAACTGTATTTGCAGGAAGGTAATGACCAGAATCGCAATTTTTGGCTGCGCAAAATGATCGATACCGATCGCGACGCCGGCGAAAATCGCTCCGATCGCTCGATCTTTTTGGCGGCCATGGCAACCAGCGTTTTTGCCGACGAAGCCTACCAGCAGTTTGCTAGCTTGCCGTTGAAATTACCCTTGAAAACCTCTTTGGCAAACAAGAAGAAGGCGCTGCAAAATACCTTGAATAAATACCAAGCGCTAAGCGCTTACGGTGTCTCTGAGTACACCACCCAAGCCAGTCACCGGGTTGGCGCCATCTACGCTCAGCTTAGCCGCGATCTTATGGACTCCCAGCGTCCTAAAGGATTGGATGAACTGGAGCTCGAGCAGTACGAAATTTTATTGGAAGAGCAGGCTTTTCCGTTCGAAGAGCAAGCCATTGAAATTTTCGAAACCAATGCGCAGAGATCCTGGGCCGGTATCTATGATAGCTGGGTCAAGCAGAGCTTTGCTGAATTAGAAAAGCTATTGCCGGCGAGATATAGAAAGCAGGAAGCCGTTGTGGAGGTTAGCAATGCGCTGCGTTAATTATTCTCGCGTTTTACTTGTGATCGCCTTTCTGTTGCTAGCCGGTTGTAATACGGCGCCGGTGGAAAAGAAAGATGCGCAGCAACGCGAAGTAGAGCTGCCAGTGGTCGATCCGTCGGCCATTGTCACCCGTGTCCCTAGCCCCAACCCCTACGATCAATTAGCGGAACCCAACGACCCAGAGGTGCGCGCCATATTTGAAAAGGCCAATGGGCTTATGGCCAAGCAACAATGGGCTTCGGCCGAAGCATTGTTGCTGCAGGCGATAGCACAAGCGCCTAGCTATGCCGGCTTGTACTATAACTTGGGCCGGGTTTATCAAAAGTTAAACCGGCCCGAAGACGCCGAAGCGCAGTACCGCAATGCCATTGGGCTCAATAGTCAGCACATCTACGCCTATAACGCCTTGGCGCAATTAAAGCGCGAAGCCGGCGCCTTTGACGAAGCTGAGGCCCTGTATCAGCAAGCGCTCGCGGTCTGGCCCGATCACGCCGATAGCTACAAAAATTTAGGCATTCTGTACGACCTCTACATGGGCAAGTTGCAAGAGGCGTTAGTGCAATACAAAAATTATCAAGCTTTACAGCCCGAGCCGGATCGTTTGATGGCCGCGTGGATTATCGATTTAGAACGCCGATTGCCCGCCGAGCCAGCGTCTGAAACAGCGCCCGTTGAATCCACCGAAGAGGTGAGTGCAGAATGAAAACATTACTAGCCTTGGCCTGTTTGATGGGCATGAGTGCATTTAGCTTTGGTCAAGACGTCACCTTAGGCACAACGGTGACCGGCAACCAAGAGCAACCCAAAGTTCTCTATATAATTCCGTGGCAAAACGCGGAGAGAAGTGGCGCATTAGAGGGCACGATGAACTCGGCGCTTTCAGATGTATTTCTATTGGTAGATCGGAATGAGCTAAAACGTGAAATTCACGTGATAGAAACGTTACTACCAGATACTAAAAGTCCAACTATTGTTGACAACTAAACCCCAGCACTGAGGAACCTTCTATGGATTTCATCAACACCATTCTTCGATTTTTTCAGGATGGCGGCACATTTATGTACCCCATTTCCCTCGTCCTCGTGATCGGGCTTGCCATCGCCATTGAGCGCTGGGTGTTTCTAACTCACGCAAAAATCAGCAATAGACGCGCATTCGATCGTATTTTGCCGCTCTTAGCAAAAGGCGAGTACAAGAAGGTTGTCTCCATGGGCAACACCGAAGATGCACCCGTTGCCCGCATGGTAGCTTCTGGTGTTGCGCGCATGGCTGAATCACAGCGCCGCGACGACATCGAGCTGGCCATGGAGGAAGGTGTAATGGAAGCCGTGCCGCGCTTGGAAAAGCGCACGCCCTACCTAGCAACTTTGGCTAACATCGCCACCTTGTTAGGTCTGCTGGGTACCATTATTGGTTTGATTGCGGCCTTCACCGCGGTAGCCAACGCAGATCCAACGGAAAAAGCCTCGCTGCTGTCGCAAAGTATTTCGGTTGCGATGAACACCACGGCTTTCGGTTTGATTGCTGCAATTCCTTTGTTGCTATTGCACGCCATGCTGCAAACCAAAACCACTGAGATTGTTGATAGTCTCGAAATGGCTGGTGTTAAGTGTTTAAACATCATGGCAAGTGCCCGTGCTGTGGTAACCAAAACGCGCACGCAAGACCCAAGTTAATAACAGCAACGTTGGCGTTATTGCCAATCATTAGCGCTGCCTAAAAACAGCAGCACATTGAAAAACGTTACTGACTATTCTCACAAAGGTTTAACGCATGTTGAGATCCAAACATAAACACAAGCCAGAGGCCGAGCTCGACATTACGTCGTTCATGAACCTCATGATCGTGCTCGTGCCGGTTTTGTTGCTCTCAATGGTGTTCGCTCATATTACCGTGTTGGATTTAAAGTTACCTGATTTGGCGGCAGACCCAGCGTCTAGCCCAGATACGCCCGATCAGTATTCATTGGAAGTGGTTATCTACCCCGAAGGGTTTGTGATAAACCAGCCGGCGGGTCGCCGTTTAAGAAGCATCCCGGCTACCGATGAAGGTCAAGACTATAAAAATCTATCCGTGACCCTTCAGGCCATCAAACAGCGCCTCGAAGAGATTGGTAATGAAAAGCGAGACATCGTTGTGCTGTCGCAAAAAGATACAGATTATCAAACTCTCGTATCTGTCATGGACACAGTTCGATCGTTTAAAGCGGTGGTCGCCGCCAATGAAGTGGATGCATCATTATTTCCCGATGTTTCACTGGGTGATGCGCCGGTAAATATTAATTTTGATGCAACGCCCGTTGCCGAAGCCGGAGGTGTTACACCATGAAACAATCACTCCGCGCTAAACGCATGGCCGCGCACCATAAGCGTCAGAAACAAGGTTCAAAACTTAACCTCGTTTCACTGATGGATATTTTCACGATTTTAGTTTTCTTCCTGCTGGTGAATTCGTCGGATGTAGAAGTTTTGCAAACCGATAAATCTATCGTGCTGCCAACCTCTAGTTCTGAGCAAATGCCCGATACGACGTTAGTGGTTCGGATCAATGCCAATGACCTCATTGTTGGCGGCAGAGCTGTGGCGCGAGTAGACGAAGTTATTGCAGCCAAAGGCCTCGATATAGAAGCGCTCGCGTTAGAACTAAAATACTTAAGTGCAAAGGCTCGTCCGCTAACACCGGAAGAGCAAGTGAAAGGTCGCGCTGTCACCATTATGGGTGATAAAGCCATACCTTATACCTTGCTTAAAAAAGTGATGGCAACCTGCGCTCAAAACGAATACCGCAATATTTCTTTGGCTGTGTCTAAAGCCGAAGAAAAAGCGGCTAGCGAAACTTGAGGCGGGGACTATGCAAAAATCATTTATAGGAATTCCGCCAAGTCTACTTCTGCCATGGAGCTCGCTAGAGCACGACAACGAAGTTTACATCAAGATTCTACGCATACTTTTGGTGGTCTTGCTGTTGCTCAGTATTGTTGTGCCCCTGATTAACGTGCCAGAAATTGACCGTGAAAAGGCAGAGGCGCTACCGCCCACCTTAGCCAAAATTATTTTGGAAAAGCAGGCGTTGCCGCCACCGCCACCGCCTAAGCCAAAGGAGCCGGAAAAGCCTAAGGAAGAGCCTAAGCCCGAGAAAAAGCCTAAGGAGCCTGAGAAGCCCAAGGAAAAGCCCAAGGAAGTTGAGCCGCCAAAACCCGATGTAGCTAAAGCGCGGGAAAAAGCCGCTGTATCTGGCTTGTTGCAGTTCCAAGATGACTTAATGGATATGCGCGAAGCCTTGGATGCTTCAGACATCGCCAGCGCTAACATTACTCGCGGTGCAGCCGAAGCTGAGAAAATGGATAGATCCATGATTACCAGCGGCGCCAAGTCTACCTCTGGTGGTATTAGTAGCGCGGCAGTGAGTCGGGAAACGGGCGGTGTTGCATTAGGCGGGCGCGAAACTACCAAGGTAGATTCCAAGCTAGCCGCCGGCGGCACGGAAGTTAAGGCGAGCAAAACCAACCGCGATGTATCCGGTCGCAGCGAGGAAGAGATTCGCCGCGTGATGGATAAAAACAAAGCGGCAATTTTTGCGATCTACAACCGTGCGCTACGTCAAAACCCAACCCTTCAGGGTAAAGTTGTGGTGAAAATGGTGATTGAACCCAATGGCTCCGTGTCGGCGGCGTCTATTGTGTCCAGTGATCTGAATGATCCCGATTTAGAAGGAAAGATACTTTCGCGTTTGAAGTTAATCCGCTTTGCCGCGGACAACGTTACGCAAACGTCGTTAAACTACTCTTTCGATTTCTTACCCTACTAAGAAAACAGCCGCCAGCCTAAGTGCTGGCGGCTTTTGTCCTGCTCACAGCCAAATATTTTCTTGCGCAATTGATTCCAAGGTGGGTGTGATTACCCAAGCTGAATCTGCGACATAAGTATCGTTTTATATAAATAAGTCGAGCGGCTGGAAATACTGTCATCCAAGTCATTGCTGCCATTGGGAATTGTGCGTCCATGCGGTTAATATGGGCATCAATGGATTGACGATTAGGCGAATAAGAATGAAGCAGACGCATCATCGCTCATGCCATTTGTGCGAAGCTATTTGTGGGTTAGTGATAGAAACTAGCGGCGAGCAAATTGTTTCAATCAAAGGCGACAAGGACGATGTCTTTAGTAAAGGTTACATTTGCCCTAAGGCTGTGGCGCTACAAGATATTCACACAGACCCAGACCGGGTTACCGAGCCGATGCGCAAAACTGCGGCGGGCTGGCAGCCCATCAGTTGGACCGAGGCGATTCAGCTTGCCGCTGAAAAGTTATGCCAGGTGCAATCGAGCTTTGGCGACGATGCGGTGGGCATTTATGCTGGCAACCCGTCCATTCACTCCTACGGCATTTGGCTCTATTCCGGCCACACCACGCGCGCGTTAAAAACCAAGAATCGCTACTCTGCCACCTCAGTCGACCAGCTGCCGCACCATGTGGTGGCGCTATTGTCCTTCGGCCACTGGTTGCGCATTCCCGTGGTCGATATCGATCGCTGTCAATGGCTGCTGATGTTGGGGGCTAATCCTCTTGCCTCAAACGGTAGCGTGATGACGGCGCCCGATATGCCTAATCGCCTGAAACGCCTAAAGGCGCGGGGGGGGAAGTTAGTGGTGGTAGATCCGCGGCGCACCGAAACGGCGAAAATAGCCGATCAATATTTAGCGATGCCACCGGGCAAAGACGTCTATTTACTCCTAGCAATGCTGCAGCACTTGCTGGCTCAGGGCTGGCAAAAGCTCGGTCGATTCGAGGGCTTAGTCGATGGCCTAGCGCAGGTAGCAGAGGCAGTAGCAGCCATCACGCCCGAGCTTGCCGAACAGCAAACCGGCATTAGTGCTCAGACCATTAAACAGTTAACCGCAGAGCTGGTGGCCGAGCCCAAAGCCGCTGTTTACGGGCGCATGGGTGTCTCCACCCAAGAGCACGGTAGCTTGTGCCAGTGGGCTATTCAGCTGTTAAATTTACTGACCGGGCATGTGGATGAAGTGGGCGGGCTAATGTTGAGTAACCCGGCCATTGATCCCGCGGGGCCCGGCTCTAACCCCCAGGGCTTCGATCGGCATCGCTCGCGCGTGCGCGGGCTGCCGGAATTTGCCGGTGAATACCCCAGCGCGACACTCGCGGAGGAAATACTGACACCGGGTGCAGGGCAGATCAAAGCGCTGTTGACCATCGCTGGCAACCCCGTGCTCTCGACGCCGAACGGCCGGCAGTTAGATCAGGCCTTGGGCCAGCTCGATTTTATGGTGGCAATAGATTTTTATATTAACGAAACCACCCGTCATGCGGATCTCATTTTGCCGCCGGTCTCGCCCTTAGAGCGGGGCCATTACGATTATATTTTTCATGCGCTGGGGGTTTATAACACCAGCCGTTTCTCCGCGCCTATTTTTGCTAAACCGGCCAAGGGTAAGCACGACTGGGAAATTTTTGTCGAGCTTGGCGATGCGATTCGCACCCTCAAGGGGCTGCCTTCGAAACCTACTATCAGCCCAGAACAAGCCTTAGACATGATGCTGCAGCAAGGCGCGCATAAACTCGATTTAGCCACCTTGGAGCAACACCCCAGCGGTGTTGACTTAGGGCCACACCTGCCGCGTATGGCGGCTTTGTACAGCGAAGACAATCCGGTGCGCTTGGCTCCCGGACAGTTTATTCAAGCCGTGCGAGATTTGAAACTCGAGCTGCCAGACGATAACACCTTAACCTTGATCGGCCGCCGACACATGCGCTCGAATAACTCCTGGATGCACAACTACCATCGCCTAGTGAAGGGCAAGCGCCGCGATCATTTGCTCATGCACCCCAGTGACATGCAGGCACGTAATATTGCAGCAGAAGCCAAGGTGGTGATAAAAAGCCGCGTGGGTAGTGTTACGGCAATCGCGCAAGTGTGTGAAGAGCTATTACCCGGAGTGGTGAGCTTGCCCCATGGTTTTGGTCACAACAGGTTGGCCACTAAACTGCATATCGCCGAACAACATGCGGGTGTTAGCGCCAATGATTTAACGGATGATCAGTATATTGATACTATCTCCGGTAACGCAGCTGTGAATGGCGTAAAAGTTGAGGTTTGCGCTGTTAAATCAGCGCCCAAGTCAAAAACACCTGAGCCATGCACAGTTGAGCTTTCCGATTAGCTAGCGGGCGTTTGATTCTCTCTGCTGTTAGATCAGGGAGAATCATTTATCTGACTCACAAGGTGGCATGGCTATGCCCAGTAAAAGAAACCTGTGTCAGGCGTGTCAGCTGCCGACGCCGGGCTGCATTTGTGCTACCGCAGATGTGATACCAAGTGCCCTGAAAATTTCTGTGTTACAACATCCTGACGAGCAGAGGCATCCAAAAAACACCTTGAGATTGGCGCAACTATGCCTGCCAAATTTGAGCGTATATGTGGGTGAAACGCCGGTAGACTTTGCCGTTATAGCGAAAAAATGCGCGGCACCTGAGGTTAAGCCCTGTGTCATTTTCCCAGCGCAAAGGAGCGATGCACTGGAAACTGTAGCTAGACACCAGTTTAATCACCTGATCTTTATCGACGCGACCTGGCGCAAAGCCTTCAAGATTTGGAGCATTAATCACTGGCTGCAGGCCTTACCCTGCTATCATTTTACTCAGGCGCCAGCGAGCCAGTACCACCTGCGTAAAACCACGCGCGCAAAGGGCCTATCGAGCCTTGAAGCGATAGCCTACGGCTTGAGCTTGATCGACCCTGTGGATGTGGCGCCTTTGTACGCCACGCAACAGGCATGGATGGATCAAAAACGGGCGCTGATGCCCAAGGAAATTCAAAAGCGCTATGAACCTTGAGCAATTGAGTTTTGTGCGACGGCAGGGGCTCGATCTACCGCTCGCCAATCAATTCTATAAGCGCGTTGATAAGCGCCTTAAAGCCCGCGCCGATGAGATTGTTTGGCAGGCCTATTTAGACGACGGACAGGCGATTGCGGCTTTGCGCTTGCGTACACTTGTGTCCGGCGAGCACCTAGTTACTGGCGTGTTGGTGGACCCAGATTGGCGCTGTCGCGGCGTGGCACATGCACTATTGCAGGCGGCGCGAATCGATTTTAGTCGCAATTACACCTATCTTTTTTGCGAGCCTCAGTTGGCGCCTTTGTATACCAAGGTAGGTTTTGCACAGGTGCAAAAAAGTGACATGCCAGACCCGCTTATTGGTCGCTGGCAGGCCTATCAGCGCAAAACGCCCGAACTGGTTGCCATGTGTTATCGATTGTCGGCGAGCCCGACCTGAGTAAAGGGCTGGCATTGACGGCCAGGGAACTTGCTAAGGCTGCCGCCAAATTAAAAAAGCGAATGGAAACCCGACTCAGAGGGGCGTGAACCCCTCTGAGGCCTAGCCATTATTCTGCGGCTTGGGCATGGGTAATGTCGATTGCGACGGCATTTGTGACGCTGATCACAACCGCGTCACCAACAGCAGAGCGCTGCAAATTGTCTGGGTTATGCGCTGTAAACTCTTGCAGTTCACCTTCGGCATTTTTCAAAATAAACGTGTTTTCTTCAAGATTTATGGCTTCCACCATGAACACTTCTACATCGGTGCGCGTCATAGCGCCAGCGGGGGTTTCACCCTCTTCGGCGCGAGCGGCGGCGGCCAGCGTGGCGCCACCAGCTTCCAAGCCTTCGCCGTCAACGACTTCGATGCTAATGTTTTCAAAAAAGGTCAAGGTGATCAGATCGCCAACGGCAACTTGATCAAGGTTTCTCGCGGCGTCACCCACAGTAAACGCTCGCTCTTCACCGTTTTCCAGTTCGAGCACAACATCGCGACTAGCGTGATCGATTGAGACAACGCGGGCGCTAACCTGAGCTTCTCTCGATTGCACGATGAATGGTTTTTCCTCTGCTACCTCAGGAGCTGGAGCTGGAGCTGGAGCAGCGGGCGCGACCACTTCTGGTGTCGTTATAACCGGTTCTTCAGCGGACTTATCTTGATTGCAACCGACCAGCGCGAACAAGGCGAAAATAGCGGATATTCTAGTTAAACGTCCTAATGTATTCATAACAATGTCCTGTAACCTATACAATTATTTTTGTGGTTTGGGTGTACTAACGGTGTCCATTAAGCCATAAACATGGGTTAATAACGATAGCGACCACTCGTTTTTGAGGCAAAGCAAACCCGCGCCAGACGCATTTAATCGCTATTGAGTTGCAGAGATACGACAGTGTTCGCAGAAATTGCAAACACAGATGACGCAACCGAGAATATAAACGCTATCAAGGGTATTGAGTACCAATGGCTATACTACTTTTCAAGCTTCACCATGTGCCCTACGAAGAGGCGGTGGAAGTGCGTCGAGTCTTGGATGACGCAGGCATTGAGTACTATGAAACCACGGCCGGTAATTGGGGGGTATCGCTAGCGGCCATTTGGTTGGCAGACGAACGTGACCTTGCCAGGGCGAAACAGCTGCTGGCGGAATTTCAATCCGGGTGGTTGGCGCAGCATCAACAGGCCATCACCGAGCCCTTCGTTCAGCGTCTGCTGCGCCAACCATTCAAATCTATTTGCGCCCTAATTGCTGCGGCTGCAATTCTCTATCTATCCATCGCGCCTTTCACTGGCGCTTGGTCATGACCGAATAACAATCCGAAAAATTTGGCGCGCTGTGCAGGCCCCGTATCGCGCTCGGTAAAATAGATGACATGCTGTCGCTCGTCGGCGTTGGGGTCTAAGGTAATGCCCCACAGCGGTTTGATTTGGTTTGGTACAAGGGAGTAGCGGGCATCGATAATGCGGTTGGCATCGCTGTTATCAATGGCGAGATAGCCATTGGAAAACCAATGAAAGCGCGCAATATCTTTGGCCTGTTGAGAGTGCTCTAGCAGCCATGGAAAATCTGCCCCAACATTTAACTTCTTGGCTTTTTCGCCGGCCACATACTCGGTGGTATGAAGTACCCGCACGGCGTCCACATAAAAGTAATCTTCGGTTTCGTAGACGATTTTCCAAAGCCATAAATTGGCAAAGGTAGGCTTGGCTTCGAGGTTAATCGGCTCGTGATTGCGCTGTTGTGCCATAGCCCAGCCCGCGGCTTCGGCCCGATCGCGCTGCACGATGCCGAGCGACAGATAAGCTAGAGCCCAAACCAAACCGACCTGCGCGAAGCCTGGGCGCCGCTTGAGGCAGCCGAGATAAATAAATACCAGCAAAGGAAGCGTAAACAGCGGGTCTATCACCGAGACATTGTTCCAGGCCACTCGTACACTCGACAAGGGCCAAAATAACTGGGTGCCAAAGGTGGTGCAGGCGTCTAGCAATGCGTGTGTGGCATAACCTAAGGTAGAAAAAACAATACTGAGCTTAAGGTTAAGTTGAAACCGCCTACCTAAAATAGCATGCAGTACCAAGCCGCAGATCAGGCCACCGACCGGAATAAAAAACAAGGAGTGGGTGAACTGGCGGTGAAACTCCAAAAATAATAAGGGGTCGGTGGATGATCGAATTAATACATCGAGATCGGGAGCCATACCGGCTAGTGCGCCCACCACCGTTGCGCCAATTATCTTCTGACGCTGGGCTACAGCTTGGGGCAGGGTAGCGCCTAAAACGCCTTGAGTGATTGGGTCCATAGAAAGCTATCCAATTCTATCTAATAATATGAAATTATTGCGCGCTGCCTATTTGATGCGCTTTGGCCGTGGCCAATCTGCTATCTTGTATCGAGCGTCAGTGTAAACCAATCAGCAAAAATATAGTGACTGTGTTACCGGCAATAGGAGCCTAGGTTGTTCAATAATCTCAAATCAGCATGGAAAACCGGCCAACAGTTTGTTGTTTCCCTATTGGGCAGCGCTGGTCGATCTACCGACAATGAGGAAGATGCGCAATCAGGCGCGGCACTGTCGCCGCAAACTATCTTACGTAAGCGCGAGGATTTAGCTGCACAGATGCCAAGCGCCGTTGTTGCGGCCTATAGCAATGAACCCCTCGAGCCGCAAGATCCGCGCTTTGTCGGCCGAGAAGAAGAGCTTGCCCGGCTGATTGATGCCTTGGAAGACTGGCGCAATGGTAGGGCTAGTTTAACGGCTATCACCGCACCCCATGGGGCCGGAATAACGAGTCTGCTTAATCAAGTGCGCAGCAAAATTCTATCGACGGAAACCTTGAGTTATTTAAGCTTGGCCAAACGCCCCTGCTCGGCAGCAGAAGCTTTGCGCTTTATTAATAGTATCTTTGAATTCGAGCAAGCACCCGAAAGTGTCGCTGAGATGGTGCTGGCTATTAAAAACAGTCCGCCCAGAGTGATCATTATTGACGACGGTCACATGCTGCTCTCGCGCAAGATGGGCAATATGGCCGCCGTGCAAACCATCGGTGCGATTTTGGTGGCTACTCAGCATTGCCATTGCTGGATAGTTGGATGTGCCAAGCAAGCTTGGCGGCGACTCTCATTTCTCTATCAAAGTGATCGCTTTTTCAATCGCATTATTGAGCTGGACTATTTTAGTGCCAGTGAGATGAGTGAAATGATTGAGCGCCGCTTCTACGGTTTGGGTTTCGAGTGGTGTGAGCGCCTCGAGCTGGAGAAGGATAAACCAGATCCAATGCCTGTCCGATTTAAACAATTGCACGATCTTTCTAATGGCCTGCCCGAAATGGCGTTCTTTTTTCTCTTATTCGCCATGGAAAAGGAACCAGATGCCGACGCGTTTCGGCTTAGCGAATTCTCTCACTTAGATACCAGTGTGATTAAAAGCTGTAGTGAAGAAGAGTTGTTTAGTTTGGCTGAGATTTTTGTCCACGGTGTGATGGCGCATGTCGATCACGAAACACTTTTTCGAATAAGCCCAGAGCAAAGTGTGCTGCGCCTAGAACGATTGTGCCGAGCCGGCATACTGCACCGAATCGCCACGGATGAACATTACACGAGTAATAGCTATTACATTTCGCCCATACTTGCACAGGCGATGGTGTCACATCTCGTGCTCAGCAATAGACTCTATTAAGGAGCTCTCGTGGAACAAACTGAAGAAATTCAAACCACATTAAACGTCATTCTAGAAATTTTTTCCTTAGAAAAAATTGCCGCTATCGCATTGTTGTTTTTTACAGCTTGGTTGTTTCTGACCCTGTTTCAAATAGTGTTATTGCGGCTTATTGCACAGTTTCCCCGTTACCGATTGTTGCTGAATCGCATTTACCCCATAACCCGCGTTGTGCTGTGGGGTAGCACAGTGGTTTACGCCATTGTCGGTATTATTGCGCCCCACGAAAGTGTGCTATTTGCAGTACTGGGTTCGGCCGGCTTGGCCATTGGTTTGGCTGCGCAAGAACCCATTAAAAATATGGTGGCGGGCTTGATCATTATGATTAACCCGCCCTATCGCGTCGGCGACATGGTCACCCTCGCGGGTCATTACGGCGAGGTAGTAAAGCTAGAGTGGAGCGTAACTTGGCTGCGCACCTTTGACGACAACACTATCATGGTACCGAATGCGGAGGCGCTTAAAGGCGCGGTATCCAACTCCAATAGTGGTGCACTGGATGAGCAAATTTCAGTTAGCTTTATGTTGCCGGCTCATGCCGATCATATGTTAGCCATGCGTTTAGCACACGAAGCTACCCTGTGCTCGCCTTTTACCTTTCTTAAAAAACCAATCGCGATCAATCTTGAGTCGGCACTTGAATGGGGCAATCCGGTAATAAAAGTCACTGTAAAAGCCTATGTGCTAGATGTCCGTCTAGAGAAAAAATTTGCTACAGATATTAATGTTCGGGTGCTGGATGCTTATAAAACAGCAGGCCTTATGCCGGTTCAATTTGTTGCATTAAATCGTGCTTGAAACAGGCTTAGGGCAGTTGTTGCAAACGCTGCCTCAACAGGGCCGCGTGCAATGGTTGGCGGTTCGGCCAGAGCGGCGAGCGGCTATGCTAATTGTCGACAGTGTGATGGCCGAAGCCGGCAAAGGGCTAGTTGGCGATCGCTACAAAAGCATCAACGGCAAGCGCCAAGTGACGCTGATTCAGGCGGAGCATTTACCAGCGATTGCATCAATGGTTGGCTTTAGCCAATTAGATCCCGCGCGCTTGCGAAGAAATATCGTGGTAAAGGGCATTAATCTTCTAGCGCTAAAAGATAAATTGTTTCAAATTGGCGGGGCGGTATTTCAGGGTAGTGGTTTGGCTCATCCCTGCTCGCGCATGGAGGAAATACTTGGCCCCGGTGGTTATAACGCGATGCGTGGTCATGGAGGTATTACTGCAATGGTTCATAAAAGCGGTATTATTCGACTTCATGATAGCGTGATCTATAGACCTTAGTTGCATCGACTAAGGTCTGGGTTGTTCCTCAATGCAAGCCTCATATACTGTTTGTATACATGAGGTGATGTATGAGCTATCGACAGGAATATCAAAAATCTCTTTCTAATCCTGAGGCATTTTGGCGCGAACAAGCTCGCGCTTTAACGTGGCATAGAGCGCCGAAGATTATCTTAGAAAAAGATCAAAGCGGCATCGATCGTTGGTTTGTCGATGGCGAAATGAATAGCTGTTATCTAGCTCTCGATGTACATATTGAGCAAGGTTATGGCGATCAAATAGCGCTTTACTATGATTCCCCGGTAACCGGTACCAAGCAATCTTTCACCTATAACCAATTGCGCGATGAGGTCGCACATTGCGCCGGCGCTCTGATTAGTCTCGGCGTAAGCCAAGGCGATCGGGTCATTATCTACATGCCAATGATTCCACAAGCAGCAATTGCCATGTTAGCTTGCGCGCGCATTGGGGCGATACACTCGGTGGTGTTTGGTGGCTTCTCGGCCACCGAATTGGCCATACGTATTGACGATGCGCAGCCGAAAGTTATTCTAACTGCCAGTTGCGGTTTAGAGATCGATAAAGTTATTGCGTACAAGCCTATGTTAGATCAGGCCATTCTTTTAGCGACCCATAAACCCACGCATTGTTTAGTCTATCAGCGCTCGATTGCACCTGCAGAACTCGTGCCCGATCGAGATATCGATTGGCAAGGCGCACTAAAAAATGCAACGCCCGCCGATTGTGTGGCCGTGAAGGCGACAGATCCGCTCTATATTCTTTACACCTCTGGTACCACAGGCAAACCAAAAGGCGTCGTGCGCGACAACGGCGGTCATGCGGTTGCAATGCATTACAGTATGCGCGCCGTCTATAACATGCAGCGCGGTGATGTATTTTGGGCAGCGTCGGATGTCGGCTGGGTGGTAGGGCATTCGTATATCGTTTACGCGCCACTTATCGCTGGTGTGACAACCGTCCTCTATGAAGGTAAACCTGTACGTACACCGGATGCCGGCGCATTTTGGCGTGTTATAGAGGAATATCAAGTGCGTGCAATTTTTGCTGCGCCAACAGCATTTCGGGCAATTAAAAAAGCTGACCCAGAATCCACACTACTTAATCCGTATAATATATCGAGTTTAAAAACTGTTTTTATGGCGGGTGAACGCTTAGATCCTCCCACCTATCATTGGATTAAAAATTTACTAGGCTTACCAGTAATCGATCACTGGTGGCAGACGGAAACGGGCTGGGCAATTTGTGCAAATCTTATGGGTATAGAAGTCATGCCAGTTAAAGCGGGCTCTGCGACACTGCCGGTACCAGGCTTTGATGTGCAGATTTTAGATGTTAGTGGCCAGCAAGTTGGAGCTCAAGAGCAGGGCAGCGTAGCGATAAAATTACCTTTGCCGCCAGGCTGTCTTTCGACTATTTGGGGTGATGTTGAACGTTTTAAGCAATCCTATCTATCAGTTTTTCCTGGCTACTATGTGTCGGGCGACGGTGGCTATAAAGATGAGGATGGTTATGTGTACGTTATGGGGCGTACCGATGACGTGATTAACGTTGCTGGACATCGACTCTCCACCGGAGAAATGGAGGAGATTATCGCCGCACACAATGCTGTCGCCGAATGCGCTGTGGTGGGAATTGAATGCGATTTAAAAGGCCAGCAACCGGTTGGTTTAGTAATACTGAAAGATGGCCAAACAATAAGTAGTATCCAACTTGAAGCTGAACTAGTCGCGACAGTAAGAGAAAAAATTGGTGCAGTGGCTTGTTTAAAAACCGTTAAAGTTGTTCGGCAGCTACCCAAAACACGCAGTGGAAAAATCTTGAGAAAATTAATTCGACAAATTGCCGACGGAGAAAATTATTTGCTCCCGTCGACAATCGATGATCCTGCCAGCGTAAAATATATTATTGAAGCGTTTCAGCGCTAATAAAGATTTACGGGTTTATGCGCTTGATTTGCGTAAGCCCTAGCTCAGCAACGCTTGTAATACCTTAGAAATATCTTGTACCTCTTCTAAGCAGACTTCGTGGCCCATCGGGTATCGGTTGTAGTTCGGTTTTAAACCTTTTTCTTTCAATACCCGTCTTGCTTCTACGCCCATTGCCTCGGGCACCACAGTGTCTTGACTCCCATGAAAAAGATGCACAGGTATTTTCGCATTCGAGGCATGAACTTGTACGCTGCGCCACGTGGCGAAGTAGGTGGAAAGTGCCAGTAAGCCCGCGAGTGGTTGCTGAAAGCTAAGGCCGCAGTGATAAACCACCGCGCCGCCTTGGGAAAAGCCGGCCAGAATAATGCGTTGGCTGGGAATGCCGCGGCTAATTTCTCGCTCGATAAGTGCGCTAATGGCGTCACTCGATCGTTGAATTTGAGCCTCGTCAATCTTACGCTCGAAATCCATTTCTAAAATATCGTACCAAGCTGGCATCACATAGCCGCCGTTGATGGTGACGGGAATTTCCGGTGCGTGGGGGAAAATAAACCGGATTGCCAGACTAGCGGGTAGCTGCAAATGGGGCACTAAGGATTCAAAATCATGGCCGCTAGCGCCCAGTCCATGTAACCAAATAACCGCTGCATTGGGCTTTTCACCGGTTTCTACCGTAATGTGAGGCAGATAATTCATTTATACTGTCCTGAGTTTCTTCAAAAAGATGATCAACATGGTTAATGATAACGGCTTTTCCACTAGCTTTGGAGCATTTACGCTCTCGCGCTGGTCTCGCACGAATACGCCCAGCGAACAAAATCTACAGGCCTGGGATGCGGCAGACGAGTTGTTGCTCGAGCATTTGGCGCAAGTCAGCTTGCCAGAGAGTGCCAGGGTGTTGATTCTCAATGATCAATCTGGTGCTTTAGTGACGACTTTGGCGGCTGCAAAGGCGCCCGGCTGTAGTGTGCAGTTTGCTACGGATTCTTATCTTTCAACTCAGGCTGCGCAAAAAAATGTAACTGCCAACGGTGGCGACGTTACGCAAGTCACTTGGCTTAATAGTCTCGATCGGGCACAGGGTTCAATAGATGTGCTTTTGATTAAGCTACCGAAGAACCTGAGTCTGTTGGAGGATCAGCTCTATCGCTATCGCGATCAGTTAAACCCGCATACAAAAATTATAGCCGCCGGCATGGTTAAGCATATGGCAGCGGGTGTATTTAAGCTCTTCGAAGATATTCTTGGGGCAACGAAAACCTCGCTGGCCAAAAAGAAGGCGCGGTTAATTTTTTGCGAACTCGATAAAACCCAGTGGTTGCCAGCACCAGATCTGAATACACACTATGTGTTGGAAAATACCAATTATCAAATTACCAACTATCCCAATGTGTTTTCCCGCGAATCGCTGGATATTGGCACCCGATTTTTCTTGCAGCATTTTCCGAAAAAAATGCAGGTTGAAAAAATTGCGGATATCGGTTGTGGCAATGGCATTCTCGGCTTAGTGGCAACGGGCAAGTACCCAGAGGCGACTGTCGATTTTTACGATGAGTCCTACATGGCTGTGGCCTGTGCCGAGCAAAACTTTACCCGTGCCTGGCCGGATAGAATGGCAAGCTTTCGCACCGATGACGGCATGTCAAATGCATTGCCCGATAGTTACCAGTTGATAGTGTGTAATCCACCCTTTCATCAACACAATGTGGTTGGTGATTTCGTTGCTCTGCAAATGTTTCGCGATGCGAAATCAGCCTTGCAGCAGGGCGGTGAGTTCTGGCTGGTGGGCAATCGCCATTTGCCCTACAAGGACCACATCAAGCATCTCTTTGGTAACAGTATGGTGGTGGCGAGCAACCAAAAATTTGTGGTGTTAAAGGCGATTAAACGTTGAGAGATAACATATAAGCAGCTGTTAAGGACCAGAAAAATGTGTGGAGTTTGATGTTATGAAGCCCTGCCCTAAGTGCCAGTATATACGCCAAGCCAAAGATGCATCGGTACACCCGGATATTTGCCCCGCCTGTGGTATCGCCATGAATAAATGGCGGCCGCGGCCAATTGTAAATGACGACAGTGATGCCGTTATTGTGCCGGAACAACGGACGAGCCTGCGCGAGCATTTTATGCAGTTACCGAATCGTGTGGATAGCGGCAGCTTGTGGGGGCGGGGCGTTATTTGGTTGGGTTTAAGCTGTTGGGCCTTTTGGTTCTTGTTCAATGGCATTGACTGGCAGGTGATCGGCGGCTCGTTTATGCACAATATCAACCTGCCTTTTCATGAGTTTGGCCACGTTTTATTTATGCCTTTTGGTCGATTTATGGCCATTTTGGGTGGCAGCTTGTTTCAAATTTTGTTGCCGCTGGGTTTATGTATCGGTTTTAGTTTTTTTCACAATGACAACTTTGCTGCCAGCGTCACGCTTTGGTGGTGTGGCCAAAGCTTCGTCGATCTTGCCCCCTATATTGCCGATGCTGAATACCGACTCTTGCCCTTAGTTGGCGGTGGCGGTGAGGAGTCTCATGATTGGGGCAATCTCCTAACCTGGATGAACATGGTGGATTCGGCCCATACCATCGCCCGCGCCAGTTTTGTCATCGGTGGTGTGATTATGATGCTTGCGCTGGCCTGGGGTTTTCAATTGCTGCGTAAACAAAAAGCACTCGAAGCTCAAGGCTACTGACATAACGCTGTCAGTAGGGCAGTAGTAAGATGGCCTCACAAGTGCGCACTTGTTCCATTTATCAATCGCGCGAAAACCGCGTGCTCACACAAGGACAAGGTCATGAGTGATGTTATTGAAATAGTACAGTTTGAAACCAAAAAAGGCGTTCAAGCCACAGATTTTATCCGTGCAGCCGAGCCCATCGGTAGCTGGGTGATGGCGCAACCTGGCTTTCGCTATCGAAGCCTATCGCAAGATGAACAGGGGCTATGGCGCGACGTGGTGTATTGGAGCTCTATGGAAAATGCTAAAAAAGCGAGTGATGCTTTCATGCGCGATAATGCGCAATCTGACTTTATGGTGATGATTGAGGAATCGAGCCTAGTCATGAACCATAGCCGCGTTATGCAATCCCAAATGGCGGAATGTAGTTAGCCTTAGGCTATATCCTGTTATGAGAAAAGCTGAGCGCCTGTTTCAAATTATTACCTTATTGCGAGGCAGGCGCACAGTGATTACCGCTGAGCAGTTGGCGCTGGTGCTGGAAATATCCACTCGTACCCTGTATCGAGATATACAGGCATTACAACTCTCGGGTGTTCCCATCGAAGGCGAGGCCGGTGTTGGCTATCGGTTGCGGGCTGGTTTTGATTTACCGCCGCTGATGTTCACATCGGATGAAATGTTAGCGCTACTCGTGGGCGCGCGCATGGTGCGAGCTTTTACCGATCGGGAATTGGCGCAAGCCGCTGAAGCGGCGGAAATTAAGATCCGAGCAATACTGCCAGACAAGCTCATTCAGCGCGCCAATCAGCAACCCTACTGTATCCCCATTGTTGGCGAGGATGATCACTTTCGGTGTATACACCTCATTCTGCGCAATGGCTGCGAACAAAAACGCGCAGTGACTATCGACTACCTTAGCCTTAAATCAGCTAACACCCAGCGCTGTGTCTATCCCCTAGCGATTATTGGCTGGCGGCAAAGCTGGATGTTGTTGGCTTGGTGTGAGTTGCGCCAAGCCTATCGCAATTTTCGTATGGACCGGATAACACAGGCTAGCTTGCTCGATCAGACCTTTAGCACGGGGCCTGAACTCAGTTTGCGGCATTATCTACGCTCCGAGTTGCAAATGGATCATTGAGCCTAGCCGCACAATGTATTGAACGAGAGGGTAGCTGGCGAGCTTGCACCAAGGCGTGTTTCCGCACCAAGCGAATAAGCCCAAAAAGCTGTTATTCTTGTACTTCAGACTTATCTGGAGCGCCTTATGTCCATCGCTATTATTTGCCTCATTGCTGCTGCCGCACTTATTTATGTCACTAAAATCCCGGTCGCCATTGCTATGGCCAAGCTGGACGGAAATTACGATAATAGCCACCCGCGAGCCCAACAGAGTCGGTTAACGGGTTTTGGCGCCCGGGCTATGGGTGCGCACCAGAATGCCATAGAGGCATTTCCGCTATTTGCCGCTGGTGTGCTGGTGGCACTATGGGCCAACGCGCCTCAAGCGTCGGTGGATAATCTCTGTATTGTGTTTATTGCTGCACGTGTTATTTACATGTGCCTGTACTGGTTAAATTGGGACAAGTTGCGTTCTACCATCTGGGCTATTGGTCTAATGTGCAGCTTTTGGTTAATGGCCCTAGCGCTTTAACGTCACCTCTTATTTTTGGAACGACTATGACTTCGCTACAAGATCAACTGCTAAAAGCAGGCCTTATCGACGGCAAAAAAGCTAAGCAAATTGGCAAAGATAAACGCAAGCAAAACAAAGTGGCGAAAAAGTCTTCTCAGCCTCAGGTGGATGAAACCAAGTTAGCGGTAGAGCAAGCGCGCGCTGAAAAGGTCGCCAAAGATCGCGAGTTAAATGCCGAGAGAAATGCCCTAGCCCAACAAAAGGCCATTGCCGCGCAAATCAAGCAGTTGATTGCCAACAACAAGCAGCCAAAAGGCGGCGGCGATATTGCGTATAATTTTACCTTTGAGAAAAAGATTAAGAAGATCTACGTCTCGGCCGAGGTGCAATCGCATCTCATCGCCGGGCGATTGGTGATTGCCGGTATAGACGATAAATTTGAATTGGTGCCGCGGGTGATTGCCGAAAAAATTACCGAGCGCAACCCCGCTATGATCATTCAGCCGCCGGTGCAAAGTGAGCCGGATTTAGAAGATGATCCCTATGCGGACTATAAAATCCCCGATGACCTCATGTGGTAACACCTGTGAATAACACGCAAAGCCCCGTGATTACGGCAACGCAACAATGGTTAGCCGATGTGGTTATTGGTTTGAATCTATGCCCGTTTGCGCGCAAGCCGCAGCGCGCGAACCTCATTAGATTTACCGAGAGCCGTGCCAGCTCCGAACAGGCGTTGTTGGCCGAATTGCTAACCGAGCTGGAATACCTAGATGCAACCCACGCCGAACAACTAGAAACCACGCTCTTGATTATTCCAAATTTTTTACAGGACTTTGTCGATTACAATCAATTTCTTGATTTGGCCGATTGGTTATTAGAGCGTCATGATTACGAGGGTGTCTATCAATTGGCCACCTTTCATCCGCATTATCAATTTGCCGGCACGCGCGCCGACGACGCGGAAAATCTCACCAATCGTGCGCCCTACCCAATACTACATTTAATTCGCGAAGACAGCATCGAGCGAGTATTGGAGAACTATCCAGACCCTGAGGCGATACCGGAGAACAATATTCGGGCAGTGCAAAGTTTAACGCCTGAGCAGCGTAAAAAGTTATTTCCCTATGTGTAATGCTACAGAGTGAATGAGTCCACGGCTCTATTCTGTCGCATGGCGGCGTAGTGCAGGTTAAACACGGAAAAATAATCGAACAATAACTGGCTTGAGGCTAGTTGATTGGATATGGCCAAGGCTAAGGCGGCTGCCTCTGCAGTGCATAAATAATTATCAAATGCCGCTATTCTGCTCGAGTAGCGCGCTCTTTCCGCAGGGTCCAAATTCAGCGCCGGAATAGTCTGCAACCAAGGGCTGAGGTTGAACATGCGTCGGCCTTGCTTCCAGGTACCGTCTAATAAAATAAACGTCAGTAGTTTATTGCTCGCAGGCGGTTCGCTATAGACCTCGCGCCCCTCGCTTTCATCCGCGGGAAATATAATACAGCACTGCCGCTCTGGATCTTGCAGCAGGGTTAAGAGTGCTTGTGGCGGCGTGAGTCTGTCCCAACAAAACGCGTGAGTTTGTTTTGGGAAACAATCGGCAATCAGCCTGCCTGTGTTGGTTGGTTTAAACAATTCATCGCGGTGCAAAATAAGCACGAATTCGGCGTCAATCTGGCCCTCAGGGCGAAAAGTACAGATGCAGTGTGAGCTCTTCAACTGACAGCGCGTGCAGCGTATGGCGAGAATCCCTCTGGCCTTGTAGTCGCGAGTCGATGTCGCCATGACCTCGGCGCGCAAGCTCTGGTAGGCATTCATTGGTGCTATGGTTGATGACATAAATAAAGCTATTGGGTTGGAAACGGCATTGTAACCAGAGGCCGTGGTATGCTGCCAGCTCAAAACCAGCTGAGTAAACTATGGGCATTCGTATATTACTGATGACGGCCTTGGCGTTAGGTTTCTTTGCCGCTAATTCCGTGCTTTGTCGTATGGCGCTGGGCGATGGAAATAGCGACCCTTATGCCTTTACGATTTTGCGTTTGACTTCCGGCGCACTAACGTTGCTTGTTCTCTATGCTGGGTTGCAATATCGCTCGGCTAAAAAGCAAGGCGCTGTCAATTTATGGCAAGCAACAGTTGGTGCGGGAAGTTGGTGCGGCGGGTTGAGCCTATTTGTTTATGCGCTGTGCTTTTCATGGGCTTATCTCGAGCTCGAAACCGGTACGGGTGCGTTACTACTGTTTGGTGCAGTGCAAATCACGCTGATTATCTCGACTCTCTGGCGCGGCAATAGGTTGCGCCCGCAGGAATGGGTGGGTCTCTTGATGGCGTTTAGTGGCTTGGTTTATTTGATGTGGCCAAATTTACAAACGCCCGCTTGGAAGGCGTTGGTGGCAATGACTTTGTCCGGATTGGCATGGGGCCTCTACACACTAGTTGGCCAAAAGACCCGCTTGCCTCTTGTCGCTACCATGGGCAATTTTATTCGCAGCTTAGCTTTTTGTGCATTGCTTGTAGCCATTGCATTTGCGCACATGCAAATAAGCCCTAAAGGCATTTACTTGGCGCTTCTATCGGGTGCGCTTGCCTCCGGCCTTGGCTATGCCATTTGGTACAGCGCATTGGCCGGTTTGTCGGCAATACAGGCTGGTGTGGTACAACTTCTAGTGCCCATTTTAGCGGCTATAGGCGGCGCTCTATTCGTGTTCGAACCTATTGAGCTGAGATTGATCATCGCCTCAATCTGGGTGCTGGGGGGCATATTTTTTGTTTTGATGGCAAAAACTAAAATGAAGAGCATCGTCTAGCGTAAAAGCTGTAAAAAATAGTAAACATTATAAAAGGACGAATAGTTAAAGGAGATTCAATGGACACCACGCTGTTGACGTTGCTCGGGATGAGTTTGGCAGCAGGCATCGCGATGCCGATAGGGGCCATAGCGGCGCGCTTTGAACATATCCAAGCGCAATGGTTGGAATCTGAATTTCGCCACGGTGTTATCGCATTCGGTGGCGGTGCACTATTGAGTGCTGTGGCACTGATTCTGGTGCCGGAGGGAATGGCCGAGGTAAGCAGCTCCACTGCCGCAACCTGTTTGTTGTTAGGCGGGCTTTTATTGATGGGGCTAGAGCGTTGGCTCGATAAACATAAAACTTCTGCCGGTCAAATGTTGGCCATGATGTCGGATTTTATTCCAGAATCTATTGCCTTGGGCGCGATGATTGCGATGGGTGGTGAAGGCGTCGCGCTATTAGTATTGCTTATGGCACTGCAAAATTTACCGGAAGGCTTTAACGCCTACCGCGAGTTAAAGGAACACTCGAATCTTTCGGCTCAAACAATCATTACCTTATTCTCTATCATGGCCTTGTCCGGTCCGTTGGCGGCTTGGATGGGCTACACCCTGCTCGCCGATCAAGCAACGACACTAGCCGTCATTATGCTGGTTGCGGCCGGTGGTATTCTCTACTCAGTTTTTAGCGACATAGCTCCACAGGCAAAGTTGGAAAATCATCGCTTGCCGCCTATGGGGGCGGTGCTGGGCTTTACCGTTGGCGTGGTGGGGCAAATGCTTATTCAGTGATTGAGCCACTGGCTTAGCGCCGTTGGTATTTAACCAACAACACTAGGCCAGCTATTAATATCACTAGGCCGATCAGCGCCGAATGAGTGGGGAAACCTGCGTTCAAAAACAACATGCCGCCCGCGAGTGCGAAAATAACTTCTCCTGCCTGGGTTGCATCTATGGCGGCAAGCTCTGAGGTATTGGTCGCCTTTTGCCGCGCGTGCAAGAAAATCCCGGTTGCGATAACACCCGATAGCAGTGCTACAAGTCCGGTATTGAAAACCTGCGATAGACTAGGTGCTGGCGGTTGAATGAAGCTGCCGACGATTAGCCATAGCGGTACCGAGCCTAGTGACAGTAGAAAGACTTTTACTAGAGCGTTATCGAGCAAAGGAGAGTCAATTTTCGGAATTCTAGGGTTCTGCCCGCGCTTCGCTTCCCACACCATTTGATTACCGAGTGGATAGCAAAAGGCGGCGATGAGTACGGGTACGCCGCCAGATAAAAGAGTGGCGATATCTATATGTTCCGTATGGGAAAGATTGACCAGGCAAACACCGGTAAAAATGAAGCCGGAAAATAGCCATACTCGCCTAGGAATTTTATTGCCGAAAAACCAGTAGACAAACAGACTGGCTACTACGGTAAATTGCCAGGTAGCGGTGACAACCCAGGCTGGAGAAAAGTCGGCGGCATAGCAGATCAACAGATAGAATAAGCCAAACCCGAGACTGCCACTCAAGAGCCAAAAAGCCCAATGTTGTCGAAACAGTGCAATGAGCTCCAAAAATTGGCGCGTGCCGCCTTGATAAAACAACCAGGCTGAAAGAAAAATAACGGTAAAGAAATAGCGTAGAGAGGCCGACCAAAACCAATGGCCGCCAGCAAGGCTCATCACCTCGTTGAGAATAAAGGTGCTGCTAAAAAAGGCGGCGGCTAACAGCCCTAATAAAATTAATCTAAGCACTTTGTTGGCGGCCTACAACAAAGCGCGAAAAGTGTCGGAACAGATTTTCAATGAGGCTCAAGCGAGTCTAGTGCCATTCGGAACCGCGCCGTCTGGCACCGCTAAAACGACGGCGCCGTCTTCGCGGTGAAAGCCGGTTACTAAGCACTCGGACATTATTGGGCCAATTTGTTTGGCGGGAAAATTAACCACGGCCATTACCTGTTTGCCGAGCAAGTTATCTTTGCTATAGATGGTAGTGATTTGAGCGCTCGATTTTTTGATGCCGATACTCGAACCGAAATCAACGTGCAAAATATAGGCAGGCCTCTTTGCTTTAGGAAAATCCTGTACCTCAACAATAGTGCCGATGCGCAACTCAACCTTTTCGAAATCTTGCCAGCTGATGGTATCCATAGCGCTTCCGCCTAGTGTTGGGACTGTTTGCCAAGTATTGGTTCAGCTATTAAGCATTAGTAGCTGGAATTGGGTGTGCTTTCTGGGTTTATCTCGCCGTAAACCTCTTCTGGGTCTACATCATTCAGGAGCAGAACCTCTCGTACCGCTTCAATGTGTTCGAGTACTGACTCAGCGCGGTCACCGTATTCATATTTAGTCACTTCAATAGCCTTGGGCATATAGGTAAAGGCAATTTTAAGCGCATTCAGAGCGGAATCTGAAATTCTTTCCGACATAGTATCTCGCCTGATTTTTTGTAAATCACATCAGTTGCTGCGTTTATAACGATTCAACTAAATGTATAGGTTGTTAGCGCGTAATTAACCAAAGTGCATGCAAAATGCCGGGTAGGTAGAAAAATAAACACAGCACGATATTGATAATAAGATCCTTACCGGCTTTATGCTTTAGAAATACGGCAAGTGGTGGTAGCAGGATGGCGATTAAAATCAGAACAAGCTTGTTCATCGTAGTTCCTAAAAGTAGAAGTGATTACTTAATATCCTAAATGTCAAGACAAACTAGGCGCAACATCTGATTCTGTCAAGCTCAACACCAATCAGTCTTCAACCACCCAAGCCACCAGTCGCCGCACTAGGGGTGAAACCGCAATTACGGCAGGAAAAGCGATAACAAAAGCAAAGGCCCAAGCCTTTAGCCAAATGAGAAGGATATTATGCACCAAGCCTACATTAAACAAGCTGATAACGAATGACATTAGGCAGGACATCAATAGCGCCATGAAAAACGAGAAGACGTAGGGGGTAAATCGCTTAGGAATCAATATAGTTACTCGTAAAAGAGAGGGAATATTATCGTCAGTTAACCGGACGGACTTAAAAGCCTGTTGGGCTTAATGCGCGGCGTAAATCCAGTGCCGTTAGTTCACAAAACTCTGAAAGTTCATTTACCACGCCGAGTCGAATAGCCGCAGCGGCATTGGTGTCTTTTAGGGCGATGATGTCAGCTTCAAGAAAACTGCGCAGTTGATGGACTTCATTGGCGTGACTAGCTAATTGGTCCAAGCTGTCTGATTCTGCGCTGGCGCTAATAACCAATTGATTGGCGATTTCTAGGTGGGCTAACGATACTTTCAACTTAGTTAAAACTTTGACAGTTTCTGTTTCGTAGTCAGGTTTCTCTAGGGCTGTGTTGATAGCCGCATCTGCGCTCCTAATGGCGCTAGCCAAAGTGGGTGCAAGTAGCTCTGCTAAGGGAGATGGCTTTAGTGTCGCAGTTTCTACTTTTGGGTTGCAGGCACAAAGTAGTGTGAGAAGTGCCGCCATGCCCAGGCTAGTAAAATATTTCATATGAATTTATGGTTTGAGTTAATGGTAAAGAACTACAAAAATTTCATCGGGTTGCTGAGTCTAGCGATAGCGTTGGTACACTGTCGTTAGATTCAACGGCCAGTGGCTTATCCAGCCACAATCTTGGCTGGAAATTGTGTTAATTTACTTCTGCGAATGCAAGCCAAAAATGTTTCCTTCTGTATCCACCGCCAGCGTACAGAAACCATATTCACCGATAGACATTTTCGATTGCTGAATCTTTCCGCCCGCAGGCTGAACTTTGGCTTCTTCTGTCGCACAATCATCGCAAGAAAAGTACACAATGGTGCTATTCCCGCCAGCTGGGAATCCATCCATTTTTACAAGCGCACCTGAGGCGCCGTAGCTTTCGAAATCCGATGCGAAAGACCACATGTCTATATTTGAGTCGGTCGGGTCACTGAGTTGTACCAATTCTACGCCAAAGACTTTTTGGTAAAAGGCTTTGGCGCGGTTAATGTCGTTAACGTAGATTTCAAACCAGCCTATGGGGTTGTTCATTGCCTAGTCCTTTATTCTGCGGAGGGGAGACACAGTATAGTATTGGAGAATTTTTTTGCCGAACACAGGGCGCAGCTATGAACGATCCAATAATAGGGTGTGCCTGGTTAGGGTTGAGTTAGGTACAGTGGTGGATATAGAAGAGAAATTAAGCAATAAATACGATGCCCCTCTTCTTATAAGCCACCAGCGGCGTCGATAAAACTGCCAGTTACGTATGAAGCCTGTTCCGATGCTAGCCAAAAAATCGCCAGCGCCACCTCTTCAGGCTGGCCGCCTCTTAGCATTGGTATGTTTGATTTCAGGCGTGTGACACGATCGGCCTCGCCGCCGGATGCATGCATATCGGTATAAATAAGCGCAGGGCGAACCCCGTTAACCCTTATGCCCTCGCTGGCAACTTCTAGCGCAAGACCTCTCGTCAGCGTATCGACAGCGCCCTTGGACGCAGCATAATCAATATATTCATTAGGCGAGCCCGTTCTAGCAGCGAGTGAAGAAACATTGACGATAGCGCCGCCCGTGCCGCCGTGGCGGCTAGACATTCGCTTAACGGCTTCTTTGCAGCACAGAAAGCAACTCAATAGATTGGTTCGCAGCACATGACTAAATCGCGCTTCAGAAATATCTTCCAGCCTGCACTGGGTGCTCAATATCGCCGCATTGTTGACTAAAACGGTAATGCGGCCTAGTTCGGCGTCAATTCTACCAAAGAGTTTGCTAACATCCTCTGCGTTTGACACATCCGCTTTAACGCTTATGCAGCGACCGCCCCGCTGCACAATATGCTGTTCAATCTGTTCTGCCGCGGCGCTATTCGATAAATAGTTGATGCATACCGCGTAGCCGCGTTCGGCAAATAACATCGCAGTTGCGGCGCCTATGCCTCGGCTAGCGCCGGTAATCAGAGCGATTTTTTGAGCTGTCATTTAGCTGCCTTTCGTCTCCTGTTAGCAATAGGGTTCAACTTGCTTGCGGGTTTGCCGATTTATACAGTGCTATTAACGCATTGGTGGACGGATCGAATTTTTCGATGTCCGCCTGTGTAACTAATGCTGGGTGAATTTCACTGCACAGTTGCTTGCCTAACTCGACGCCCCATTGATCAAATGCGTTGATTCCCCAGATAACCGATTGTACGAAGACTTTATGTTCGTAAAGTGCAATCAGTGCGCCGAGGGTTTCCGGGTTCAGGCTATTAACAACGAGGGTGTTGCTGGGTCTGTTGCCGGGCATGACCTTATGGTGTGCGAGTTGTTTTGCTTCGGCAGCGCTGTAACCCATGGCCTTGAACTCCGCCGCTGCTTGCGTTTCATTTTTTCCGAGCATGAGTGCCCGGCTTTGGCTTAAGCAGTTGGCAAAGAGTTGTGAGTGGTGTTGGCCTAAAGGGTTATGGGAGGTGAGTGAAACAATGAAATCCGCCGGCACAAAGCGGGTGCCTTGGTGTAACAGTTGGTGAAAAGAATGTTGGCCATTGGTGCCCACCTCGCCCCAAATCACCGGGCCTGTGTGGTGCTCTAAATAGCCGCCATGTAAGTAGGCGCCTTTGCCGTTGCTTTCCATATCGAGCTGTTGAATATATTTCGTAAAGGCATTGAGATAGTGGTCGTAGGCTAAGATCGCCTGTGACTCAGCGCCCCAAAAATTGATATACCAAACCCCCAGCATGGCCATGATCACTGGCATATTTTCTGTAAGGGGTGCGCTGGCAAAGTGTTCGTCCATAGCTGCGGCGCCGGCGCGCAAGGCATTAAAATGATCCATGCCGCAGGCGAGGGCAATGGGCAAGCCGATAGCAGACCAAAGTGAATAGCGACCACCCACCCAATCCCACATGGGGAAGATATTGTTGGCATCTATGCCGAAGGCCTTTACCTTTTCAAGGTTCACACTAACGGCAACAAAATGTTTTGCTACGGCGGCCTCATCCGCTAGGCTCGATAGCAACCATTGGCGAGCGGAATTGGCATTGGTGAGTGTTTCGGTGGTGGTAAAGGTTTTTGACGCCACAATAAACAAGGTGCGCGCTGGGCTTAATTCTTTTAGCGTTTCGCTCAGGTCGGAGGCATCCACATTGGAGACAAAGTGCACGCGTAGACCTGGCTTATGAAAGGGCGTTAATGCCTGAGTAACCATGTTTGGGCCCAGGTCTGAGCCGCCTATGCCGATGTTCACCACATCGGTGATGGTCTCGCCCGTGAAGCCTTGCCATTGCCCCGAATGCACGGCAGCTACGAACTCCGTCATTTGCGCGATCACGGCATCAACGTCGCGCAGATGTTCGGGCAGTTCACCTAGCTGCGAGCGCAGCGCCACGTGCAGCACTTGGCGTTTCTCGGTGCTGTTAATGGTTTCACCCCGGTACATGGCCTTGACCCGCTCAGCTAGGCCGCGCTCTTTGGCTAGTTGGGCAAGGAGCGTCAGGCCGACATCATCTATGCGGTTCTTGGCGAAATCTAGGTGGATGCCTGCAGCTTTTAAACTGTATTTTTCAGCCCGCGCTGAATCCTGTGTAAATAAATCTGCGATGGGTTGATTTGAGATGGCCTTTTGATGAGCGGCGAGCGCCGACCAGCTCGGTGCCTGATTAGGGGCCTTTGCATCGGGGTTGGTTGAATTTGTCATGGGCTCTCCCTTTTGGCCTGCTAAACTCTGTGACTTATTTAACGTATAAGAAAATGTTGTGCTTGTGGATATTTATCAAGCCTAGCCAGTGAGTGGCACCTGATTGATGGTACCCGATTAATAGTACCCGATTAATAGTACCCGAGATGTTCGCCGCAAACAGCAAGGCGTGTGATTATTTAATACAATCGGCTTTTCGATCATGACAGAGGCAAGGGAACGACCATGGAAAGTGAACTCGAACAGATGACAGAAGTCTATAAAATGGCGACTGAGTTTTTAGTGAACTACAGCTTTCAGATCATTGGCGCCGTTATCATTCTGCTAATCGGGCTTTTCGTCGCCAGTAAAATTGGCAAGATAGTCCAGCGCTTGTGTTTGGCAAAAAATATTGATGTCACGCTAAGTCATTTTATTGGCAGCACGGTCAAGATTATTGTGATTGCCATGGTGGCCATTGTAGCGCTAGGTAAGCTCGGTATCAGTGTGACGCCGTTTGTGGCGGCCATAGGCGCATTAACCTTTGGTATATCGCTGGCTGCGCAGGGCTTAATTGCCAACTACGGCGCGGGTTTCAACATTATTATTGGCCGTCCCTTTGTGGTTGGCGATACCATTTCCGTTTGTGGCGTGAGTGGCCAAGTGACGCAAGTGAAACTGGGTTTAACCAAATTGGTAAATGAAGACAATATCACCATCACAATTCCCAACAAGCATATCATTGGCGAAATATTGCACAATTCAAACGCCTATACCTTGGTGGAGGCGTCGGTGGGCATCGCCTATGGCTCTGATCTAGACGCCGCATTAGCTGTGATTGACGCGGCGATCAAAAGCGTAAACACCATGCCCGAAGACATAAGCCCCCTAGTTGGCATAGAGAGTTTTGGCGATAGCAGTGTCAATATTGGCTATCGTTACAAGGTGCACACGGAAAAATTATTTCTATCGAAATTTGCTGTGAATAAAGCGATTTTTGCTGCGCTTAAGCAACACAATATTGAAATACCCTTCCCACAGCGCGAAGTGAAAATGTTGTAAACGCCTGTGAGCGAGGAAAACCAGATAGGAAGGATAGGAAGATCGAAGGGATAGGAAGATAAATAGGTAGACAGCTAAGCAGGCAAAACCTTAAAAAAAGGCGCTGAGTTTACTCGGCGCCTTTTTCGTTGAGTCCGCTCGACCTTATGTCTTACAACATAGCTACCAACTCGGGGTTAGCCTCTGGCTTAGCAAGGTGATTTGCGTAATTGCTTAACGTTTTAATGGTGACAATTAATATCAGATCATACACATTGCGTTTGCTGAAACCCGCAGCATAAAAAGCGCTAAGTTGCTCATCTTTGAGCCAGCCGCGCTGGTCGACAATGGCCTTCACTAAGTCGACTAACGCTCTATCCTTTGCGTCTTCAATGGTCGCCCCTTCGGTGATGGCCGTTATGGTTTGCGCCTTAGCCTTATGCATTTTGGCAAAAGCGCCATGTGCCACAGTGCAGAAATCACACTGGTTATACACACTCACGGCGAGCAACGCGACTTGTTGTTGGGGCGCGCTTAAGTCGGTTTTATCCAGTAAGTCGGTTAGGTAGGCGTAGGCATCAATGGTGTAGGGCGCCTCAGCCATGTAGCCGAATAAGTTAGGCACGAAGCCGTACTTAGCTTTGACGCCGGTCAGGACGGCTTTTGCATCGCCTTCGGCTGTTTCTGGGGTATAGAGGGTAAATGCGTTCATGCTGTTCTCCTATTACTTGGGGTTTGCGCGCTAGAGGCTGGGCGGTTGCAGCTGTCTAGGCGATCGCGCTATTGCAGGAGGGAATTTACGCTCTATAATTCGGACTATGAATGCTTATTAAGTCAGTTATCTTGCTAGAAAGTACATCATGCATCCTTTTTGTGATTTTGTTCGTCTGCTAAGGCTAAACGTCAGTATCTACCACAACGCCAAGGTGTGTGGCGCTTGGCATTTAAAGGCACATAACCTCGGTGCCACCTGTTTTCATATCGTTACCCTAGGTGAGTGTTTACTCTCGATACCGGGTCATCTGGACAAAGCCCTGTTAACAGCTGGGGATCTGGTGATTTTTCCGCGTGAATTTGATCATGTCATGGAGCCGATCAGCGTGGATGAGGGGATTAGCCCTGTGCCCCAGTGTCATGTCGCCTATGGCGATGGCCGTATCGGCACAGGGGTTTTGTGTGCTGAGGTGAGGTTATTTCACTTATATCGCGATCAATTACTGGATGCCCTGCCGCCTTATCTGTTGATACGCAATGATGAGCGCGCGCCGTGGCTGGCCGCTATAACGGGTTTGATAGTAGCCGAGAGCCGGCGCATAGACACGGCGCCGCCGGTCATTAGCAGCGTTGTGATTGATCGCTTATCGGAGCTGTTGTTCACCTATGCCTTGCGTGATCATCTAACCCAGACCGAACAGCCGCTAGGCTTTTTGGGTTTATATGCCCACCCGCAATTGAGTAAGGCCATCGCGGCAGTACATGCAGACCCGGCTTATCGCTGGGGCTTGGACAGCCTTGCTCAGCTCAGCGGTATGTCGCGCACCAGCTTTGCTGAGCACTTTAAATCGGTGAGTGGTTGGACGTTGAATCGATATCTGACCTGGTGGCGTATGCAGCTGGCCTGGGAGCAGTTGCACGCTGGGCAGAAAGTGCAGGTAGTGGCAGAGGCGGTGGGTTACCAGTCAGAGGCAGCTTTCTCTCGCGTATTCAGCAAGCAGTTTGGCGTGTCGGCGGGGCAGGTGCGGCGCGGTGAGATTGCTATTGCATAAGTTGCATAAGTTGCCTTTTCCGCAGGCCTGCCTTAGTGTGGCTCTTCAAGCAAGCGGGGCGGAATAACGCAGCGCTGTAGACCTATATTTTTGCTTTCTATTTTAAGGAATTATCATGAGTGACGCTCCCGCGCCGGGCACTAAATTTTCTGCTCATCCCGCCATGTTTAAGGCTCGCCCCTTTAGCTTCATTCTCTGCCTGTTGTTGTGCGCCGTTGGCGTGGGTATCTTGATATTAATGGTGTGGTACGTGAAGTGTAAATCCACCAAGCTGGAAATTGTCGATAATGAAGTGGTGCTTGAGCGCGGGCTGATGAGTAAAGAGCGTATTGAACTAGGCATCGCTAGTATTCGCTCGGTGCGCGTTTACCAGAGTTTCTTAAATCGCATTACGGGTGTTGGAAAAATAACGGTATTTACCGCAGGCGATAACCCTGAATTTGAAGTTGACGGTATTCCAGAGCCGAACAAATTTCGCGAGTTAACCTGATAGGCGCCTATTGTTATGACATCAGATATCAAAGACAAAAATGAAGCCAGAAAATTACTCATTTTTATTGTCATTATACTTTTTGCTGTTGCTGCAGCGCTATTTTTTATGGTGCCGATGATCAGTGATTTTGTGCAAACAGAATTGGAGCCGGGTGTTGGTGTTAAACAATCGGCAATTATTTCTTTTTTTATAACAGTTATCACGCTCGCGTTTTTTGCTATTACCGCAGGCGATGGCTTACTCGGCGAGCTGCAATTTATGCTGGCGGGTTTTTTTGCGTTCTTCGGCGTGCTGTGGTTTTTAATTGCTTGGGTTTTTTAAAGGCAGGGCAAGGCCACTGCTGTCCCACAAAAACGATATGACCATCATTAGGCTTTAAGCCTCACAATAGATGCGACATCTCGGCGTATACTTGGACATGAGTTTGGTGCCCGCACTAGCGACACGACGTGAATACATCCATGTAGTCTCAACACCCGCATCCATGCGGGTGACGGTCGCTAGTACGGGCACCAAACTCTCCCGCGACATAACTGTGGGACAGCAGTGGGGCAAGGCGGTAACAGCTAACAGTTTACAGGAAAAGCTGATCGGCTTTTGATTTGTCCTGTAAACTGTAAACTTACCATCCTGTAAGCTTCAATCTTAATAATCGTAACGATGGGCTTCAAAGGCTTTTTGGGCTTTTAACCACACGTCGCCAATTTGGCCAGTGCCCACAGCTTTGCCATCCACGCTAATGACGGGGGCCACTTCTTTAGAGGAGCTGGTGATCCACACTTCATCGGCCGCAGCCACTTCTTTCATGGTGACCACACGCTCTTCGACCTTAATGTCGGTGTACTTGCGCAAAATATCCAGCAACATTAAGCGGGTGATGCCCGGCAGTATTTGTGTGTCTAACGGCGGCGTGATGACCACGCCATTTTTTACAATAAAGGCATTGCAAGCACTGGCTTCGGTGAGTTCGTTGTTGGCGTTGTACAAAATGGTTTCGTTATTGCCCTCGGCGTAACCCTTTTGGAAGTGCATGACATTGCCAAGCAGCGCGGTTGACTTGATGTGACAACGACGCCAGCGTAAATCTTCCGTGGAGGAAACTTTGTAGCCTTTGGCTTTGGATTTGTCGGCCACCGGTGGTTGAGCAATTTCGAAGGTAAAGGCAAACAGCGTTGGTTCTACACCCTCTGGGTAAGCGTGGTAGCGCTTGGTATCGGCACCGCGGCTCACGTGTAAATAAATACCTAAATTGCCGTTGCCGTTTTTTGCCATGAGTTGCTGGCACAGGTCTTTCCACTGCGCGTGATCCCAATCGAAACCAATTTCAATGAGCGCCATGCCCTCTTGCATGCGATCGATATGCGGCCCAAAACCCACCAGCTTGCCGCCGTAAGAGGGAATGACCTCATAAATACCATCGCCAAACAAAAAGCCGCGATCTAAGGGCGAGATGCGCGCTTGGTCGAGGGGTAAATATTCACCGTTTAAATAGCAGATGGACATGATGTATTCCTATGATTCCAATAAAATTTTGTAGCTTGTAGCTTGTAGCTTGTAGCTTGTAGCTTGTAGCTTGTAGCTTGTAGCTTGTAGGGGGCGGCCATCCGCCTTGCAGCCTGTAGCTAGATAAACCCCGTCACCTTGCGCAGGTCTGCAATCAACTGCAAACCAATTTCAGGTGCGAGTCCGTCTTCGGTTAATTCATTTTTACGGGTGACGCCATCCACGCTGTTGCCGGCGGATAAGTATTCCAATATGGCAACCATGTCGATGTGGGCCAGTAAATCTTCTTTTCTGTGCCAACCTAAAAGTGCAATCAAACCGTGCGCGGCCCAGTTGGAAACGTCGGCTATGACTAGCTCGCTGACTTTGGTAGCAGCCGGAATTATGTCGAGCTTGGATAAAAAGTCGAAGACATTGCCCATGCCAATTTCATTGCCGCCATCGCCGATACCAATGGAGGGGCAGTTGGCCAATTCGATAAAGGTATCGAAGCGCGCCGTACCGGCGGAAATATCCTCGCCGCGCATGTTGTGGTAGTGACCGTTTTTCGCAAGCCCTGGGCGTTCAATGGCAATAATGAGCGACGGCTTGAGCTTATCGAGTGCGGCTAAAACCTTGGCTTCGTGCGCCTGTAAATCATCGGGTTTACCGACCGAAATTTCATGTACACGGTATTTTTTTGCCAGTTCAGTCGATAGCGGTTTGCCACACACTAACACCGGCGTTAAGCCAATGCGCGCCAAGGTATCGTACAGCGCGATGGCGCCCACGGGGCCGTCGGTTTCGAAGGTGCCCACCACCGGAAAACCGGTGGCTATGAGTACCGTGCCGGCAGCCTGCTGAATCAGTTGCACGGCGCGCTCGCAGTAGCCTGCGGTGAGTGCAGGCTGCAAGTCTTTCATGCCGCGCGGGTTGCGTCGCACCAACATATCTTCGATGGCTTGCGACAGAGTTAAAGCGTGATCGGTCATGGTGTGCCTTTGGTGAGCGCTTGTTGTTCGCGCCTGCGTTGTTCGAGTAGAAGTTCGGCTTGCGCTTGGTATATGTCCATAGCTTCAAAGTGTAGATTGGCGCCGGGCATTAGCTGGCCGAGTTTGTATAAATCGCCGCTAAATACCGCGCCTAATTTTGGGTAGCCGCCGATGGTTTGGCGATCGTGTAATAACACAATGGGCTGGCCATCGGCCGGCACTTGTATGGCACCTAAACAAATGCCTTCCGAGACGATGCCGCCAATTTCGCATTTAATGGCAGGCCCGGTTAAGCGATAACCCATGCGGTTGCACTGGTTGCTCACCTCGTAGCTGTTGCTGAAAAATAACGCCTTTTGCGCGGCGCTGAAATGCTGTTCTTGGTAACCCAAAATAACTCGCACGCTGATGTTCGAGGCGAAGGTTGGTTGGGCCTCTAGCGCTAAATACTGGTCGTCTATCGTGTTTACGGCTTGGCCCAACGCGAGCTGATCGCCGGCGGCTAAGGCCTTGCCATTCAGCCCGCCAATGCCTTCGCGCACCACGGTGGCGGTGCTGCCAAATTGTGGCTCGATATCGAAGCCGCCGGCCACCGCTAGATAGCAGCGCGCGCCCGCTGTGGCAAAGCCGAGCTTTATCTTGTCGCCGGTTCTAACGCTGTGGGTTGCCCAGAGCGGCTTGCTTTGGCCATTGATGGTTAGTGGCATATTGGCACCGGTAACCGCGAGGCTGGTGTTGGCAAGCGCCTCTAATTCTAGGCCGCCCACGCTGGCTTCAATCAGCGTCGTGTTATTCGGGTTCTGGCATAGGCGGTTGGCCCAGTAAAAACTGATCTCATCGAGTGGGCCGCCGGTGGTTAAACCTAGGCCGTGTTGGCCGAGGCGCCCGGCGTCCATGAGAAGGCTTAAAAAGCCGGGCTGGATAACCTTTAAGGCGCTCATAGTTTGCCGCCTAAGGCTAGGTATTCGGCCTCGTCAATGGCATAGAACTGCACCAAATCGCCACTCTGCACGGGCATGGTGGGCGTGGCCGTTGGCTTGAACATGGGCGTGGGGCAGCGGCCAATGAGGTTCCAGCCGCCGGGTGACTCGGCCGGGTAAACCGCGGTTTGGCGGTCGGCAATGGCAACGGCGCCCTTGGGTACTTTGGTGCGCGGGGTGCTCAAGCGCGGCGCGGCGATGCGTTCATCCACCTCGCCAAGATAGGCAAAACCGGGGGCGAAACCGATGGCGTAAACCCGGTAAGTGCTGGCTGTGTGAATCTCGATGACCTCAGCAATACTCAACTTGGCGCGCTCGGCTAAGTTGGCTAAGTCTGGCCCAGAGGCCTCGCTGTAGTAAACCGGCAGGCGCACGATTTGATCGCTACTCTGGTGGCTTTCGGTGTTTTGGGTGGCACAGGCACGTAGGGTTTGCTTCACCGCCAGCGGATCTGTGGTTAAGGGGTTAAAGACCACCAGCAGCGATGAATAAGACGGCACTAGGTCTATCAGCCAAGCCGGTGCCGCGCGCTTGAGCTGCGCGGTAAGCGCCGCCACTTGGCTGGCGGCGGCTTCGCTGATGCTGTGGGCGAAGTAGACGATGACCGCGTTGCTACCGGCAATGCAGATGTCTAAAGGTTGTGGCTGATCCGCAGCCGTGGGCTTGGTCATGTGATTGGCGGCCTCTAGTCTTGCAGCAGCGCGCGGATGTCGGCGATAGCCGCTACACCTTCGGAATTGTCGCCGTGTACGCACAGGGTGTCGACGACCAAGGTCAGGGTGTGCCCGCTCACCGTGGTGATGGTGCCGTGATTTTTGAGCTGTTGTACTTGGGCGAGCATTTTAGCTTTGCTGTGTACGGCGCCAGGTCTGGTGCGCGACAACAGTTTGCCATCGTCGGCGTAACAGCGGTCGGCAAAGGCCTCGAAATACAGTTCTATACCAAGGCGCTCGGCTTCGGCGCGGTGCTCGTCGGCCTGCGGTGTGGCCTGCAGCATTAAGCGCATCGGGCGATAGTAGCTTGCAACGGCTTCCATCATGGTTTCGCGCACCAGTGGGTTGGCCATCATGTCGTTGTATAACGCGCCGTGCGGCTTTACGTATTCCACTTGCTGACCGGTGCTCTGCGCCATGCCATCGAGGGCGGATAACTGATACAGCACCAAGGTGCGCATTTCATCAACCGAACAATTCATCGAGCGACGGCCGAAACCGACCAGATCTGGGTAGCTCGGGTGGGCGCCAATCATCACCCGATTATCGGCGGCGAGCTTCAAGGTTTTGCTCATGATCAGCGGGTCGCCGGCGTGAAAGCCGCAGGCGATATTGGCTTGGTCGATATGGGGCATAACCTGCTCGTCCATACCCATGGTCCAAGAGCCGAAGCTCTCGCCTAAATCGCAATTAAGTAGCAGTGTCATAGCGCTTCCAAGAATGTGGCTTGGCCTTAAAGAATGGCAAGCTTGGCGTTAGGAATGTCGGTTACCAGCATACAGCCGGGGCTGTGGGTAATACAAAAATCCGGTTTGGCCTGCATGATGGCGGCTTGAGGGGTGACGCCACAGGCGGTAAATACCGGTACCTCGCCGAGTTTAAAGGTGACGGCGTCGCCGTAGTCTGGTTGGTTGATGAGCCTGATACCAATGGCCGAGGGCTCGCCGAAATGCACCGGTGCGCCGTGCACCGAGGGGAAGCGCGAGCATATTTGAATCATGCGAATGGCATCGGCCGGCACAAAGGGGCGCATGCTCACCACCATGTTGCCGTGGAAGCGGCCGGCTGGCGCGCAGGCGATGTTGGTGTTGTACATGGGCACGTTCTTATTTTCGCTGATGTTGCGAATTTCTAATCCGTCGGCCACCAGTGCCTCTTCGAAGGAAAAGGAGCAGCCAATGAGAAAGGTGACTAGGTCATCGCGCCAGTGCTGGCTGATATCGGCCACTTCTTCAACCAGCTCACCCTTGCGCCAGATGCGGTAGCGGGGCAGGTCGGTGCGGATGTCGATATCTTGCCCAGCGCTGTCCATCATCGGGTTGCCCGGGGTATCGCTAACGGCTACCAAGGGGCAGGGCTTAGGGTTTTTTTGGCAAAACTGCAGAAACTCCATGGCCCAGTCTTTTGGCAATATGGCCAAATTACACTGCACAAAGCCGGGCGCTTGGCCGGAGGTATTGGCGTTGAACTGGTTGCTGCGAATGGCGGCGCGCAGCGCTTGTGGGTCTTTGAATATTTGAGTCACGGGTTGTGTCATAAGCCTATTCGTTGGTTAGCTGAAACAATTGAAACAGACGCTAGCCCTATAGCGTAGAGCCAGTGGCGCCTTTCGTACATGACCAGATTGGGTATCTGACCCCTAGGTGTGTTCGAGACCAGCCCCACGGGGGCTAAAGCCTTATGCAGGCTAGTTGCCAATATGCCTGAAATAACGCCGACATTGAAAGCGCATTTGTGGCGGGCGGCTGGATAAGGTAATGGGGGAGTAGCAAGGCGCAGCAGCGCTGGCCTTGCTCGCAAGCGCTTAAACGTCTTTGCGAAAGGGGTAAAAGAACTGGCCAAAAAAGGTGCGCGGCAAGCGCTTGGTGGTGCCGTATTCCGCTGGCCAGTGCTCAGTGGGCATGTGATAGGTGCCAAACAGTCGATCAAACAGCGGCGTGTGGGCGCTGTAGTTAGTGTCTATGGCTGGTTGCTCCGAGCTGTGATGCCAGTGGTGGTATTGCGGCGTCACCAATAGATACTTCAGCGGCCCAAACGGTATACCTAGGTTGCAATGAATGACGATGGCTTGCAGCGCAGCAAAGGTGACGTATAAATCCAGCGCGGCTTTATCGGGCCCGAGCAAATACAAGGGGATCATAGCCAGCGAGCGCTCGATAAAGGTTTGTACCACGTGGCTGCGCGACCCGGCCAGCCAGTCCATGGTTTCCACCGAATGGTGCACAGCATGAAAGGGCCACAGCCTCGGCACTTCGTGAAACAGGCGGTGCTCCCAATACAAGACAAAATCGGCACAGATAATTAACAGCACAAGTTGCGCCATCAGCGGCAGGCCTTGTACGGCGGCCTGCACTTCGGCATTGGCGGCAAAGTGGAAGTGGCTAACCACGTAATTGCCCACCAATATCACCGCCGAAATGAGCAGGTGATTAAAGCAAAAATAGAAAAAGTCCAAGCCCCACTCGTCGCGCAAGATGACTTGCTCTTTGTACTTGGGAAAGAGTTTTTCCAAGCTGGTAAAAATAACAGTGGAGCCTAAAAACGCGAGAATAAGCCAATCGATACCCAGCGATAGCGGCTTAGGCTCAACCGGCCCCACCGGAATCATATAGCCGCCGAGGGCGAAGCTGGCGCCCGTTAGCGCTATGCCCACGGCACCCATGCGCTTGCGTTTATTAATCAGGAAGGTCACAGCGCCAAAAAACAGTGAAAAATACATGCCGTACTTGAGCACATCTTGCAGAGCTCTAGCATCGTAGGCGGCGCGCAACTCGGTGGTGGTGAGGTAAGAGGGAAACAGGTAGGCCAATACCGCCGCGAGGCTCAGGGCGCCTAAAAAGATCGAGGCATAACCGCTGATGCGACCATCGCCAATGGCAAAGGCTTTGTTTGGGTTGGGGGTGACCTCGCGGGTTTTGTACTGATATTCCATATCAACGGCTTCCTAGGTAGCGCGGCAAAAGAGCGCTATTTTAAACCCACAACTAATTTGTCGTCGACGATTCGATAGTAGGGCACGTACATGTCCGGCACCTCGCGGTTTTGCGCCCGGCCAAACAGGTTAAATACCAATTTGTCTTGCCAGAATTCATCCAGACTTTGCGAGCACTTAAAGCCGCCTTGCACCACCTTGTCTTCGTTCATGAAGGCTTGGTTGATGTAGTGGAAGGAGGCGCAGGGCACGATGGCGTTGTACCATTTTTGGTAGCCGAACATTAAGTAGCCCTGGTTGCGATCGAACACAAATACCTTGTAGCTAAAGGTATCGCGGCCGGTGCGCTCGGGTGGGTCTACTACGTCTTTGCTCTTGTAAATGGACGAGTCCTCTTGGTCGGCGAGCAAGCTAGGGTTGGGCTGCACGATTAACACTTGCTGGCCGTGCCAGTCGGCGTAGTAGGGTTTGTCCACCTGAATATCGGCGAGTGGAATTTCTAATTCGTAGTGATCGGTGCCGCTAAAAATGGCGACGGCGATGGCGATGAGGGCAATCACCAGCGCCAGGCTGAGCACAATGAGGGCTGGGCTTTTGTGGGATGTTTGCGCGGTCAACGTAATAAATTCCAAGCGATTAGGGGTTAAGACGAACGAGGTTGGGATAATCCACCGTTAAAGGGTGCAATAGCCAGAAAATTCTCAGCCTTTGCGCTCAGCTCTCGTTCTCGTGTGCCAAGTAGAGTGAAAAGCCCTGTGCATGCACCTGCAGGCTGACATTGATCGGGCGACAGCAGACTTCACAATCTTCGATGTATTCCTGATCGCCCTCGCTAATGTCCACCAATAAAGTGATAGGCTCTGCGCAGTAGGGGCAATATTGATGCGACTCCGCCAGCATTGGCGCTCACTCCTTCACCTGTAACGTCGATGAAACCCGAGGATAACACATGCATAGGCGCGCTCTGTTCAAGCTAGCTTTAGCCGCCGGCGCTGTCGGTGCCAGCGGCTGGGCCGGAGCGAAGACAACACCAGCCCTGCTTAAACCCAAGGCCCTGCGCGCCGGTATGACGGTAGGTTTAGTGGCGCCCGCCAGCCCTGCGCCGGAGCGAGACGAGGTGCATTTCGGCTTAGATATTATTCGCTCGCTCGGTTTTAACGCGCAAGCGGGCAAGCATGTGTTTGAGAAAAACCAATACTTGGCGGGCTCAGATGAACAGCGCGCCGCCGATATCAACAGCTTCTTTGCCGACCCCTCAGTAGATGCCATTTTCTGCCTGCGCGGTGGCTACGGCTCGGCTCGATTGTTGCCGTTACTCGACTACCGGCGCATCGCGCAGAACCCGAAGGTGTTACTTGGCTATTCCGATATTACCGCGCTGTTAAATGGGCTTCAGCGCCAGACTGGGCTAGTGACCTTTCACGGCCCCGTGGCGGCACACGGGCTGACCGATTACAGCGTCGCGGAATTTCAAAAAGTGCTGCAACCGGCCCGTTTCACCGAGCCCTTGGTTATCGGTGCGGCGCCGGAATTTGAACCGCGCCCTGGTCGTTTAGATAAAGCCAATAGGCTGACGGTGATTCGGGGCGGCAAAGCGTCTGGGCGTTTGGTGGGCGGTAACTTAACCGTGCTGACCAGCTTGCTGGGCACACCCTTCGAACCAGAGGTGAAGGGCGCGATATTATTTTTAGAAGACATAGGCGAGGAGCCCTATCGCCTAGACAGGATGCTGACCCAGTGGTGGTTGGCCGGTAAGCTGCAGCAGCTTAATGGCATTGTGTTCGGCAAGTTCACCGAGGCGAAGGCCAGCGGCAACAGCTTTAGCATCGAGGACGTGTTGCGCTCGCGCTGTGAAGCTTTGGCAATTCCGGTGCTGCGTGGCACCATGATCGGCCATGTGGCGGACCAAACCACCGTGCCGTTAGGCGTTTTGGCAGAGTTGGATGCCGATGCCGGGCGTTTAACTTTACTAGAATCGGCAGTTAGTTAGCGCTAACTCCCTGAGCTGGCAGGCCAACCCTTGGCCCATCAGCCAGTGTTCACTCCACAATAATAAATGCATGCAGGAAATTTTATGACCGACCCAAGCTGGCTTTCGCTCTTGCCGCCGTTCCTCGCCATCGGTTTAGCGCTGGCGACACGACAGGTGTACTTGGCCCTATTCGCCGGTATTTGGCTGGGTTATTTCTTACTCAATGATGTCAACTTACTGGCTGCCTTGGCGCAAGCTATCGAGGCCTCCATTGCGGTGCTGGCCAGCCCCGGCGATGCCCGGGTGGTGGTGTTTACCCTGGTGGTGGGCGCTTTTATCCTCACCCTTGAGCGCAGTGGTGCGGTGACCGGTTTAGTTGCTTGGCTCGAGCGCGCGCGCTGGGTGAATAATGGCAAGCGCGCCCAGTGGCTGAGCTGGTGTATCGGTGTGGTCATCTTTATTGAATCTAATATCACCGTCTTGGTAGCCGGCACCGTGGCGCGACCCTTGTTCGATCGCTACAAAATTGCCCGGGAAAAGCTCGCCTACATCATCGATTCAACCTCCGCACCTATTTGTATTTTGATCCCGCTAAATGCCTGGGGCGCGTTTAATTTGGGCTTGCTTGAAGGCCTGGGGGTGGAAGATCCGCTGCAAGTGCTGCTAGCCAGCATCCCGTTGAATTTGTATGCCATTAGCGCCGTGGCGTTGGCCGCCTTTACCATTGCCCGCAACTACAACCCAGGGCCCATGGCCGAGGCCCAAGCGCGGGTCGAACGCGGTGAGTTAGTGGGCTTAGACGTGGTGGCCGCACCAGATCCAGCCGCCGCGCAAGCCCAGCCGCGAGCCGCCAATATGTTGGTGCCGGTGCTGACCCTAGTGTTGGCCATGCCCATAGGCTTATGGCTTACCGGCAATGGCAACCTGCTCGCCGGCTCAGGTTCCACCGCGGTGCTTTGGGCCAGCCTGTTGGCATTAATGGTCATTTCGGTGATGGCCTTGGTGCAGCGCCAGACCAATCTGGAAAAACTGTCGCACACTTGGCTCGAAGGTGCGGGGCGGATGTTGCCTATTGCTGTCGTGCTGGTGCTGGCACTGGCCTTGGGCACGGTAGCCAAGGCACTGGGAACGGGCGTTTATGTTGCCGGCTTGGTGGGCGATACGATTCCCGTGGCGCTGTTGCCCGCAGTGATCTTCTTGATTGCTGGGGTTATCGCCTTTTCTGTGGGTTCTAGTTGGGGCACCTTTTCGATCATGATGCCCATTGCCATACCCGTCGCCGTGGCGCTTGGGGCCGAGCCGGCGCTGTTTGTGGCGGCGGTGCTCTCGGGCGGTATTTTCGGCGATCACGCCTCACCCATTTCCGATACCACCATTGTTTCCAGCCTCGCCGCAGGCACCGAACATATCGACCACGTAAAAACCCAACTACCCTATGCGGGGCAGGCGGGGCTAATCAGTACTGTGGGTTTTGTGCTGCTGGGCGTCCTGATGCTGTGATTTTACGGTTGTAACCAAGAGGAAAGAGATATGGCGATTTGCCGCGTGGTACTGGTAACGGAAGAAACGAGCTTTGGTAACCGTTGGGTGAGCGAGCTCAAACAAGTGGCCGAGGCCGATACCAGTTCGCCCATTCGCCTGCGCTTCTCGCACTGCAAAGCCGAGCAGTTAAAGGAACAATTGTATAAAGGAGCAACGCAAATCATCGCCTTGGACGAAGGCAGCTTGGGCGAGGCGCACCTAGACGAATGTTACGACCTGGTGCGCGCCACCCGCGCTGAAATTGACTGCATTCTCATCACCACCAGTAAAATGCCCGATGAAGACGCCGATTTTGAAGGCGTGATCTCCCGTGCCGAATCTAACTACGGCGTGGTCTATCGCACCCTGCGGCGGGAACTGTTTGAGCGCACGGCAACGCCCTTTGCCGATGCGCTAAAAGAATATGTGTACGCGGCCAAAGACTCTTGGCACACCCCCGGCCACTCCAGCGGCGATAGCCTCAGCTCCAGCCCCTGGGTGGTGGATTTCTACCGCTTCATGGGCGAGCACATGTTCAACACCGACCTGTCGGTGAGCGTGAAAAATCTCGACTCCCTTATGGAGCCCGTGAGCGTGATACGCCAAGCGCAAAATTTAGCGGCGAAAACCTTTGGTGCGCGCCACACTTATTACGTCACCAATGGCACGTCCACCTCAAATAAAGTGGTGCTGCAATACTTAATGCGCCATGGCGATAAAGTCATCGTCGACCGAAACTGCCATAAGTCTGTACACCACGCCATGATCATGAGTGGCTCGGTGCCGGTGTATTTGGAATCTTCCGTTAATCAAACCTATGGCGTTTACGGCCCCGTCTCGAAAGCAAAAATTTTCGCCGCCATCGACGCCAACCCGGAATCGCGGTTGTTGATTTTAACCTCATGCACTTACGATGGTTTACGCTACGATCTAAAACCGATTATTGATTACGCGCACGAGCACGATATTCAAGTGCTGATTGATGAAGCTTGGTACGCGCACGGCAATTTCCACCCGGAACTGCGGCCCACGGCGTTAGAGTGTGGCGCCGATTTTGTCACCCATTCAACCCACAAAATGCTGTCGGCATTTTCGCAGGCCAGCATGATTCACATCGGCAATCAGGTAAAAGATTTCGATGCGCCGCGGTTTCGCGAAGACTTAAACATGCACACCTCAACCAGCCCGCAGTACGGCATGATTGCAAGTCTAGATGTGGCGCGCAAACAAATGAGTATCGAAGGCTTCGAAGTGCTGTCGCGCACGCTAAATTTCGCGCAGGAAATTCGCGACTATGTGGAGCAGCACACGCCGTTTAAATCTTTAGGCGCGCAAGACCTGTGCGATAAAGAAGTAAAAGATGACAACATCAAACTCGACACCACCAAGGTGACCATCGACGTTGGCTGTGCCGGTTTATCGGCGCCGAAAGTGCAAACCGAATTATTTAACGACTTCGGTATTCAGGTGGAGAAAAATACCCATAACACCATTACGTTGCTCGTCACCATTGGCACTACCGAAAGTAAAGTGCTGCGCCTGAAGCAGGCGCTGCACAAGCTATCGCAATCCGCACCGGGAAAGCCAATACAATACAAACACCAATCCATTCCCGCACTTAGCGCCATCCGCGTACTACCGCGCACCGCCTATTTTGGCGACGGCGAAAAATTATTGCTCAGCGCCGATGCCGGCAAGTCCGCCTTAGTGGGCCG